>JABWBA010000095.1 GCA_013360745.1 Chthonomonadales bacterium | reverse complement strand
TCGCGTCGTCGGTTGGCGGTCTGATTCTATCGGCGCAGCCCTGGGCCGGAACCGCCACCGGCGCCTCCGTGGTGCTCGTCGGAACCGCGTGTTTCGTTCTCAGCCTCGGCTGGGCATCGGTGCGCGCCAGGTCAGGACGCTGATGGGAGCCTTTGGACAACGCTGCGATCTGCGGTTCCCGAGCTAGGCATCATCGTCGACCGGTACGAGGGACTTGAGCACATCGTCGGCGAACAGGCGCTGGATAACCGGTTCATCCGAGACGACCACACCATCGCGGAATCGGATGATCCGTTTGGCGTGCTCGGCGATATCGTTCTCGTGGGTGACGATAACAACGGTCTTGCCCTCGTTGTTCAATCGCTGAAAGATCGCCATAATCTCCTCGCCCGTTCGGGTGTCGAGATTTCCGGTAGGCTCATCACCGAAGATAATCGGGGGATCGTTGACGAGCGCCCGAGCGATGGCCACCCGCTGCTGCTGCCCGCCCGAGAGCTCGTTCGGCCGATGGTGCGCCCGCTCGCTCAGACCAACCGCTTCGAGGGCTTTGATCGCCAACTTCTCGCGTCCGCGGGCGCCGTTGTAGAGCAGCGGCAGTTCGACATTATGCAGCGCCGACGTTCGGGGCAGGAGGTTGAAGGTCTGGAAGACGAAGCCGATCTTCGTATTGCGGATCTCCGCCAGCTGGTTATCCGAAAGGCGCGCGACCTCCATTCCATCCAGACGATAGGATCCGTGGGTCGGTTTGTCGAGGCAGCCGATCAAGTTCATGAAGGTGGACTTACCCGATCCCGACGGACCCATGATCGCGACAAACTCACCGCGGTCGATTTTCAGGGAGACATGGCGAAGAGCGCGGACTTCCATCTTGCCCATGCGGTAGGTCTTCGCAAGGTCCGACACCTCAATCAGCGTTGCACTCATCGGTTATCCCATCTCCATGGTTGGCTAACGGCGCCACGATAGAACGCCTATTTGGCGCGAGCGGTCAGGTCCTTGATCATTTTATCGGTTCGCTGGATCGCCTGAGTTCGCATACCCTCAAAGGGGAGCGTTTCCGGGTTCAGCGGGTTATAGTCTTTGGGGTCTGGCATCTTGCTGGGGTCGAAGCGCGGTCGCTGGCCGCCCTGTCCGTTGCCGCCGCCCATCCGTCCGCCGCCCATACCGCCGCCGCGGCCAGTACGGGGAGCCGTAGCGATTTTCTTGAGTTGCGCGTCGGTCAGGGCGGCAGTGAGTTGGCGATTCACCTTGAGGGCCTGCTCATTGGTCATCACCTTTCGCCGTCTCCATTCCTTGAGTATGGGGACGATCTTACGCGCCTGGTCTTTGGTGAGCGCCGTCTTAGGATTGCCCTCGAGGATGGCGAAACCCATAAGGGTCTGCGTCAGGGCGCTGACGTGCTTGTTATTCTCACGCCACTTCTCCCACGCCTTACGTTTAGCCTGAATCTGCGCCTGCTGCTGGGGTGTGAGGTTGAACGGATTTTGTGCATAGGCTGTATGGGCGCCGCAGAGCAGCGCGAAGGCGCTCAGGGCGCCGATGATCCGTTGCATGGTATCGCTCCTTTATTCGTAGCGGAGAGCCTCGATGGGATTGAGATTCGATGCCTTGAGGGCGGGATAGAAGCCGAAGAAGACGCCGACAAGGGCAGAAAAACCGAAGGCCAGCGCGATGGCCGGGGTGCTGACGATGACCTTCCAATCATTGGCTTCGGCGACGATGTTGGAGCCGAACACGCCGAACGCGACGCCGAGCAGGCCGCCTACGACCGATAGGGCCATCGCCTCGAGGAGAAACTGGGTCAGTATGTTGCGGCGTTTAGCGCCGATGGCTTTCCGGATGCCGATCTCTCGTGTTCGCTCCGTGACGGAGACGAGCATGATATTCATGATACCGATGCCGCCCACGAGAAGCGAGACGACGGCGAGATAGGTGATCAGCGCCGAGAAGGTGTCTTGCTGCTCGTTCTGCGTTTCGGCGAGGTCGGCCTGGCTGAAGATGATGAAGTCGGGGCTTCCTCCCATCGGTATCTTGTGCCGCTTCCGCAGCAGAGTGTCGATCTCTTCCTGTGCGCGGGCCATGAGGCTCTGGCTGCGGGCCTGTACCGTAATCGCGCGGATATACTCCAGACCAAAGAGTCTGCGCATCGCTGTCGTCACTGGAACGTAGACGGCGTCGTCCGGATTGCGGAAGCCCATACCGCCCTTTTCCTTGAGCAGGCCGATCACCTGGAAGGAGGTTCCCTTGATCTTGATGGACTTGCCGATGGGCGACTGGCGATCGAAAAGGTCTCGAGCCGTTGTAGCGCCGAGGACGGCCACGCGCTTGCGCTGATCCACATCGGCCTTCTTGAAGTAGCTCCCTTCAACCAGCGGATGGTTACTCATGGTGGGATAATCCGGCCCGTTGCCGGTGATCGTCACGGTGCTGTTGCGGCTCTGGTATTTCACCTGCGCCTGGCTGTTCACCGCAGGAGAGACGGCAGCGACGGATGGGCATTCGCGCAATATCGCCTCGGAGTCCTCGAGAGTCATCGTCTCCTGACTGCCGAACCCGAAACTGACGCCACCACGGCGTTGTTGGCCCGGGAACACGGTCATGACATTGGTGCCGAGACGTTGAATGCTCTCCGCCACCGCCTCGCGCGATCCCTGTCCGATCGCGATGGCGATAATGACAGCGCCGACGCCGATGATGACGCCCAGCATCGTCAGAAACGAGCGGAGCTTATTGCTTGTGAGGCCTCGTAAGGCCATGGTGAAGCTGATCACGAAACGCTACCTGATGCGTCCGGCGCCGCGCATACCGCCACCGGGGCCTCCTCCACCGCCGAACGGGCTGCCCGATTGTGTGACTTCCGGCTCGATCTTCTGCGTTACGACGCTCTGGCCCGGCTGAAGACCGTTCACAATCTCCGTGGTGTCGTTGCCTTCAAGGCCAACCTCGATGTCCCGGCGTTCGATCGGAACATCGACGCGCATCGTCGGGTCCGCCGGCTCACCCGTCTTGGGGTCGGGCGGCGCCGGTTTGCCTTCGGTCTTTGCGAGCTCGACGAAGGTCCCCTTATCATCCGTCCGAATGGCTTCGTTCGGCGCCATGACGGTATCGCTGCGCTTATCGCTGACAAACTCACAGGTCGCATTCATGCCCGGCTTCAACAGTCGGAACGATACCTCGCTGTTGTCGACTTCGACACGAACGTGGACCGAGGTCACATTCTGCTCGACCGTCGCCTGCGGATCGACTCTGGCTACGATACCGGTGAAGGGGAGGGAAGGGTAGGCGTCGATGGTGACCTCGACATCCTGGCCTTCGTCCACGTTGGCGATATCGGTCTCATCGACGGTGACATCGACGTACATCCGCGTAACGTCGCCCAGTTGCAGGATGTTGTTGCCGGTCGCCGCGAATGAGAGAGCCGAGGAGATGATCGTTCCTTCTTCCACATACTTGGTCAAGATCACACCGTCGGCAGGGGCGCGTACGATCGTCTGATCCAGAGTGGTCAGAGCATTGGTTAATGTCGCCTGCGATCGCCTCCTCGTCGCCGTTGCGCTCGTGACATCGAGCTTGCGGATGCCGATGTTGGCCAGATTCGCTCGGGCCTGGGCGAGGGCGGTCTCGGCTTGAGCCATGTTGGCCTCTGCCTGCCGGAACGCGGCCTCCGATTCGGCGAGGTTCAGTTTCTTATTCTGCACTTCCACCGTCGAAGCCTGGGCCGAGGCAAGCTGGGCCTCCGCCTGACTGACCCGGGCGTCGCTCGCATCCCGCTCCGCCTTCTGCTGAGCGTCCAGAGTCCGCTTCTTCTCGGAAGCCGACGCAACCTGAGCTTTGGCTACGGCCAGGGCGGCCTCGGCTGTGTCAACGGTCTGTTTCGCTACGAAGCCCCGATCAAGGAGCGAAACATAGCGCGTGAGATCCGCCTCGGCCTTCTTGCGGTTGGCCTCTGCCTGATCCAGGGCCGCTATCGCTGCAGCTTTCTCCTGCGCCTGGGTTGAGGTTAGCTGGGTCCGTTGCTTTCTGGCCGATTCGAGGTTCGCTTCTGCCTGCTGGATCGATGATCGGCTGAGCGCCGGCTGGGTGTCCGCCGAGTTGCGAGCGACCGATAATCGGGATTTGGCGGCTTCGCGAGCCGCGCGGGCCGTAGTCAACTGCGCTTCAGCGGTCTTGACGGCCAGGGCGCTGATCTGTCGTTGGAGTTCGTACGACTCCCGATTTTGTTCGACTCGGGCCGACGCGGCATCGACATCGGCGCGAGCCGTCCCAACGTTCAGCTGGGTATCGGTGGGATCGATCTTGGCGAGTACCTGCCCTTTGGTGACGCGGCTGCCGATGTCGACGAGGAGCGCATCGACGCGCCCGCCAGCCTTCGATTTGATATCCACCGTACGCCATGGCTTGAGGACTCCAGTAGCGGAGACGGTCTTCTTCACGGTCCCGATCTCGATCTTCGCCAGTCGGTACTGGACCTTATCGGTCGATTTCGCCGCCGTTAAGCGGGATCGAAGGATGCCGCCAACCACAAGGATCGCAGCGACGGCAACAATCCCGATTACTACCCGTTTCACGCTTACTTCCTCCCGTTGGCGCGGTCATTCGCACCGATAGCCCTCTGGAGGCGGGCATCGGCGGTATGGTAATCATATACGGACTGGACGAGGTTTGTCTCGGCAGTCACGAGTTGGGTCCGCGCGGTGATGACGTCGAGCACTGTCTGAGCGCCTTCCTGATATCCTGCCGATGCGGCCTCGTAGTTCGCCTTTGCAGCCTCCGATGCGGACTGCGCCGCGGCGATGCGTAGGCGCGCCTCCTCGCGGATGAGGTACGCCTCTTCTACCGCGAGGTGAATATCCTGGCGCGCGATCTCCAGCTGCTGTTCCGATTGTTTGACCGATTCCCGAGCGGCGCGAACCCGTGCTTGCGCCGCGCCTCCATCGAACAGAGGGAAGCTCAGGGACGCGATGAAGGAGCGATTGTCTCCCGGGTCTGGATCGAAGCGATAGCCTCCTGTGATGTCGGCCTCGATTACGGGTCCCGCGCTGATCCTGGCGCGCCGCGCCGATGCGCGGTCGGCATCCAGGAGCGCCAGGTCCCGCTTCAAGTCAGGACGGGCCTCCATCGCGCGCCGAATATATTCGGAAGCCGGATGATCATCCGGTGTGCTCGAAGGCCGGGCAGGCGTGACATCCGCGGCGGTCACCCGATCGGATGTGGATACGCCCATCGCGTTCCGAAGGCCGACCTCAGCGAGGCGGACGTTATTCTGCGCTACCCCGAGTTGGACCATGGCATTGCGGTAGTCCGATTCGGCCTGCAGCGTATCGATCCGACGCACGGTGCCCGCTTCGGCGTATGCCTTCGTCGCGTCCAGGGTCGTACGCGCTCGCTCCACCGAGGTCTGCTGAACGCGGAGCAGCTCACGACTGCGCAAGACCTCGTAGAACGCGACGGTGACGTTGAGGATCACGCTCTGACGTGAGTTCGACAGGCTCGCTTCGGATGCCTTGACACCGCTGCGTGCGGCATCGACGGAAGCCTCGCGGAGGCCCATGTCGAACACCTTCTGCCTGAGACCGATGGCGGTCTCCGTCCTGTCCGTCTCCGATACCGATGTCAGTCCGCCCGTCCGATAGGAGCTCCGTTGATACAGATACTCCAGCGTGGGCGTCAGCTGCGGATAGTAGGTCGATGCCGTTTCGGTTAGTCGGGCCTTCGAGCTCGAAAGCTGGCTCCGTGCAATGGCGATGAGGGGTTGGCTGTCCAGTGCGAGATCGATCGCTTGCTCGAGGGTGAGCTCCTTTGGAGTCTGGGCGATGACTTCTCTCGCAGACACATCAGCGCCGCACAGGATTGTGCCGCTGACGAACGTCGCCGCCACTGTGATCCCGTGGCGGAGTATGCTTCTAACTCTGTTCATCCTGACGCGCTTACCTCTCGATCTACACATAATAGACCCGTTTATGCCGTATTGGTGGCGCCACCGTTCGTTCCGACGTCGCCAATACTCTATCACGTACGCGAATACCGACGGACCGTTTCACCGTTGGCGAGATGGGTCGGCGACCACCGGTCGATGATGCGATGATCGGGGCTGGCCCAATCGGCCAGCCGCACGAGCGTGCGCGCCATCAGCGGGGTGAGCGAGGGGCGAGTCCTCAGGTATAATCGTTCACCTATGTACAGATTACGATTGCGCTCGCAATATGGAGTGTAAACGGGGTGCACTTTTACCTGACGGTTGCCATGTTCACGTTGATGGGGGGTCTGTTCATAGCGATCACCCTTTTCATCAGCCGCTTATTACGGCCCTCGGCCCCGAATCCGTCGAAGCTCGAGACCTACGAATGCGGTCCGCTGCCCTTCGGCGACGCCTGGCAGCAGTTCAACATGCAGTATTACCTCTTCGCGTTGCTGTTTGTCGTATTCGAGGTGGAAGTCGCATTTCTATTCCCCTGGGCGCTAGCCTACCGTAAGCTCGGTTGGTTTGCCGTGGCTGAGATGGCGGTCTTCGTTGGACTTCTGGCGTTCGGATGGGCGTATGCGTGGCGGCGGCGTGCCCTGGAGTGGGAATAATGGCGGAGCCGTTGACGCAGTCTGAAGTCGATACCTGGCGGATCCCGATACCGGGCGGCGCTGTGGTGATGGCGCCTCTGGACCGAATCGCGCAATGGGCGCGCCGCAACTCGCTCTGGTCCCTCACGTTCGGCCTTTCCTGTTGTGCCATCGAGATGATGGCCACGGCGGCGTCCCGCTACGATCTCGACCGGTTTGGGACGATGTTCCGGGCGACTCCACGACAGGCAGATTTGATGATCGTCGCGGGTTGGGTCTCCGTTAAGATGTCGCCGTTCATCCGCCGCCTGTATGATCAGATGCCCGAGCCGAAATACGTGATTGCGATGGGTGGGTGTGCGTCCGCTGGCGGCCCCTATCGCGACAGCGTCACGATCGTCAAAGGCGTCGATCAGATCGTTCCCGTGGATGTCTACATCTACGGGTGTCCGCCCCGGCCCGAGAACTTGATCAACGGCATACTCATGCTTCAGGCCAAGATCCGGAATGAGCGGGCGCTCACTCGGCGCGGCGAACCGATACCGCCCCGCGAGCCGCTGGTGGTGGAGGGCTAGTACCGGGTGACCGTTCCGATCGAACCGGCTAGTCTAGATCCAGACTCGGCAGCGACGGCCCGCTGGTCCGTGGAGGCGCTGGAGAACTTCCGAGCCACTGTTGGGGAGCATCTGGTTTCCCTGGACGTGGATGACCACGGTCTTGACCTTGCGGTGACGCCGTCCGGCCTGCGAATCGCGTGTCTGGCGCTCCGGGATCGTCCCGAACTCGGCATGACCTACCCTGCGGACCTGTGCGGCGCCGACACCGGCGATAGGATCCGTGTCTGGTATCGCGTATGGAATCCGATCCGACGCTTCACCGCCCGCGTTGTCGTGGAGACGCCCTCGTCGAACCCGCGCCTACCGAGCGTTTCGGATATCTGGCCCGGTTTCGATTGGTACGAACGGGAATGCTACGATATGTTCGGGGTCTACTTTGACGGTCACCCACGTTCTCATGATCCAGCGGCCATGAGGATCCTGCTGCCGGAGGATTGGGACGGACATCCGTTCCGTAAGGACTATGCGCCGGTATTCACCGATGATCCCCTTCACGGCCCTCAGAGGACGAACTGACCCGTGATGGCTGCTGCCGATATCCTGTCCACGACGCCGTCGGTTGAGATGGTAGATGCCTCAGGCAATGGTCCCGACAGGGGTATGAAGATCAACCTCGGCCCGCAGCATCCCTCGACCCACGGCGTTCTGCGACTCCTGGTCGAGCTGGACGGGGAGAACGTCCGATCCTGCGAACCGGTGATCGGTTATTTGCACCGGGGCCTTGAGAAGATCCTCGAGGCGCGGCCCTATCGTCAGATGATCCCATTCACCGATCGATTAGACTACCTCGCCTCGTTGAACTGCAACCTTGCCATATCCCAGGCGATCGAGCGAGTGGGCAAGATCGACGTGCCGTTGCGAGCCCAGTACATCCGGGTGATCCTCTGCGAGCTGAATCGGATCGCCAGCCATCTCGTCTTCGTGGGCACATTCGCAAGCGACGTCGGCGCCACGACATTGTTCCTATACGCCTTCCGCGAGAGGGAACGGATCATCGATCTCCTGGAAGCGATGACCGGCGCCCGGCTTACCTACAACTGGATTCGGGCTGGCGGCGTGCCGTTCGATTTGCCGGAGGGCTTCGGAGACGGTGTGCGTGAGTTCATCCGAACGTTTCGACCGGAGCTCGACGATTACGATCGCCTGATCACCGAGAACCCGATTTTCCGGATCCGTACCGAGGGCGTTGGAGTCATCAGCCGCGACATGGCCATTGCGTACGGAGCCTCGGGGCCCGTGGCGCGCGCATCGGGGCTCGAGTTCGATGTCCGCCGCACCGATCCGTACGATGTCTATGATCGGTTGGAGTTCGATATACCGGTCTATCAAGCGGGCGACTGCATGGCGCGCTATCGAGTTCGGATGGACGAGATGCGGCAGAGCATGCGAATACTGGAGCAGTGCTTCGCCGAGATGCCCGAAGGTCCGGTCCTGACCAAACTCCCCAAGGTCTTCAAGCCGCCGAAGGGATCCGCGTTCTCCCGGACCGAATCGCCCCGGGGCGAGCTGAGCTTCTATATTGTCAGCGATGGAACGCCGAAGCCGGAGCGCGTTCATGTGCGGGCGCCATCCTTTGCGCATCTCAGCATGCTCCCGG
>JABWBA010000030.1 GCA_013360745.1 Chthonomonadales bacterium | reverse complement strand
TTCGGGCGGTCCACAAAGGCATTGAGTACGAAGTTCGACGTCATGCTGCGCGGCTTGACGCCGGTCATACAGTGATCCAGGAGACTCTTGGATGGGACGCCGACCGTGAGGTTACCGTTCCCCAGCGCACCAAGGAGATCGAACAGGAATACCGCTATTTTCCGGATCCGGATATTCGCCCTATAGCTCTGGATGCAGCATGGTTGCACAGGATCAGGCAATCCATGCCGGAGACGCCATCCGATGCGTACCATCGCCTAACACAATCACACGGTCTCCGCCCGCAAGCCGCGGAATGGTTGACGGCGTCTCCAGATTGCGTGCGCTATTTCACCGAGGTTCATAACCTCGGCGCAGCCTCACAGGAAGTCGCCGCCTGGATGATGGGCGACTACGCTCGCCTGATGAACGCCGCAGGGCTGGCCTGGTCCCAGCCACGCGTCCCGGCAAAACACCTCGCGGCTCTGCTCGATCTGGTGCAACACGGTACGATTAGCAGTAAGATGGCGAAGGCGTTTTTTGAGGAAATGTTCGAGACCGGTGCATCTCCACAGGATCTGCTCCAAGCTCAAGGAAGCCAACTAACCGAAGCAGACGAGATCCGATCCGTCATCGATGCAGCGGTCGCAGCGCATCCGGATGTTTGGCAGGCCTATACGGAAGGAGACGAACGAAAGTTAACCTATCTGATGGGACAGATTATGAAAGCGACGGGCGGCAAGGCGAATCCGAAAGTGACGCGGCAGCTCCTGATCGAGCGGCAACGCGAGACCGCGAAATGAGATTCCTGATCTGCATGATGGTCGCCGTCCTTGGATGGAGCTCGCCCACACGCGCGGAATCCCAGGCGGTCTCCGATGCCGTTGCCGGTGAGGTCGTCCACCAACTCAACCGTATATCGGATATGCACTGGCATCGGGGTGAATACGCCCATCTCGTGAACGTCAATAGAATGGTGATTGCCGCGCACCCGCAACAGGTGGATGCCTACATCGACGCTGGCTGGCTTCTCTGGTCCATGGATCGCGATAGCGAGGCTGAGGCGCTCTACGATGAAGGTATCGCCGCCAATCCCAACACCTATGCACTCTATAATGAAAAGGGTTTCTACCTGCTCACGAGACGCAAGGATCCGAAGCGCGGGCTCGAGATGCTGGAAAAGGCCATAGAGCAGCCCGATTGCCCGAAGATCGTGATCCATACTCTTGCTCATGCATACGAGCGAGTCGGACAACTCCGTAAGTCCCTGGACCTCTGGAACCGAGCAGCGGACGATCCCACGAACCCCGGCCGAGCTGCGGCTAGAGTCAACCGGGACCGAGTACGGCGACTGGTGGAGTCAGGCACATGACGCACGGAGACGTTGAGCGCCCGCAATGAGCCTCTCGATCGGCATCCTGCTAGCTCAGGCTACTCAGGCGCTAGCGACGTTGATCTTCATTGATGTCGTTGTCTCCTGGGCATGGATGGCCGGCATCCGGGGCGCCAGCCCGTACCAACCCTGGGTTCGGATGCTGCGTCGTATCACCGAGCCAATCCTCGCCCCCATCCGGCGGCTTCTTCCGGCTCAGGGCATGGGAGGTCTCGACCTCAGTCCCATGTTGGCGATCCTCCTACTTCAGGTGATCGCTGGCGTCTTCGCTCGTCTCTAAACTAGAGCAGTTCATCGACGGTCGGCCTAGCGCAACCGTGATCCAGTCGGCAGCCGTGTGAGTTCTCCTATCCGGGCATCCATAGACGATTGAATACCCTTCCAAATACGCGGCTCGTGTTGAGCGTGGTCTTGGCTTTGGTCTGCACGGCAACAGCGGTGATCGGCGTACGTCGGACGTTATCCGCCGAAACAATGGAGTCTTCTCGGACCAGTCGCCTGCTCATCGAAGGTACCGGACATGTACGTCAAGCATTTTGGCTGAGGTACAGACTGCATCTCGGACCCGGATGGCGTGCCTATGACGACACCCGCAACGCGGCAAACAATGCGCTCTCGGAGCTCGCCGCCCTGGCGCCCACCCGCAGGTCGATTCGGATGCTCGTGCTCGCCGACTATGCCCTTGGGGGTCGTGATTGGCCGCGATATCTTAATAGCCTGCATCAGGCTCGTGATCACAAAGGCGCCGCCGCGACTGATCGTGAGCTTAGCGATTGGAACCGAGCGCTTCGCGGAGCACGGAACGATCGCGAACGGGTCGCTGAGGTTAGCAGCCGGATCCGTCGTATGGGCCTCGGGTGGTACGAGTTAGTAGCTCTCACAGCGCTGTACGAAAACAACGGCAACGACGTACGAGCCCGCCGATTCCGGGCTCTCGCCCTTGCGTCAACGGATCGCCTCACGGCAGTGGTCTTGACTGCGATCGCTGTCGGACTGCTCGGCGTGGTCGCCTGGCTCGCCTGTGGGGTCTATCTGATTCGCAGTGGGTGGCAGCGATTGAGGAACCGGGTGAACGCTGAGAGCCCGGATGAGTTGACCGGTAACCGGTTGCTGTTCGCCGGTGCGATGTTCTTTGCCAGTCTTCTGACCCTCCGACTGATCGGCCCGAACATTGCCGCGTGGATTGGCGGATCGTACCACGGTGAGGTTCGACGACTGCTCATCGTTGGCGCTAGTGTCTCGATGAACATCCTAGCCATCCTCCCGGCGATGGCGGTCGTCTCATCCACCAAATCCGAGCCGCGATCTGGCTATGCGCTGGTTCGCCTTGTCAGGATCAAGCCAATACATGATATCGGCTACGCGCTCGTTGGCCACAGCATGGCGTTACCGGCCCTCGCCTTATCGCTGCTGATCTCCTCGTTACTCTTTAGAGCCGACGAAGGTGGTATGAACCCGGCGGTGCTCGAGTTCGCAGAGGCGACGCGTCTTTCCACCCGCATGTTGCTCTTTGGAGCCGCCGTTATCCTGGCGCCCATGATCGAGGAGATCGTGTTTCGGGGCATCTTGCTCCGAGGCCTGCAGTCAAGATATGGCTTCCTCAGCTCGGCGGTGATTACCTCCGCGATCTTCGCGATCCTTCATCCCCAGCTCCCCATGGGGTTCTTAAGCATCTTCACTCTTGGTCTGGTCTTCTCGACCCTTGTCGGCCTTACCGGATCTCTGTGGCCGGCGATCCTGGCGCACGGTATCAACAACGCTCTCGTATTCGTCTATCTCGCTCTGTATCTCGGAGTCTGAGATGGAGTCAGCCCTGGTATCGATACGCGTTACTCCGCTTGCTCGGACGGAGGAGGTGACCATCACAGATACCGGCGAGATTTATATTCGCGTCCGCTCCGCGCCGTCGGACGGAGCGGCGAATCACGCGGCTATACGACTACTTGCGAAGGCGCTTCATGTACCTCCGACATCGCTCCGACTCAAAAGCGGGCATCGCAGCAGAAACAAGCTCGTGGAGGTAACAGGGCTGTCCTACAGTGAGATCGTTCACCGGTTGGGTTCTGTTGGGCCACCACGCAAGCGTGCGGATCCTTCGGAGGAGGACTAATGAACGCTTTACTCCTCCTTGGTTCGCTCCTGTCGCCAATCCATTGGATGGTTCTCGCGATCGTTTGCCTCGTTCTCCTGAATCCACAGTGGCTGCCTCCAGCGGCCAGGACCGTGGGTCAACTGATCCGACGGCTTGGCGGACCCGCATCCCGGCGACGTTGCAGCCAGGCAACCATCATGAGGCGCCCGATGCTTCGTTTCGAGCCAAGCCGATCCGGTTCGCAATCACCAGCCTCACCAATGGGACGGTTCGTTTGTATCGGGTTCGTAGCAGCCATCGCTGTGCTATCATGGTGGTTGTTGCATCATCGATAAGCCCGTTCGGTTCTCGCGCGAATCCCGGATGCGCAGGAGTGCAGCCATGCCTCATGTTAAGGTCTACATCACCCTCAAGCCGACCCTTCTGGACGCACAGGGACGCGTGGTGGAACATGCGTTGGGCACACTCGGATACTCCCGAGTTCACGATGTCCGGATCGGCAAGTACCTCTCCATGACCGTGGAAGGGGATCGCGGTGCAGTAGAGCGTGATGTAAAGGAGATGTGCGAGCGCCTTCTCGCCAACCCCACGATCGAGGATTACAGGTTCGAGGTTGACGAGTGAAGGTCGGCGTCGTACGGTTCCCCGGTTCCAACTGTGACCAGGATGCGTATCATGTCTTTAAGGATGTTTTCGGCGTATCAGTCCAGTACCTCTGGCACCAGGAGGAATCGATCAACGAGAGCGATCTCGTCATCCTTCCCGGAGGGTTCTCGTATGGTGATTATCTTCGTACCGGAGCGGTTGCTCGGCTCTCGCCCGTGATGAAATCCATCATCGCCCATGCCCACCGTGGTGGTTATGTCCTCGGCATCTGCAATGGCTTCCAGATACTGTGCGAGGCAGGCTTGCTGCCAGGAGCGTTGATCCGCAATACCGGGCTAAAGTTCCGGTGCACACAGGCATGGCTGCGAACCGAGCGACATGATACGGTATGGACCAGCGCAGCGCCAAAGGACCGGCCGTTACAGATCCCTATCGCCCATGGTGAAGGGCGCTATGTCGCGGATAGCGAGACGCTCACAGCCCTCGAGAACGAGGGACAGATCGCATTCCGATACTGTACAGCGGACGGCGACCCAACGGAACACGCCAATCCTAATGGCAGTATGCGCAATATTGCAGGCGTCATGAACCGTGAAGGTAACGTTCTAGGGATGATGCCGCACCCGGAACGAGCCGCTGAAGCGCTGCTTGGCTCAACCGATGGCCGTTTTATCCTCGAGAGTATTGTGTCGGCAATACGCGCCCGAGCGCGGTAACACACACCAGGGGATCCTTCTTCTCAGCTTCCATGTGATACAATAGCGCGCCTTGCGCGTGGCTGCGAATCCAAAGACCAACGATGGAATGAGTCTCCCAATACGAGCACGTGTACACGACAGGTGACCCATGTTAGAAGACGACACAATCCTCCTGACGCCGGAGGGATATGCCCGATTAGAGAAGGAACTCGAACGCCTTCGAACCACAGATCGGCGGGAAGTCGCCGATCGCATGAGGGAAGCGCAGAACGCCGGTGAGTTCGCGGAGAACGCCGAGTACGAAGAGGCCAAGACAGAACAGGCCATGCTAGAGACGCGGATTCGGGAACTACGTCGTACGCTTCAGAGAGCCGAGATACTCACGCCGGAGATGGTGCCGACCGATCGTGTCGCTACCGGCTCAGTCGTCACTCTGAAGGAAGCCGGCACAGGCGACATCTGGAAGGTGACGATCGTCGGCTCCATTGAGGCCGACCCCGATTCCGATCTCGTCTCCGATGAATCACCGCTTGGTCAAGCGATCATCGGCCGTACGGTAGGCGATCGAGTAACGGTAACCGTACCCGCTGGTAAGCTCCGTTACAAGATCACTCATATTTCTCGATGAGTACCATACCCGACCAACACCGTATCCGACGGAAAAAACTCGAGGACCTGAAGGCTGCAGGCGCCGATCCGTTCGTATGGGAACGGTATCCACGCACCCATAGGACGGCGACCATCGTTGATCGCCCTGACCACCATATGGATACGGTCGTATCGGTCGGCGGGCGCATAACCGCTATACGGATGATGGGCAGAGCCGGCTTTCTCGACGTTTCAGACGAGACCGGATCTATTCAAGTGTATCTCCGCAAGGACGAGGTTGGCGACGAAGTCTACGCAGCCGTGCGGACGTTCGATCTGAGCGACATCATCGGCGTTACCGGGCCGGTTATTCGGACCGACTCGGGCGAAACAAGCATTCGAGCGAAGGAGTGCGTTCTCCTCGCCAAGGCGCTTCGCCCTCTGCCGCTCGGCAAGGAATACGAAGGTAAACGAACTCGGACCCTAACGGATCCCGATCTCCGTCAGCGCTTGCGATATGTCGATTTCGCAGTGCACCCAGAGGCTCGTGATTACCTGATCCGCCGAGCGGCCATGGTGCGCGCCATACGGGAGTTCCTCGACAACCGGGGTTACACCGAAGTTGAGACACCGGTACTCCAGGCGATCGCCGGTGGCGCGGCGGCCAGACCGTTCACAACCCACCATCATGCTCTGGATGCGGACCTGAAGCTCCGGATCTCCCTTGAACTGCCGCTCAAGCGCCTGATCGTGGGTGGCTTTCCGAAGGTGTACGAGCTCGGCCGCGTCTTTCGCAACGAGGGCGCCGATCGACGGCATAACCCGGAGTTTACGCTGCTGGAGCTGTATGAAGCCTTTTCCAACCTCGAGGACATCATGGACCTCGTCGAAGCGATGTATGTGGTCGCGTGTAAGGCTGTGACCGGATCGACGAGCTTTTGGGCCAACATCCGCGATGATCGTATAGAGATCGATGTGGCCAAACGCCCGTGGCGACGACTGCCCATGCTGGACGGCCTACTTGAGTACGGATCAATCGGTCCCGATGATCTGCGCGACCTCGATAGGGCCCGCGACACCTGCCGGCGATTCGATATCGATCCGGAGGCCGAAACCTCTGTCGGCGGCATGATTGAGAAGCTCCATGAGCGCATCGTCCAGCCGAAGCTCATCGAGCCGACGTTCATTACGGATTTTCCGGTTGAGACTTCGCCGCTTGCCAAGAAGAAGCCCGGGAATCCTGAGCTGACGCGTCGCTTCGAGGTCTACATGGCCACCCAGGAACTCGGCAACGCGTTCTCGGAGATCAACGATCCGATCGATCAGCGGGCCCGTTTCGAAGATCAGGTGTCACTGCGCGATCGCGGCGATGCAGAGGCGCATCCGATGGACGAGGACTTTCTCACAGCGCTCGAATATGGCATGCCGCCCACCGGCGGGCTTGGCGTCGGGATCGATCGGTTAGCGATGGTCTTGACGGGAGCCTCGGATATCAGCGATGTGATCACCTTTCCTGCGGTGCGCCAGTTAGGGCGATAGCGGCTGGCGCCGAGATCCCCAATGGAAGACTGGGACATCGACCATCAGCGATCGTTTCGTCACATGCGCGAAGCAATGGTCGCCGATCAGATCGCAGCCCGCGGTATTGCCAATCGCGATGTTCTCCGCGTGATGCGCGAGATCCCCCGTCATCGCTTTGTTCCTCCGGGCCAGTCCACCGCCGCATATGAGGATCGCCCCCTCCCGATCGGCAACGGTCAGACGATATCGCAACCCTATATTGTCGCGCTGATGACGGAGCTTCTCGAACCGACGCCCGATGATCTCATATTGGATATCGGGACTGGTTCTGGTTACCTGGCGGCCGTAGTATCCCGCCTCGCCAACCGCATCATCTCTGTAGAGCGGATCCCTCACCTCGCTGATTGCGCCCGTCACAGACTGCAATGTGAAGGATACGGCAACATAGAAGTCGTAACTGCGGATGGTACGATCGGTTATGCGCCCCATGCTCCCTATGACGGCATCATTATCTCCGCCGCATACCAATCGATCCCGCCTTTATTGCTCGAGCAGCTGCGCCCGGGAGGACGGTTGGTGATGCCTGTTGGCGCCGATGACGAGCAGAGATTGCATAAGGTCCAAAAACTGGCGGATGGCACCCTGCAGACCACATGTCATAGCCCGGTGCGCTTCGTTCCGCTGATCGGTCGTTACGCCTGGGCAGATGCCTAGCGTAGTGTGCGGCATCATGTAATACCATGCCTAATGGGAGTGATTCATGATAAAGGTCCTTGCAGCTGCCTGGACAACGATGATGATCCCGGTATCCGCTCTGGCCGGGAATAACACGGATAGCACGATGAATCCCGAGCGCAGGCTCCGATACGAGAACGGGAGCGCCGCGGCCACACGACGATGGCAGGCACGGTGCCGTACCGAACTGTATCGGTTGATGATGGGGGGTGGCAAGCCCGACCGTATCCCCTTGAAGGTTGAGGTCGTTCGGCGCATCGATTCGCCGCGTACATCCTACACCCTGGAAGAGCTGACGCTCCAATCACTTCCCGATCGTCGTGCGCATCTCTGGGTTGCAGCGCCCAAAGGCGATACCAGCCGGCGGCCAGTCGTCCTGGCCATCCATGGACACGGAGGTACAGGCGAGCAGATCGTCCGAGGGCAAAGCCTGTACTGGTATGGCAAGGCTCTTGTGGAAATGGGCTATGTCGTGATAGCCCCGGATGTAGGCTCCCACGATCTTCAACACCCGAACTGGACCTTGATGGGTGAGAGGACCTGGGATTGCATCCGAGCGATCGATTACGCGGTTAGCCGCCCTGATGTCGATCCGAACCGAATCGCCGTTTGCGGTCTATCCCTTGGCGGCGAGACAACCATGTATGTCGCGGCTCTGGACACGAGGCTCAAGGTCGTCGATTCCTCCGGCTGGCTTACCACAGTCGCGAATATGCGCAATGGCCACTGCGAATGCTATGACTTCCCTGGACTTGGCGAGAACTTCGACTTCTCCGATATCTTCGGCTGTATCGCACCACGATCGCTGGTATGCGAGATCGGAAGACAGGAGCGCGCTCCCGGAGGATTTCCCCTGGAGATCGCCCAACCGGCGTTCGAGGAAATCCGGAAGATCTATGCCGCACTAGACGCATCGGATCGAGTCCGTCTCACCGTCCATTCCGGAGGGCATGTCTTCGTCGGCTCTGACTACTGGCCAGAACTACGCGCGTTCGCTGGGGGCCAACAGCCATGGACGATCGAGAAGGGCGTCATCCGTGAAGCCGATCGACGCGCTGAGGTGTATGGGCGTGCGATGAATGGCGCATCTGGTGTACTCGAAGGCTGGTGGGCTGCACGCGACCCGCAAACCTCGATGCCCCCCAGACAGATTCGAGAGCCGGTCTGGGCGCCCAACGATAACGGAGCCGACCTTGTCCCATTTCTCTGGCTAACCGACTACTACACGTCACAATCTCGCAAATCCGAGATGCTCACTCTACTCAAGACAGAAGCAGCGCTCACCAACCGCGAAGGTCCGCTTCCCGATTGGTTCTCCCTTACTTCGCACAACTGGGTTCACCGAACGCCTGATCTCCGCAGGATGATCTTCGGAGCTGCGGAATACTGCAAAGACGGTTTGATGCCGATGACTGAGGCGATGGGGCGCGGTCCCTGGTTCGATCGTATGGAGACCCTGATCAGCGGTATCATCGAACGCTTGCCGATCTCAACGGATTTCGGGCGGTTGCCCGCCGACGATACCGAAGTCAACGGCGATCTCCTACAGGTACTCGGACGGCTCTATGCGATGACGGGCAAGGAGCCGTACTATAAACTGATGCGCTCCATCGCGGATGCCTATTGTTTCGAGGTTATCCCTAAGAACAACGGGATCCCAGCCCACCGATGGGACTTCACCAAGCACACACCAATCAACGATGTCTTCAACCTGAATGACCACGGGAACGAGATCATCCTCGGTTTAGTCGAAGCCTATATTGCCACCAAGGGACGCGAACCAGAGCAAGCCGCGCGGTATCAGGAGGCGCTACTGGCGATGTTCCGTCGCCTGCTGGCGGCATGCCGGAACGAGGATGGACTCTGGCGTGGTCAGGTGGTCGCCTCAACCGGACAGGTCAGAGTAGCCGATCCTCCCGACACCTGGGGCTATGCCCTCTGCGCTCTAGCGGCCTTTGCCGATGCCGCGGATCGTCCTGAGCTGCTGCGCGAAGTGCAGTCCGCGATCAAGGCGCTGGATAAACCGCGGTATCTCTATTGGGCCGGCGGAGCCGATAGCTACGCGGACTCGATCGAGGGTGCACTGTTGTTGCTCAGCCGCTATCCGTCCCCAGTAATCGAACGCTGGCTCCAGATCGTTACGCCTATTTTCCTTAGCTTTCAGCAGCCGACCGGTATCGTGGAAGGATGGTATGGAGACGGGAACTTCGCGCGGACTTGCCTTCTGCTCGCCATGTATAGCGCTCAGGGCCTTACGGTTTCGCCCTATGTAGATGGAATCCGCATTGGCGCTGTCCAGACCGACGGCGCTCTCGAAGCACGGTTGACAAGCCCCACGGATTGGACTGGTCGCCTGCATTGCGATACGCCCCGGCATCGAGCGATACTTGGTTTGTCAACGGACTATTTGCGCTTGAATCACTGGCCCGAATGGTGGACGCTCACGCGAGACGCCCGTTACTCTGTCAGGATAGATACTGTTTCGAAGACCATCTCTGGCGAGGAACTCGCATCCGGTATTCCGATCACCCTTCGAGCGGGCCAGCCTGTCACGGTACGCATTATTCGGCTATAGTGTGCATCCGGTAGGTCGGGCCAGGGGGATCGCCTGAGGTGTCTCTCGTTTCCGTCAGACCATCGACCAACGATTGTCACGGGAACAATCGGCGCTTCGCGGCGTCCTACACTCACATAACGCTCGAAGGGATGCGGCCTGATCTCGGCCGCGAGTCGGTTAATCGTTCTAATATGAGTAGATACCGCTCATGCTCGATTACACCATGAACGAGGCCAATCCAACCGTGAACCGACAGGCCGTGCCGAAGGCCGGTGTGCGCACTGAAGCCGGTAGCGATGGTATGGTGTCTGGTCTAGCATGGCTTACACGCGAGCCGTTATTGACCCACGAAGAGGAATGCGACCTGGCCCGTGAGGTACGCCGCGGTGATGTTGACGCACGTCGGCGACTAGTCGAGGCCAATATGCGCCTGGTGATCAATATCGCGCGTCGGTACTACTGCGTCGATATCCCGCTCGAGGACCTCGTCCAGGAAGGTGCGATCGGTCTGATGACGGCAACCGAGCGATTTGATCCGGACCGGGGTTATCGCTTCAGCACCTATGCGACCCACTGGATCAAACAGTCGATCAGTCGAGCGATCGACACGAAAGCCCGTACTATCCGTATCCCGGCCTACGTATCGGACGCGTTGCGCAGGATCGAACGGTGCCGAGCCACGCTTATTCGCGAACTCGGCCATGAACCCTCCGTCGAGGCGCTCGCGGAAGAGCTTCAGATCCCGGTTGTGCGCCTTGCGGCGTATCTGCGGGTGATGCAGGAACCCATCTCACTCGATGCGATGAGCACTCGCGACGACCACGTAGGCATCTGGGGGACACTGGCAGACGATAGCGCATGCCCACCCGAAGACGCAGTGATCGATCATGAACTGCGGGACGAGATCGCAGCGATCCTCGATGGTCTTTCGGAACGTGAATGCGCGGTGATGCGCCGCCGCTTCGGCTTCGATGGCGAAGAAGGTCAGCCGCTTCAGGATATCGGCGCAGAACTGGGAATATCACGCGAGCGGGTGCGTCAGATCGAGGCGACAGCGCTGCGTCGGCTGCGTGCTGCAGCAAAACGACGTCGCCTACAGGAGTATCTTGCTCGCTAGGTGGGCGCGAGCTAGGGCACGCTTGTCGAGGGGTGCTGCGATCTGCGTCGCCGCAATAAGCGAGTGAGTTCGCTCAGCTCCCGTAGTCCAAGTACATGGATGGCCGCGATATAGACGAGGCTACCCACTCCTCCGCCGCACAGGAGCAGCACTCCGGCTTCAACCTTCGGAGCAAGTAGGACGGTCGCCGTCGATACCAGATGCCCCGCTGAATACGCGACTAGAAACGCGGCTACTGCGGCAGCCGCGGCACCGATCGTGGCACGAATGCCAGCGTTCGCGAGCCGTCTGAGTTCCATCACATCACCTCCGCCGATCCCGGATAGGCCCGCGATCCGTTGATGTAGAAAGAGCAGCATCGCTGAGGCGTTCATTGCCGCAGCGACCGTTGTGGCCAGCGCCAGGCCGCCATGCCCCATCCTGAACGTCCTCATAAACAGGAAGTTCATGGGTATGAACACTAGCGTAACCGCCGTGCCGATAATCACAGGCGTTCGTGTATCCTGCAATGCGTAGAACGCTCGCGCGAGAACCGCCTGAGCAGACCAGGCCGCGAGACCCAGCGCATAATACGACAGGGCGATGGTGGTCTGGATTGTATCGCTACGGGTGAATCGGCCATGCTCTAACAGGATCGTTACGATCGGCCTGCCCAGTACCAGCAACAACGCTGCCGACGGCAACGTCAGCACCATCACATAACGCATCCCCAGACTGATCGTCGCCCCAAACGACCTCCATTCCTTCAAGGCCGCCTGCGCGGCAAGGGTCGGAAACACTGCGATCGATAAGGACTGTCCGAAGAGAGCGAGAGGCGCTTGCATCAGAGTATTCGCACGCGTCAACGCCGAGACAGGACCGGGTGTATCGAGCATGGTCGCGAAGATCCGGTTCAGGATGATGCTCACCTGCGGTAACGCGAGGCCAAAGATCACCGGCAACATTAGCTTCCAGACCCGTTTGGTCGCGGGGTTGCGCCAATCGAAGGAGACATGGTAGCGGCCACCCGTCCGCGCTACTCCCCATACTTGCAGCGCGAAGTTGCCCGCCACCGCCCCGATCAGAGCTCCCCAGCAGAATCCCGCCGCGCCCAACCAGTCGGCCAGCAATAGCCCGCCCAGAATGATCCCGACGTTATAGATATTCGGCCCCATCCCGGCGATGAGAAAGCGACCGCGCGCTTGCTGCGCGCCCATCATTAAGCCGCCAAGAAAAAAACACAACTGCGCCGGCAGAAGGATACGCGTCAGCGGGACGATCTGATCGATCAGTCGGGCATCGAATCCGTAGGCAAGCAGCGCGACAAGAGGACCGGCGAAGGTGAAACCCAGGGCAATCGCAGCTCCAACCGCCACGAACATGATCGTGGCAATACTGCTGAACAGGTCCCAGGCCTTATTCGGCTCCCCTTTGGCCAGGAACTCAGTGAAGACGGGAATGAAGGCCGAGGAGAGCGCTCCTCCTGCGATTAAGAAGAACAGCGTGTCGGGTAAGAGGAACGCCGCCATATATACGTCCGATGCGTCGCCCTGGCCTAACTTCCCCGAAATGATCGCGTCGCGAGCAAGACCAAGGATACGGCTAAGCATGATGGAACCCATCATAATACCCGCCGCGCCTGCGAGCCGCCGTCCTGTACGCTCGCTCGTCTGGACTCGTTCGCCTCGAGTGACTTCGGGATTAGACATTCGTGGTCCTGTTCGTACAGCTCCGTCCCGCCCAAGGGAATACTGGTTGAGAGGGAGACGGGGTCAGTGATCCCAGAATGGCCGGATAACGTGCGCCGGTGGCGCTCGGGATATTGGACGGTCGTCCCATGATGGTAGCGTGCGCAAGGATACCGAAGGCCATCGCTTCTTTCGCCTCATCCGGGATACCGTAGTCTTGATGTCGGGCCATGCGCACTCCCGGGAGCGCGGCCATGAGCATATCGATGAGCCTCCGGTTCCGCGCTCCACCGCCTCCGAAAATGATCACATCCGGGAGCAATGGCAGAAATCGACGGTACGCATCGGCAATGCTGCACGCGGTCAGCCACGTCGCGGTAGCGACACAATCGACGTCGTTCAGCGTTCTCTTCGCACAAGCGGGCAAGAAGCTATCGTGAACGAAGGACCGGCCGAAGACCTCGCGCCCAGTGCTTTTGGGCGGCGAGCGCCGGAAAAACGGCGTCTGCTCCATCAAGGTATCGACCAGCTCGCGATCCGGGGTGCCCGCGAAAGCCATATCGCCGCCCTCGTCATAGGTCCGCGAACCGCCCGTTACAACCCGGACTGTTTCATCGATAACCATGTTGCCAGGGCCAGTATCAAATGCGATGATCTCCTCAGTTCGCCCGTTCTTTGGCAGATACGTTACGTTCGCGATACCACCGATGTTCTGTATCGCTCGAGTCTCCGTCGCACAGGAAAAGAGGATGTAATCAGCGAACGGCACCAGGGGGGCCCCCTCCCCTCCCGCCGCCATATCTGCTGTGCGAAAATCTGAGATTACGGGAACGTCCGTTAACGCCGCGAGCGTTGCGGGTGACGCCAGCTGCAGCGTGCCCCGGACCTCCGTGTCGCCGATCCGTACCGGCGTTGGCTGATGCCAGACGGTCTGGCCATGGCATCCTATCGCATCGATCATTCTCAGATCCAGCCCCGCCTGGGTCGAAACATCCTGCACCGCCCGCGCGTATACTATCGCGAGTGCGGTCTGGAGCACGCAGAGACGGTCGACGCTTGCATTCCCGGGGTCGCAGGCAGCGAGGATCTCGTACCGAAGCTCCGTCGCAAAGGGATGATGGACGCTCGCCATCAGCCGGACCGACGGCGGATCGGCGCCATTGATATCGATGAGAGCCGCGTCGACACCGTCGGCCGACGTGCCGGACATCAAACCAATCACATACACTGCAGGCGCGGCCTCCCTGGGATCGAGCGAATCGGTCTGCTATAATGGCTCGCATTGTACTAGATAAACTTGGAGGGATACGGTGCCGACGTACGGCTATGAATGTACGAAATGTCGAGCGGAGTTCGAGGTCTCCCAACGCATCACGGATCAACCGCTGACGGAACATGAGGGATGTGGCGGTCAGTTGCGGCGCAGGATATTCCCGGTGGGCATCGTGTTTCGAGGCCCCGGGTTTCATGTGAACGACTATGCACCGAAAGATTCGAGTACGAGCAAGGCCGCGGAGACCACCGCCGCCAAGAGCGAATCGGCTCCGGCCAAGAGCGAGACAGCCGCGGTTGAGACGAAAGCGGACTAGCGGGTTTTACCAATCGACTCGCCCATGCGACAGGATCGGCATGGGCAGATGGCTTATCCGAACGCCAGGTTCTGGGATAGATACTGGCCGCTGATCGTCGCTGAGCGCAGCGGTGTCAAGCTGGTCTGATCCTGTTCCGCGACGATCCATTCCGCACCTGCCGCCCTCGCGGCATGCGCCGCCTCGATCAGATCGACCTCGCCTTGCCCCAACTCACAGAACTCAACCGAGCCATCAGCAAGCCTGCGGCCGTCCTTGAAATGGAAATAGGTCGCCCGATCGGCATGGCGTCGGATGAACTCCGACGGTGATCGGCCTCCGACCATCACCCAGAACACGTCGACGTTGAACCGAACGAGATCTGGATCGGTCTCCTGCTCGAGGATGTCCATGCCGCATACACCACCGAGATCCGTGAACTCCCACGCGTGATTATGGTAATGAAACGCGATTCCGCTCTGCCGCAATCGGGCCCCGACTTCGTTGAATAGACGGGCGCTGGCGATATATCCATCAGCGGTAGTCGGATCCCCAACTCCAGAGCATATCATGTTCCGGATTCCGAGTGTTTGGCAATAGGCGGTGTTCGTGGCCAGATGACCTGGGTCCGCGAAGTCGCCATATCCGAAGTGCGCCCCACACACAGAGATCTCATGGCGGTTCATAAGCTCTCGGACCGTTCCTTCTCCATTGGTTGCGATGAGATTACCGGCCTCGATCGCACTGAAGCCCGCCGCACGCGTCTCCGCCAGGACGGCATCCACGTCGGTTCGCACTCGATCACCGAAAACGATCAGTTGGATTGCAATCTTGGGCGCTGCCATCGATGCTCCGTCCTATCTCACTACGGAAAAGGCCATAGGTTGCCATGAGGATTCGCGGTCCGCAAAGCGTGAAAGCATCGACAGCAGGCGCAGGATCAACCTATCGTCGGTGACTGCGCCTGCTGTCGTTTCATTACCGGGTCGTAACGGAGACGAATCGGATCGTCGGGCACCGCCCGACCGGCGAACCTGAGCGCCTACTTGCCGATCTTGAACATCTTGGTACCACAGGTGACACAGGTACCGGTTGTCGCAGGCTTGCCGTTCTTCATCGTTATCGCCGTGGGGTTCGCCATCTCCTTCTTTGCCTTGCACTTGACACAGTAGGCTTCCATCGAACGCCTCCTCCTTCATGAGGTTGGGATGTAGTGACGTATACGACACTCTAGCGCTCGCTCCTTCTGGCCGAGAAGGAACGTATGAAGATTCGGACCGATTACGAAGGTTCCTTCTCCTTCGCGGCCTATTCGTAGAGCAAATATGAGCTTCTTCGTCCGCGGAAGGCCTTCAGGCCCGCTGCCCACGAACGTTCGATATCTTTGGGATCGATTCCCGCCTTGAGCGCGGTGAGAGCCGTTTCGTTCAGGAGCAAACGGTGGAAGCGATCGACCATCCACTCCTGCGGGTGCAGGCGGTGGATCGCGGACGCGATCTCCATGCCCGTTCGGACCGGGCGAAACTGCGACCGATTCGTGATGGCAACGTTAATCCCCGCACAACGCTGGCCCTGGAAGACACTTCCGTTGGGCGTGAAGTAGCGCGGAATAAACGCAACGCCCGGCAAGCGTCGCCGTTGCAGCTGATCGGCGAGCTTCTTGCAGTCCAGCCATGGAGAGCCAAAGTGCTCAAACGGCGTATCCGTACCCCGACCTACACTCAGATTTGTCGTTTCCAACAGGCCAATACCCGGATACAACACAGCCTGATTGAGGCATCGCATATTGGGGGATTGGTTCGTCCAAACCAATCCGAGCTCCTCGAAATAATCGCTCCGTTTCCAGCCAACGCACGGCACGACGATCAGCCCTGCGTTGATCTTGCGCTCCACGTTGAACATCCGGGCGAGCTCACCTACCGTCATGCCGTGGCGGACCGGCATCGGGTGCCACCCGACGAAGGAGAGAGCGGACTCATCCGCGATCGGCCCTTCCATCAGCGTTCCATTGATGGGATTGGGCCGATCGAGGATAACCATATGAATACCGGCTCGCGCACAGGCCTCCAGGCAATGACCCATAGTGCTGATATAGGTGTAGAACCGGCAGCCGATATCCTGAATATCGAAAACCAGTGCGTCCAGATCCTTCAGGACATCGTCGCTCGGGCTGTTCGATGCTCCATACAGGCTGTATACGGGCAATCCCGTACCAGAATCTATGGAATCGGCGATCTTTTCGTCTCGATCACCGCGTATCCCGTGTTCGGGTCCGAATAAAGCCTTGAGCTGTACCCCCGGCGCAGTGTGGAGTACATCGATCGTGCTTCTCATATCCGCCGTGAGGCCGGTGTGATTCGTTACGAGCCCGACCCGCTGTCCGCGCAGCTGCCGATATCCGTCAGCGACGAGTGCGTCTATTCCGCATTGTACGGCCATACGTACCTCTCCATAAAAGATAAAGGATGGTTATCGCGAAAGGGACCGGCCGCCATCCGGGCGGCCCTATGTAAGCGGGTAACGGAAGGGCCTGCTAGAACGATGAGATCCTCAGGCGTCCTTGGATGCAGAACAAGGACGGTACGTGGTCCGTCGGTCCGGAGAGTGGCGATGCCCGTTACCGCGACACGACTAAGGACCGCAGGCGCCGGGATCGGTATCGCGTCATCTTCTACACCCGGCGGTTTGCGGCCGGCCAATACGACCTCGATCGGTACGGGCCCGTCCAAGACGACCCTCCGCTCGTTTCCCTGCTGGACGACCCCTTCTACACGCACGAGTCCTGAACGGATAACCCTGGAATCCGGTACCGAAACAGAGCCCGTTAAGGACTGCGAACTCGATCGATTCGTCGGTATGGACATACCCACTAAGCGAACGACTGCGTTTTCTATACACCGCTCGCCCATCCGTGCGCCGACCGCACCCGAGATCGAAACCAGATCGCCTTCCTGGAGCGGTATTCTCATAGCCGTCTGGGGTTCAACCCGTATGGCGCAGGCAGAGCCCGGCAACACGACGTAGAACCGATCGATATAGTAGTCCGTACCACCGACTACCGGGACAGAACGGAGCTGAACCGGCGCGCCCTCACCGAGTCTGGCAAGCGCGTTCATACTCCCGACGTTCTGCACTGGGGTACCGAGATACACGCACTGATCGACCGTGGTCCCGCCTTTGACGATCAGCCCCGCACGTTGTGGGCTGTAACCGCGACCGCTGAACGTCAGCGTGACTGAGCCCTTTGGGACGTCGACGAACGCGTAGTAGCCAGTACCATCGGTACGAACAGCACGCTTCACCGCGCCATGGAGCGCAACGATCGCTCCGTCGATCGGTCGAAGCGAGACGGAGTCCAGCACGAATCCCTGTACATTACCGGTGTTCTGGTTGGTCTTCCACTGGAGAATGGGCGCCTCGGCGGGCTTAGCGAATGGACCGGGCGCGGCGCCTGTGCCCGCGAGTCCGCTATAGAACGCTTCGTTATAGCGCTCCTCCTTACCGCCTGCCGAACGATTGGTCTCTGCATAGCAGTACAAGAGCACGCCTCGAGCCCGATTGCCCCGGCGGGAGGGAGCCCGGATCGCTGCAATCTGCTTCTGCACTTCGGGGATCGTGTTCAACCATGAACCGCTGCTGGGAATCGCGTAGCGCCGATATTGATGGTCCTTTGCCCAATCAATCCAGAGACGATACCAGTCCGCGTGTTTGGCCTCCGAGTAGTAGGACATTAAACAGTTCAGGTCGATGATCCCCTCTTCCATCCACGCCCGCCAGTCCTGAAACACCCGGGTCATCGGCGCTGACTTCGTCTTCCACTCGTCCAGATTCTCAGGCCCCTTCCCCCAGGTGATCGTAGCCGCCGAGACCGCAACGGGCCGTTTCATCGAGGAGGCCATCACGTACACCTTCCGAACCAGGGCTGTTACCTGATCCCGACGCCATTGCTGCCACTGCGGATCGGCGGGTGGAGGGTTGCCCTGTCGGCCATAGGCGTTATTGAACCGAGCCACACTGACGGGGTTGTATCCCCAGTTAGCGCCGCCATATCGTACGAAGTCAAAGTGGATTCCGTCGACATCGTAATGTCGCAGAACGTCCATGTATATGCGGAAGGTATGGTCGGCGGCTTCCGGGTGCCCCGGGTCGATCTTGGTCGCCTCGCCGTCGTACTCTTCGCCCTTGTCCGACAGACTGAGCCAATCCGGCCGCCGTATCGCGACGTGCCATGGATTGCCGTGACTGCGGCCCACGGCACAGGTGTTGATCCAGGCATGGACCTGGATTCGGGGCGTACCCGAATGGGCCGCCTGTATGAGATACCGGAGTCCGTCGAATCTCTCGGGATTATCCGCCGCCCACGGCTCGTAACGGGATTCGTAATAGGCGTCACCGCTCTTTCGGACCTGTACGAATACCGCATTGCAGTTGGCGCTTCGCAGTCGACGCAGCAGGTCGTCGATCTCCCCTCGGCTCTTGATCGCCGGATTGAACGCATCAGCCCAGAAGGCGCGGAGCTCCTGGGCGCCTGATCTAATCGGCGCCGTAACCACCAACAGCATGAACAGCGCAAGGGCTCGTACGAGCATGGGGACCCTCCACGATCGGAACCCGCGACGGTTACCGGCTTGTCCGGGTACGGTAGCGTGTGTATAATCTGGCGTCATCGCGGGACGTCAATAGTCGCGCCTTCGCATCAGATATGAGAACGACTACAATCGGCTGTTCTTTCGACACAATGCTGCGATTTCCTCTATCTAGCCGCAATCGCAGCCGTCGTTATCCGTAAGGATCACGCCCACGGGCGCCACGACATTGGTGTGTGGTTTACTTATCAAGAGCTAGCGGCGGCAACGATCGTTCGTCGCGCGGAGAGCTCGAACGAAACAAGGAGTGAGAACGTGGACTTTGATCTTCTCAAGAGGATCTGCGAGACGCCAGGAGTGCCTGGTCGAGAGGAGGCGATGCGAAGGCTCGTCGCTGCCGAGTTGCGGGGTCTGGTAGACGAGGTCACTACGGATGCGATGGGCAACCTGATCGGTGTCAAACGGGGATCCGGTGGCCCTCGTGTCATGCTTGCCGCGCATATGGATGAAATCGGTTTCGTGGTGAAGCATATCGACGAACGCGGATTCCTTCGCATCCATCCTCTCGGTGGCTGGGATCCCCGCACGATGATGGCCCAGCGGGTCTATGTGCACGGCTCGCAGGGGAGCACACTCCTTGGCGCGCTCATGCCCGTAGCGAAACCGATCCATATGCTGAGTCCGGAAGACGCCGCACGATCACCGAAGATCGATGAGTTCTTCGTCGATCTCGGCATGCCGTGCGATGAGGTTAAGCAACAGATTGAGATCGGTGATCCTGTGACGATGGCTCGGACCGCGGAGCTCGTCGGCAAGAACGTTCTGAGTAAGACGCTCGATGCACGGGTCGCCGTCTACGTGATGATCGCCGCACTCAGGTTGTTGGGCGAGCACCAGTGCGATATCCTGGCAGTCGCCACCTGTCAGGAAGAAGTCGGGCTCCGGGGCGCCACCACCTCGGCGTACGATCTCAAACCCGATGTCGGGATTGCCATCGATGTAACGCTCGCGAACGACTACCCCGGAGGCGAGGAGCAAAACCGGGTGACCGAACTCGGTAAGGGAGCTGCGATCAAGATCATGGATAGCTCGCTCCTGTGTAATCCGAAACTCGTGCGCCACTTCCGCGATGTCGCCGAGAGGCATGAGATCCCGCACCAACTGGAGATACTACAGCGAGGCGGCACCGATGCCGGAGCAATCCAGCGTTCCCGCAGCGGAGTGCCCAGCTTCACTCTCTCGATCCCATGCCGTTACGTGCACTCGGTCAACGAAATGGCGGCGGTCAGCGATATCGACGCTGCGGCGACGCTGCTCGCTCGCTATCTGGAGGACGCCCATACTCGATCGTACGGCTATGAGGAGGCTCTCTCCGATTGATGTGCGTCGCTGAAGGGCATACACACGCCAATCCGCTCGGAGGCGGGTAACGAGTTGATCGTAGCGATCCTGGGAGCCGGAAGCTGGGGTACCGCCCTGGCTACGGTCGTCCAATCTGCAGACGAGATCCGTCTCTGGTCTCGTGACGCTGAGGTAGTGCAGTCGATCAGCAACAGTCGCGAAAATCGCCGTTATCTACCCGGCGTCCTATTGGGCGCACCGATATCGGCGACCACGGACCTCGCCTGTGCGATAGCCGATTCCGACGCCGTCGTTTTCGCTGTTCCTTCGTCCGGGATGGCGACTACGGCGGCGGCGGCGGCCGCCTTCATCACCGACAGCACGGTGCTGATCACAGCCGCCAAAGGGCTGGATCAGGAGACCGGCGCTCGTATGTCGGAAGTGATCCGCACAACGCTAATGGAACGCCATCGCTGCTCATTGCCCATCGCGGCGCTATCCGGACCCAATCTTGCCCCGGAAGTAGCCCGCCACCTCCCAACGGCCACGGTGGCGGCTTCACCGTCGGAGGTCGCGGTCGACATGTGCCGCAGGCTATGGATGGGACCTTCCCTCCGTGTCTATGGCAGCCAGGATATAACCGGTGTGGAACTGGCTGGCGCGATGAAGAATGTGGTGGCAATCGGCGCGGGCATCTGCGAAGGGATGGGTTACGGGGACAATAGCCGCGCGGCTCTCATGACGCGAGGACTCGCCGAGATCACGCGGTTGGGCGTGGCGTTCGGAGCTGATCCGCTGACCTTTCTCGGCCTCGCAGGCGTGGGCGATCTTATTGCAACCTGCGGCAGCCATCTTTCGCGCAACTACCGCGTTGGCATGGGACTCGGACAGGGACGACCGCTCTATGAGATCATCGCCGAACTGGACCAAGTTGCCGAAGGAGTTCCGACCACGAAGGCGATCTGCGGGCTGGCGGAACGGGCGGGGATTGAGATGCCCGTAAGTCGCTCGATCTATGCGATCTTGTTCGAAGGCGCGCCGGTCGATAGAACGCTCGATGCCCTCATGACCCGCCCTCCTCGAAATGAAGCGAGCTAGAGCGCACACAATAGGACGATCCGACCGATATACAGCCTATTCCCGTTCGGCCGGCTGGGTGCGTCCGGACGACGCGGCGTAGAGGCGTACCCCGCGCGAAGCGAGAAGCGAGCCGGAAATGCTCCCGACGATGAGCAACAGGATCCTGGCGAGCAGCTTGCTGAGACCTGCTGCCAGACCGGCGAAGGTCACCTCGCCTGCTGGACTCTGAGGACCCCCGACGGGCAATGGGTCGGCGTAGAGCGCATAGGCGAGCTTGAGCACCCATAAGACGACGATCACGCCCAGGAAAAAGACACCGGCGCCCATCAATCTTCCGAGGACGTCGCTCTTCGGCTGCATTGCTTCTCCTTTTGCGTGCTGAAGTCGGTAGATGGCGCTCAGATTCTAGCACAGGGGCTTGCGGAGCGGCGGCATCGACTATTCCCGCATAACGCTACCGTTTGATACTCCACAATACGCAGGCCAATCGCTTCAAATCGTTCCGAAAGCCGTTGACATTCAACACAACATAGTGTACATATATACACGTATATACGTCGGCTGTCATTAGAATACGGCTATCTTACGGTTCTTCAACGTACGGAGTGTTCCGATGTGGATCGTCTGCTGCTACCTACCGGATTACAGTATCGCCTGCGAACAGGCGGTGCAGCCTGAAATCCAGAGCGCCCCCATTGCGCTTTCCGATGACGACGGCATCCTTCGCGCCGTCTCTGTACACGCGTCTCAACGAGGAGTTCGTCCCGGGCAAACGATCTCTTCTGGTCGTATCTTCTGTGCCGATCTTCTGGTACTCCCCTATCGCCTGCCTCTCTACAACGAGATGGCGGAGGATCTTTGGGATCGTCTTTCCTGCGATAGTTCCTGCGTAGAGCCTCTCTCCCCCGAGATGTGCTTCGCCTCCTTTTCCGGCGCGGATCTGCATCGACGCCTTGAGGATATGGCGCTTGACTTGCGCAATATATCCCGCACATCTGTCCACATTGCCATGTCCCAATCCCGTTTTACAGCGCATGCAGTTGCGCTCCGAAATACAACCACTACGCCCGTTGTTGTGCCGCCCGGTAGAGAGCCAGATCTTCTTCGAGATATACCTCTTCACGAGGTGCCCCAGTTCACCCGGGAGGAATATCAGCGGCTCCATCGCCTGGGCGTCCAGACTCTGGGCGAGGTCCTGGCCTGTGATGAAGGAGATCTCTACCGCATCCTGCACAAGCGCAGTCTCCTTTTCCGCCGGCTGGCGCAAGGTCTCGATCGAGACCCGGTACAGCCGCAATGGCCTCCGGACTGCGTGGAGCATGCCCTGCATCTGGATGATGGCATTCCTGATACAGCCATGCTCCATGAAGCTCTGCGGCAGTGCACCAGACAGATCGCCGCGATCCTGACCGCTCGCGGCCGACGCTGTCGATCCATCACGCTCATCGCGACTCATGAACAGGGGCGACCTCGAGTGCAGACTGAAAAGCTATATGTGCCGGAATCCCGTGAACGGAGCCTCTTTCGAGCGGCAGTACGCCTGTGGGACCGGATGTCGCAGGAACGGACGAAGCCGCATCCGCACGCGGACGACTGCACAGATCGCCCCCCGGAAGGTCCGCCGACGGACATCCGAGTGCGCGTCAGGATCGCCGAAGCGACGGGAAGCGTTTCGGCTCTCCTTCTGGACGATGATCCGCTTTCAGAAGCCGGCTCCTACGAGCGTCGACGACGTCTTGAAGCGGCCAGAAGCTTTGTATGTGAGCGCTTCGGACGGCATGCCGTCAACAACGCGACAGGGCTCCAGCGTCCCCAATCTCATCGGTTATGGACCTACCCCCTGACACGGCGTCTGGACGAAGGGATCGAAATAGCCATTGATGGGAAAGGAGATCCCGTTCGTTACCGTCGCGACGGAGCCTGGCTGAACATCACGCGAATCCGGGATCGCTGGTCCGAAGCCATGAACCCGTATACTGGCGGATTATCGCAAGGCCGTCCTCAGGAGCAGTTCTTCTTTCGAGTCGAGACAGCCTCTCTGGCGGTTCTCGACCTCTGTCGCCCCTATAACGACGCCCAGAGCCCCTGCCGATGGCGCATCACGGGGTTGTCGGATTAATCGAACGGGCTATACGGCGTTCCCGCATGAGCGATTTCATTCATCTCCACCTGCACAGCCCCTACAGTTTTCTTGACGGCGGCAGCGACATCGATTCCCTTGTACGCCGAGCGGCTCTTCAGGGAGCGAACGCCCTCGCACTGACGGATCACAACAGCCTCTGCGCTGCAGTCAAGTTTTCGGCAGCATGCGAATCCCATGGCATACGACCTATTCTCGGCAGCGAGATCACCCTTGAGGATGAAACGCACCTGACCCTGTTGGCGCGCAACCGCACCGGTTATGCCCGGTTATGCAAGCTGATTACCGAGGCGTATCACCATGGAGGACGACTTCAGCCCCGACTTCCATGGGATCGCTTACTCTCCGAAGCCTCCAGCGACATCATCTGCCTTTCCGGATGCAGGCATGGCCGGATCGCTTCATTCATCCAGCAGGGCCGTCTTGATGATGCAGATCGAACGGCCAGAGAACTCCAGGAGGCTTTCGGCGCGGACTCCTTCCATATCGAGCTTCAGGATGACCTGACCCCCGGTTCACTTCAGCTCTGCGCCGATCTTGTTCGTCTTGCCCATATCGTAAAGGCTCGCGTAGTCGCTACCAACAACGTCCATCACGCTGATCGTGACGACTTCATCGCCCACGACATCCTCCGCTGTATCGCCGCTGGCGTTCATGTGGACCAGATTCACCCGCTTCGCCCGCTAAACGCGGAACGCTGCCTGAAATCGCCGGCTGACATGCGAGAACTCTTTGCATGGTGTCCCGATGCCATCTCAGAGACGGTCCGCATCAGCGAGGCCTGTGAGCCGGCGCTGCCGGGCGGCGAGGACATCACACCATCCTATGCCGTGCCGCCAGGCTATACGCCCGCCTCCTATCTCAGGGAGCTGACCTATCGTGGCGCACAGGCGCGATTCGATGCGCTCACCCCGGCGATCACCCGGCGACTGGACTATGAACTGAAAGTGATCGGCGAGATGGGATATGCCGACTACTTCCTCATGGTATGGGATATCGTGCGCTGGACCCGCAAACAGGGCATCCGATGCACTGGTCGAGGATCGGCCGCTGACTGCTGCGTGGCGTTCTGCCTGTATCTGACCGATGTCGATGTGATAGCCCGCAACCTCCCATTCGCCCGTTTTCTCTCGCCGGGGCGTATTCCCGACATCGATATGGATTTCCCTTCCGATCGACGCGATGAGGTCTTCCAACATATTATCGATATCTACGGCTCCGGGCACGTGGGCATGGTCTGTACGTTCTACACCTTCTGGGCCCGATCAGCGGTCCGTAATATCGGCAAAGCCCTCGATCTGCCGCCGGACGCTGTGGACTTCCTGGCCAGGAGGCTGCACTTCAGCGTCCGCGCCGACCGCATCGAAGCCGCCTTCGACCGTTACGCCGAACTCCGTCCACATCAGCATCTGATCGAACGCTTTCGCATGCTTCTCGACCTGTGTCGACGAATCTCCGGCTTCCCGAGGCATATCGGCACTCATTCCTCCGGCATTGTCATCAGCGCCGTTCCTCTCAACACCATCGCCCCCCTCCAGCCTTCGGCTCGCGGGATCAGCGAGATATGGACTCTGGACAAAGACGATGCGGAGGAAGTGGGAGCCATCAAGTTTGACGTCCTATCACTTCGCACCCTATCGGCTGTGGCTGACGCCGAGGGACAGATCCAGGAGCTCCAGCCCGATTTTCGTTATGATCAGATACCGCTGAACGACCCCGATACATATCGCACGCTGCAGGCCAGCGAGGCTGTGGGAGCCTTTCAACTCGAGAGCCCCGGTCAGCTGGCTCTGGCAGCAGTCCTGGTACCCCGCCATTTCGAGGATCTGGTCGCATCCGTCGCTTTGATCCGCCCCGGTCCGATACGTGGCAACATCGTACGCCGATTTGTGGCGTGCCGCAACGGATGGACTCGGGTTGACTGGGCGCACCCATGCCTGATCCCGATCCTGGCCAAGACCTATGGGTGCATCGTATTCCAGGAACAGGCCAACGAAGTAATCGCCGCAATGACCGGATGCTCCGACGCCGAAGCCGATCGTTTCCGGAAGGGTCTCAAACGGCATGCGAAGCTGGATACCATGGAAGAGCCGCGACGATGGTTCATTGAGCGATCGATCAGGCACAGGCCGGCCATCTCCGAAGAACGCCTCTCAGAACTGTTCGAACAGATTGAAGGCTGGAGCGGCTACGGCTTTATCGAAGGTCATGCGGCCGCGTTCGCCCTCACGGGATGCAGGACCGCCTATCTCTCCGTCCATCACCCCGCGGAGTACTTCGCAGCCATGATGAGCCATCAACCCATGGGCTTCTACAACGCCAATACGCTGGCCGGAGAGGCGCGGCGCCGAGGGGTTCATATTCAGCCGGTGGATATCAACGACAGCTGCGATAAATGCGTGGCCGTGGGGCATGAGACGATTCAGCTGGGCTTTCGGATCGTCGACAGCATCAAGCCTCAGGTGATCAAGGATATCCTTGAAGCTCGTCGAGACAGACCATATCGCTCGCTTCTGGACTTCTGCGCCCGAGTGGTTCTTCCCCGAGATCTCCTCGAAAACCTCATCCTGTGTGGAGCGTTCGATCGCTTGCATGAACACCGCAGAGGCATTCTATGGCGACTCGATGAGACGCTCGGAATGGCGCAGGCCTATCGCTCTGAAGCGACTGGAGGCGGAGGATACGAAGGGCAGGGTTCACGAGCGCGGTTTTACTTCGGCGATCCGGCCGCCTATCCTACACCAACCGCCCGGGACATTCCGGACTTCCATCCATGGGATAAGTTCCTCTGGACATGGCGGCTTACAGGTATCTGCGCCGAATGCCATGCTGTATCGTATATGCGCGAACAGCTTGAGCGATGGCGCGTTCGGCCTGTTATAGACATCCATCGGCTGAGGTCGCGATGTCGTGTACGAGTCGCTGGTCTCAATATCAGGCCCCATCGGCCTCCCACCCGCTCGGGAGAACCGGTGCTGTTTGCGCAGATCGAAGATGAGACCGGTCTTCTGCCCGTAACCGTAAGCGGCAACGCACTTAATACCTGCACACCGGTTTTTCTCACCTGTCCGGCGCTGATTGTAGAAGGGTTGGTGGAACGTCGAGGCCGCAGCGCCGTGCTCAACGTCGAGCGAGCAGTTCCTCTGGCGCTCCGCGATGCCGATAGCTTCGCAGATCGCCGCCGGGCAGAATCGGAAAGAGCGTCGGAGGCGGTGGCGGTGGCGCGAAGGGAATATGCATCAGTCCCTTAAGAAGCCGGCTGACGCTTTCAAGACCGAGACCCACGATGTTGTAGTAATCACCGACTACACGCTTCACAAAGGATGCTGCGCCACCCTGGATTGCATACGCGCCCGCTTTATCCATGGGCTCACCAGAGGCAACATAACCCGTGATCTCGTCATCCGACAGGCATCGAAACTCAACTATCGATGTTGTCGCTTCACACCGGGCCTCGAGGATCCCATCCGCTTCGCCAGTCGATTGATGGACAACGGCTACCCCTGTAACGACACGATGAACCCGCCCGGATAGCTGAGCGAGCATCTCTTCGGCTTCGATGGGACTGGACGGTTTGCCCAGCCATACCGCCGAACCGTCCGGCCCGGCGACGACAGCCGTATCAGCGCCCAGTACGATCGACGCCGGATGCATGTACGATACCGAGACCGCCTTCTCAAGTGCGAGATGGATCACGGCATCCTCGGGATCCAATCCGGGCGGACTCGACTCCTCAGACGCACAGGGAGCTACGATAAACTCCACACCTATTCTCCCGAGCAACTCCCTGCGCCTCGGTGATGCCGATGCCAGAATTAGATCCATGGCCAGACCTAGCCGAACATACGAACGAGCACCCAGACGAGCGGAGCCACGAACAGCAGGCTATCACAACGGTCCATCACGCCCCCATGCCCCGGTATCAGACTCCCGAAATCCTTGATTCCCAGTTCACGCTTCACCGCCGAAGCGAACAGGTCGCCGAGCTGCCCGGCCGTGCCCGCACACGCCCCAATCATCCATCCTAAGAGACTGCGTCCGAGCATGAAGTGGCCGAGAATAGCCCCGACCAATATACCGGCAGTGAATCCGGCAACGGCGCCTTCTACCGTCTTGCGAGGAGATAACGTGGGAGCGAGACGGGTTCGACCGATTCGACTTCCAACCATATACGCCCCGGTGTCCGTGGACCAAACACAGCACAGTACCAGGATGACCAACCAGAAGCCAGAACCCGGCGACGTTATCGCCGCATTCATTTGAATGCCGTCTGCAAGCCTGAGGGAGCTGATGGAGCCGAAGAGAGCAACATAGACTCCACAGAATAGTCCTGCGCCAGACTGCGTGGCTACGTGGGCTGCCGGTTGAGCGCTTGCGCGTGCGACCTCCATGATCATGCCGCAGATCAACGCGGTGATCGCAACCATGGCAACCGAGGTCAACGGCATAGCGCCAGCCGCCGAAAGCCCCTCAGGATAGATCAGTGGCAGCGCCGGGCCTATTAGGCCCAGGGCAGCGAAGACCAGCCCAGGACGGACCCCAGATGCTCGAAAGGCGCAGATCAGTTCGAGGGCAGCGACAACGGCGAGGGCTGCGACACCGATGGAGAAAGGTTGCGGACCCCACCAACAGAGAGCGAGAACCGCCGGGACACCAAGTGCGGCGGCAAGAAACCGCTTCGCCATACGGTTGGCCCTAGACTGGCTTCATCGGCGTCGCGCCGCCGCTCGATCCTTCGGCGGCACGATCATCCGCAGAGCGCGGGGCATCGTTGTACAATCGAGTGGTGTAGCCCCGAAGGCCTCACCGTCGATATGAACAGGCAACGGCGGGTCTGCCTCGATCCGAACGTGTGAGCCCTGCTCCATGATGACCTTCGGGTGGTGTTGATGCGCCCCCAGGTAGACTCTTGGAAAGGCCCAGGCGAACTCCGCCAAGGAACACTCGCGGACGATGCAGATATCTAACATACCATCATCATACCGGGCATTCGGAGCGATACGCATACCGCCTCCATAGCTGATGCCGTTTGCGACTGCGCAAAGCATTGCCCGACACTCGATTCGCCTGCCGTCGATATCGACCGTGATATCCGATGGTCGAAATATGCGCAGCTCGGCGATCAACGCTGCGAGATACGCCCATGTACCGCTCATATGCCGGATGCCGTGGTTTACACGAGCAGCGACAGCCGCATCCAGACCGCACCCCGCTGCATTGATGAAATAACCGTTCGGCCATACACCGAGGTCGATCTCGATCACGGAGCCATGTCGAAGGGTATGCAGGGCGCCTAGAAGCGTCCTGGGTATCCCGAGCGCACGGGCAAAGTCGTTCCCCGTACCGAGCGGGATGAGACCGACGCAGGCGCCGCTACCCTTCAGGGCTGCGGCAACCTCGACGAGCGTACCATCGCCGCCCGCCGCGACGACCAGGTCAGCTCCGGCATTGATTGCCGAAGCGGCAATCCGTTCGGCATGTCCCCTGTGGTGAGTCTCGATGAACTCAATGTGAACGGAATCGTCCGTTCGCTGCCATTGATCCAGCAGCCGCTGCAACACAGGCCGAGCTCGATCGGCAGCTCCTCGACCGGCAATCGGATTCAAGATGATCCATACCCGACCGCCCCTGGTCATTCGGGTAACCGCAGATCACGATCGATCGCGGCGCCAATCCGCAACATGTTCGTACTCACTCTCGCCTTCAGGGCAGAGCCCGATCGGATCCGCCGATCACGGGGCGGCGGCGCATGGAGTATCGTATACTGGAGACCATCGCAAGTAAGGATTACCACGATGTATGGAACAAATCGATCTCTCGCTCGGGCAACCGCCGCCATGGCGCTCGCGTTCTCCGTTCTGGCCAAGGCCTGCATCGCCCACGAAGAGGATGGAGGCGGCAGTCAGCTTGCTGAAGCTGCTGCCCCCGGTCTCACCGCCATCGGCGTGTTAGCCCTGGTCGCCATCGCGACAGGGCTCTGGTACATGTTTCGAAAACGCGCTATGCTCCGGGCCTTGCGTCGGTCGGCTAATGGCGAGGCTCGAGGCGAACGACGGTCGGCAGACCCTTGATGCCATAGAGCTGTTGCCACTTCTGTTGTTCGGAGCCACCGAAATCGGTCATATCGCCTCGAAACGCGCTAAAGCGCTGGGCGGCTCTACCCACGCGTGGATCCGAGAACGTCTTGTGTTCCAGTTCCTTGCAGGCGGCGCACCATGCTGCGGTGAAATCCACCAGCACCGGCCGACCATCTGCGATCGCCTTTTTCAGCGCTGCGTCCGAATAGGCACGCCACTGGATCTGTTCCGGTGGAGCCGGCTTCAACATCCAGACCGCGAGGAGGATCGCAACCAGCCCGAGACCGCGGCGAGACAGGGTGAACAGCTTGCTGGACTGGCCCGATCGATCAAGAAAGAGTAGATATAGGCCAATCAGTACGGTCGTCCCACCGAGCGCGGCCTTTGGCACGAGTGGATGCACCAGGGCCATGATGGTCTGTAGATAGTACACACCCATCCAGATCAAGATAACACCGAAGATATGCTTGACACCTACCATCCATTCGCCGGCCCTTGGCAGCGTCTTTACGCGGCTGGAGGCTGTAGCCAAGAAGAGATACGGAAAGCCGAGGCCGAGCGAGAGACTGAAGAATACGGTGAAGCCCATGACAGGATCCTGCTGGGATCCAACCCATTGGAGGAGTGCGATCACGGCAGGGCCGATACACGGCGCGGCTACAACACCGACCATGATTCCCATCAGGAGCGCTCCCAGGAGGCCTGTCCGCGACTGCGCTCTATTCCGCATGGACGCTGGAAGTTGGAACTCCCATATAGGACGCCCGTCGGGGCGATCGAACTGAGATAGGGCGAGTGCGAACATAACAACGGAGAAGCTGAGCAGCACCCATGGGTTCTGAAGCTGCGACCCGAAGAGATTGCCCGTCAGACCGGCGATGACGCCGAGCGTAGAATAGGTTACTGCCATCCCGAGTACATAGCATATGGCCAGAGCCAACGGGCGCGGTCCCGATTTACCCGCCTGCCCGCCGAAGTAGGAGATGGTAATCGGGATGATCGGATAAACGCACGGCGTCAGGTTCAGCGCAAGGCCGAGAAGGAAGATCAAGGGGAGCGCCAGCAGTAGATTGCCCGAAGTCAACAGCCTGTTTAAGGCGCCGGTATCGCTCCCAGCGTCTGTGGATCCGGTGTCAAGGAACCGGGTGAACTCCTCCGGCCCGACGAACTCCGTGATTTTCGTCATCGTAACGCCGTCGAGGATCCCGCTGGTCGCATGGTCCTCCTCTGGGGCTCCATCAGGCACCGGATTAACCGGCTCCTGCGGCGGCTCCGAGGACGTCGACGTTTCGGATGTGTCCGGCCCCTGAACGGTTTGCTGCGGTTTCGTGACGGAACCCGTCGGAGCCTGATCCGGCGGCGCACCTGGACTCGGTTTCGCGTTCGCCCGGCTTGCTCCGACGGTCAGGCGAGTTTCCGCGCTGGTTTCGTCGGGTGGGAAGCAACTCCCAGTATCGCACGCCTGGTACCGACAGGTTACGCGCAGGCTCAGCCGGCCGGTAACCGCCGCACCGATCGTTATCGGCACTCGAATCGAGATCACCCCTCCGAATACCGGAATCATCTCCCCCGCCGCCTCCGCCAACTCCGACCGCGGAAAGACGGGCGACCCGGCAACGATACCCTTCGGTCCGGTTACCGCGATCGTCGTCGGGATGTAGTTGGGTGCTGGCTTATCCGATTGTATGTGAAATCCATCGGCGATGGTCAGCTGTACGGTCAGGTCGAACTTCGAGCCCGGTTGTACAGTAGCCGGCGCTTCGAGACGCATACGGACATAGTGTTCGTCAGCCTGACCGAGGACAGGCGAATGGCCAATGCCCAGGACGGCAACGGCTGCGAAGATTAGAGCGCGGTACGCCTTCATGCACAACTCCTGATGATCCAGCAGCGATTGCCGAGTTGGCCGGCCATGGGTCGCTTCACACCATCCATTCGATTCACGCTGGCAGGGGCGTTGTTTCTTCATCAACGTCCGGATCTGGGTCGTGCGCTTGTTCGACCTCGAGCAGCTCGCTCTCGGTGATCAGGGGTTCCCCTAAGATCCGCAACGCTGCCTCTCGGGCATCTGCAGGCACCCATACAAGGAACTCAGGCGTGATCGTGGCAACGGGATTGCCGAGCTGCGGTATATAGATATCGGGATCCGCCGTATAAGCGGGCACGCCCTCTGCCTGCAGCGTGGCAACGCTGATCTGAGCTTCATGAGCCGTGGAGGCATGCAGCACAATGACAGGCTCCTGTCCAAGGCGCTCGGGCAGCAGCGATCCTACCAGCTCGACGCCGCAGTCAGAGCATGATCGTACATGATCTTCGTATTCCGTGCGACAGTGCGGACAGTATTTCATCATTGACATCCTTTCCTTCTATGGTTCGGCTACCGTAGCGCGTGTTGGTCGGTGGTTGGCTAAGCAGCGCGGAGGGTATCCACGAAGCCCTGGCGCCGCATGGATCGCCATTCGTTTTCCAGATCGGCCAATAGACATGTTCGGTGATTGAGCTTGCGCTCGCACAGGCCCGCAACCCCGGCGATCGAGGAGTAATCAACCTTCTGCCATCGGCCTGCCCGTTGCCCCGGTCGAAGAGCCACGCGTAGTGCGCGACTCAAGATCGGTACGATAACATCGAGATCGTGGATCGCACCGAGAATATCCTGAAGCTTCTTAAGTTGCCCCTGTGCTTCGGCGGCCCGATCGCCAGCGGCCGCCCCATACACTTCGAGACTGTACCGAAGGCGTTTCACCGCTATACGCATCGAATGGTGTTCCGATACCCGCGAAGGATCCTTGAGGAACGGCTCCCAGCGGATGAGATCCCGCACCCGTTCTGCGATCAGCCCTGCGATAGGATAGCCCACAGGATCAACTGAAACCCGATGCGGTGGAATAGCCATGTGCTTGACATGGTCCGCCTTTGATATCGCAGTTGGTCTCGCTGCCTGGATCGTGCAAATACGCGAGAACCTGGCCATGGGATCGAAGCGGGTGATCCGTTCCAGTGCGGCCTCGACTCTCATTTGGGCAGTTTGGCGCTCGGTTGTTAGCCTATGCACCAGACCAAGCAAGATCCCCCGCTGTGCGGCCGGCATCGCTGCAGCTTCTCTTGTAAGCTCGGTGATGTGGACGTCGAGATCACGCGCTCGACCGAGGGAGCGTGTGACCTCACCGATCGCCTTGACCAGGCGGCCATACTCCGAGCATCCGTACAGCGGCCTGAATAGCTGCAACGTCGATCGGAGCCGTCGCGACGCAACGCGAAGGTCGCGGATTGCCTCCGGATCCTCCACCGACCGAACCCGGTCCACCGCCGCGACTAACCGATCGAGCTTCTCTACGATCGTCCTCCCAGCACAGGCGCGAAACTCCGCATCAGCAGTTGCAGTAGAACTATCGATGGTTCGATCACGGTCGAGTCTCATGATGCCTTCATGTTATGGTTCTATACGCGTTATGTGTTCTCCTAGTGCACCGCGTTCGCGTATTCCTCTCATGGCCATGACGGAGTGACGTTGTGTATTTTCGCGTATACGAAACTCATTCCGCACCGGATCGAGTATTATTGAGTGAACGTTCAATCAATACTTGAGGAGAACCGTCCTCGGTGCCAACCGAAGAAGGCTCCAGAAAACAAGCTGCCAATCGGCGCCGCGAGGAGATCTTGCAGGCAGCGGTACGCCTATTCTGTGAACGCGGATATGAAGGAACCACGATCCGCGAAATCGCTAACGAACTGGGCGTCGCAGAAGGCCTCCTGTACCATTACTTTACGAGTAAATCGGAGCTGGTTGCGGAGTGTTGGCGCCGCCACCAATGGCACGGCCGCCTCAGTACGATCGTCCGTTCGGCCGGCCAACGCCCGGTCGAGGATGTGATCCACAATCTACTGCGAGAGCATCTTCGAGTGATCTACGAGCACGGCTCGGCATTCAGGATGCACGCTGCCGAAATGCTGCGCGACGGCGCTCTGGCCGAACTCAGCCAGCGTTTTGACGATGACGCCCGAACGGTCATCGCCGCCTATATATCGCAGAATCAAGCGAGAGGCCGTATTCGCAGCGACCTTGATCCCCATGTCATCACAGGCGCGCTTATGGGCATGGTCGTTACCTTCTTTGTAGTCCATGGACGTAAAGAGGCCCCGGAATGGGAGCGCCTATCCGACCATATGGCGGCGAACGCATCGATGTTGATCGTGCACGGGATCACACCGGTCGCCGCACCTTCCGAATCAGCATGAGGGTTACTGACTATGTACTCAGGACGTAGACAGGCCGCATTGATTGCGGCAGCTTTGTGCACCGCCGCCTGCGCCGCCGCTCAGACCCATACCGCGACAACCATCCCTGGCTCTTCACCTCCGAAACGCAAGCTGTCGATCGTATCGGCTCAGGAAGAGGCACTGAGAAACAGCCCTCTCCTGAAGGCCGCAGCCGAACGCGTTCGTCATGCCCAGGGAGCGGTGTCCGAGCGTCGATCGGCCTTTCTGCCAACCGTCGCTGGCGAGGCAACGCTCACGCATCTCGACCAGGGAGTGACCACCAAGCTTGGGCCCGATCCCGCATCCTCGGTTACGATCGTGAAACAGGACCAAAAGAGCGCGAACCTAACAGCGAGTCTGCCGCTCGATATCGCAGGAATGCTCAAGGCGGCTGTGTCCCTGAGTGAGTTCCAATATCTGATCGCACGGCTAGATTACAACAAGGTCCGCAATCAGCTGATTCAGGATGTAACGATCGCCTATCTGGATGTACTGCGGTCGACGGCGTTTCTGAAGGTGGCTACCGCCGCAGCTGACAATGCAGAAGAGCGGCACCGGATCGCCACGGCTCAGCATAAGGCCGGAACGGGTACGCGATTCGATGTCCTCCGGTCAGAGACGGATCTGGCAAATGCTCGCCAGGCGGTCCTTTCGGCTGGGAACCGGGTTGCTCTCGCCATTGCAGCGGCGAATAGTGTCCTGGGCTTTGATCAGAACACACCGCTTGAGCTGGAGCCCGTTGTGGAGCCTCAGGAGTCAAAGGTTCCTGAACTGTCGGCATTGATCGAGGAAGCGTACCGAAATCGTCCCGAATCGTTACAGGCAACGGCAGGGATCAGCGCGGCAGAGAAAGGCCATGTTCTGGCGAGTCGCGACCAGATGCCGACACTCGGTCTCGCGTGGAATCTGCAGTACACACCGGACACTGGAGCATTCGGACGAGAGTCCTCGTGGTCGCTTGTCGCCCGTGCCAGGATTCCTATCTTTGATGGAGGGGTCAGCGCTGCTCGACGCTCTCAGGCTCTGGCTGATATCGCTGCCGCGCGGCAGGACCGAGTACGTGCGCTGGATGGCATCGCTCTCGAAGTGCGTCAGTCCTATTTATCTCTATCTGACGCGCTTGAACGTCGAGCAGTTGCAGACGCCGCTCTTGTACAGGCAGAGGAGGCGTATCGACTCGCCAAGGTCCGCTTCACATCGGGTATCACGGCTACGCCGGGAGGTTCACCGCTCCTGGAAATCAGCGACGCACAGACCGCGTTGACGCAGGCACAGATCAATCAGCTCAACGCACAATACGATATTCGCCTGGCAGAAGTCCGCCTGCGGAGATCGGTAGGCCGCGATGCCTATTCGACGACACCCAATCCCGGCGTATCCGCGCCGCCAACTGGAGCGCTCAAGTGACGATGACCATACCCAACCTCAGGTTGGTTCTACGCGGCTGCACGCTCGCGATCAGCGCAAGTACGATACTGACGATTACCTATGGCTGTGCTCGCCCCCAAGCGGCGCCCTCCAACGACAGCGGAAAGAAGGCTCTGATCGCCGTATCGGTTCGTAAGGCACGTATTGGAGCGCTCTCGCGCACTGTGGATATTTCGGGCAGTATCACGGCACTGAATGACGTGATGATCGGTCCCCGATCGGCCGGTAAAGTCGTTGCGGTGCATGTTCGCGAAGGGGATCGGGTTCAGCAAGGACAGATCGTCGCGATCATGGAGCTTACTGATTACCAGACACAGGTGAACGCGGCGCTGGCGGGTCTTCGGACTGCCCAGACGCGTCTGGCTCAGGCAGAGGCTCAGGAGAGTCAGGCTGAAAACCTGCTCAAACAAGCCCGGGTCAACGTAGAAGTCCTTGATACCAGCACACTCGCCGCGTTAGAGGCTGCCAGAGCATCGGTGGCCTCGGCAGACCAGGCGCTTCAAGCGATAAAGGCCGGAGCCCGCCCTCAGGAGCGGCAGCAGGCCGAACAGCAAGTGCGTGCCGCCAGAGCCAGTCGAGATAAGCTTAAGACGGACCTCGGGCGCATTAAGGATCTCTATAAAGAACAGGCTGTTTCGTCAAGCCAGCTTGATCAAGCTGAGGCGGCTTACGAAGCCGCGGACGCATCGTACAGGGCCGCCCAGGAAGCCCTATCGCTGATGCTGGAAGGCGCTCGCTCTGAGGATGTCAAACGAGCCGAACTCGCCGTCGAGCAGGCCCGTCAGGGACTCCGCAAGGCCGAGGCCGACCGAAGTCAGGTCGATGTACGGCGTACCGATGTTGCCAATGCCCAGCTCGCCCTGAAATCGGCGCGCGATGGGGTGGTAGTCGCATTTGAAGGGAGCCGACAGGCGAAGGCCACGCTCGACCTCGCGCGCAACGCTCTCAATGACGCCCAGATCCGGGCTCCTGTCAGCGGCGTTGTCGCGGCACGGCTTGCTGAGCCGGGTCAACAGCTCGGGTCCGGCGGACAGATTCTCCGGATCGTTACTCCGGGGACCGTCGATCTTGAGGCCAATCTTCCGGAGTCAGAGTATCCGGCGGTCAAGACCGGACAAACCGTCGACGTGACCGTTGAAGCGTTTCCCGATCGAGTCTTCAAGGGTCGTGTCTCGCAGATCTATCCTGTGGCTTCGTCCGCTGCGAGAAGCTTCACGGTCCGCATCGTGTTCAACGATAACAAGGATCTGCGTCCGGAGATGTACGCGCGCGCCCGAATCGTCGTGGGGACCCATACCAACACGACACTTGTGCCTAAGGACGCGGTGATCTTCTCCAATCAGTCCAATCAGGCGGTCGTCTTCGTCGTGAGCAGCGATGGGGTCGCGCAGGAGCGGAAGATACGCGTCGGCTATATGGATGCGGAGTCTGTCGAGATTCTCGAGGGAATAAAGCCCGGAGAGTCGGTTATCGTCGCTGGACAGAGTGGACTCCAAACCGGCGACCGGGTCACGATATCTCGGTGATCCAAACGTCCCAACCGTCCGTACGGCGGCGCTCGATGCTGAACGGATGCAATCCCTCGATCGCGCAAGGAGACCTCGATGTGGTTGACTAACCTGGCTATTCGTCGCCCGGTTTTCGTACTGATGATGGTATCCGCCCTGATCGTACTTGGCTGGAACTCCCGGGGCAAGATGAGCCTGGAGCTGAACCCCAAGGTGGATTTCCCGATGATCGCGGTGCTTACCGTCTACCCCGGCGCAGGTCCTCAAGAGATCGAAAGTGAAGTAGCCAAGAGGATTGAGGATGCGGTCGCGAGCGTCAACGGCGTAAAAACGATCTCCTCCACTTCGCAAGAAGGCATTGCGACCGTTACGATCGAGTTCAATGTCGGCGTATCCTCCGATATTGCCGCCTCGGATGTGCGCG
>JABWBA010000029.1 GCA_013360745.1 Chthonomonadales bacterium | reverse complement strand
CAATAAGCCATGCAGAAATAGTCCTCGGTGCCGGTGCCGGACAATGTCGGATAGGGGTCACCATCGATGAAGATCATATCGTCGCCTTCGCCGTACCAATCGTTGACCTGTCGCTCGAAGACGTCGATATGGAGATTGCAGCCAACGTAGTGGCCCCGCCCCTCCGCCTCCAGGAGGACGTAGTTGCCCTCGCCGGTCGGGTTCATCGCTTCGGGCAGCTTCCAGACCTTCCAGACGTCGGATTGGAGCTCAGCGCGCCGCGATGGGTCCATCCAGCCGTCCGTCGGGTTCTCCCGACGCCATTGCGCATGGAAGGTCGCAGCGCCCACCATAGGGCGGTCGTACTCTTCGTAATCGACGTAGTAGAAGAGCGTGTTGGTCCTCTCCCCATCGTTGGTGATCGTGATCACGGCGCCGTCGGCGAAGGGCATCGGGAACCAGCAGTTCATGCCCAGGCCTTCGCCGGGGCTCATCTGAAGCGGCGCGGAGACGAAGTTGCGGTTCATGCCGAACCCCATGCCGAAAAAATCGCCCAGAGGCGCTTCGACGCTTGGATGCTCTTCGCCGTCCCAGTACATGCGGATCACCCATCGGCGCAGAAGGGCCTCCTCAGGCCCCTTGGTCGTCATCCAGATGTGGCGGACGCACCCGGCGCCTGAGGTTCGAAGGATCTCTCGGGTCTCGCCCGGGGCAAACCGGACGGAGTCCTCGTTGCCGCCGCTCCGATCGTAGCTGGAGGAACGGCGCGACCGCGCATCTCGCAGCAGCGCAAGATTGGATAAACCTGATAGCATGCCTGACTCCCCTGGGGCAGTTCTCGTTGATCCAAGACTTCGATGCGGACCCCGCGGCTCCCTTCTCGTATCCGGGGCAGGAAAAGCCTCTCCGTCTCTCGAACCGAACCCTATGCGGACTACAACGTGTGTATGGGCAGGGGTGGCCATTATGGTGACGCTATGGGCTGGAACCCTGCCGACGGCGGCGGCTGATCGGATCCGGGCTCCCCGTGTCGAGGCGGAGGAGCACGTATACGACTACGAAGATGCCAGGAACGGCGCCGGCCCGATGTGGTGCTATGGCAGCAGCTGCGTCGCACGAGCCGGGCAGACCGTCTGGGTCAGCGCCCTCGAGACGATCCCCGGCGCCAAACCGCTGAACAACACCCGCTGGGCGCTCTATCGGCGCAACGCAGCCGGCTGGCAACGCATCGCCGCCGATCCGGTCGGGCGAACCCGGGAGCCCTGCCCGATCGCGCTGTTGGACGGGAAGACGCTGGCGCTCTCGGTCAATCCCACCCTGGCGCCTCTGGATTCCTACTCGGGTCCGGCCCAGCCCGAAATGCTGCTCTTCGATGTCGCGTCCGACGCGCCGCGTCAGGCCCGCGCCCTGCTGCCGAGCTGGCAGGGGGCGCCGCCCTTTACGGAGCACTCCTATCGGGGGCTAGCGGCTGACGGCCGACATGGCGAGCTACTATTGATGAACGTCGTCGGTCACATCGCCCAGCACTGGTCCTTCTGGGATCGACGCGGTGAATGGACGGCAAAGGGGCGCTGGGAGTTCCCCATGGGTGTGGAATACGCCAGGCCTGAGCCCATCCGGTTATGCTATCCAACGCTCGCGCTGCAGGACCGCGCCGCCCACGTTCTCGCGATCAGCGACATCATCGAGCCGGTGCCGGCCTGGAGGGAGTTCAAGAGGCAGCTGACCGGGCAGGAATGGGACTACGACTTCCGCCGTCTGTTCTACGCATGGTCACCGGACATCACGCGCGGGACGTTCGGCGGAACCGTCGAGATCGCAAGTAGAGAGGCCACGTGCGGCTGGATCACGAACCTCGATATCGCGCTGGAACGGAAGGATCGCGCCCACCTCCTCTGGTTGGAACGGAGCGTCGCCCGATCGGAGATGCGGGATCGGTTCTTCCCGGGCACGCCGATGACCGTCAGCCTGGAACATGCCGTGGTCGAACGGGGCGCCGTGGTGTCCCGCCGGACGCTCGCCATCGGCGGCGAGGGGGCGGAGTCGGTCAGCCCGGGATACGGCCGATTGCATGTGGACGATCGGGGGCGGCTGTACGTGCTGGCCTATTTCTCCGGTCAGCGCGATGGGACCTCCGTGTCCGAGAACCGCCTGCTGCTGCTCCAGAACGACGGCACGATCGCGAGATCCTGGACACTCCCTCTAAAGCGTCCCTTTGCCAACTTCATGACGGCCACATCAAGGGCGGGTACGGCGCCGTCCCGAACGCTCGACATCCTGGGACCGGCCGAGGGGCAATCGGGCATCAGCTACGCCCGAGTTCGCCTGCCGGATGATCTCGACTAGACGCCCGACCCGAGCCAGACCCGACTTGACGCCGTTCGGAGAGAGCATCGAACACCATGGGAATCTTCCTCCTGCTTCTGTGCCTGAACAACGCTCTGCTGCAAGGGCCTTCCAGCGTGAAGCCTGACCTGTCCCGCGTGCCCGGCGTCGTCATCGACCACAGCCCCGCATCCTCGAGGCAGTACATCGGATCGCCGTCGCTGGCCGAGATGCCCAACGGCGACCTGGTGGCCTCTCATGATCTGTTTGGCCCGGGCAGTACCGGCGACCGGACGCTGGTGTTCCGTTCCTCCGATGGCGGCGCCAGATGGAAGCGGATTGCGGAGATCACGGGGCAATGGTGGTCGACCCTCTTTCGGCGGGGTCCCGCGCTGTATCTGATTGGGACCAGCCGCGAAAACGGCTACACCGTGATCCGACGATCGGACGACGGCGGGGCGACGTGGACGGAACCGCGGGATGCCGACAGCGGTCTGCTGCTCGGTGATGGGCCGTATCACTGTGCCCCGGTACCGGTGGTCGTTCATCGCGGGCGGATCTGGCGGGCGATGGAGGACCAGCTGGGCCCCAGAGGATGGGGGACGTCGTTTCGATCGTTCGTCCTCTCGGCGCCGGAGGACAGCGATCTCCTGAAAGCGTCGAACTGGACCGGCACCAATCGGTTGGCCCGCGATCCGAAGTGGCTTGGAGGACGATTCCTGGGCTGGCTGGAGGGGAACGTGGTTGTTGCCCCGAACGGCGGCATCGTCAATATGCTCCGAGTGGCCTGCGACGACGACGAGGAACGGGCCGCCGTGATCGAGATCAGCGCCGACGGTCGGACCGCTAGTTTCGATCCTGACACAGGCTTTATCCCCTTTCCGGGCGGCGCCAAGAAGTTCACGATCCGCTACGATGTGATCTCAGGCCAGTACTGGTCGCTCGTGAACTGGACGCCGCCGTCGCAGCGTCGGGGCAAACCCGCTGCGACTCGAAACACCCTGGCTCTGGTTCGATCCTCGGATCTAAAGTCGTGGGAGGTGCGCAGCGTCATCCTTCGCCATCCCGACCCGGAACATCACGGGTTCCAGTACGTCGACTGGCTGTTCGATGGCGACGATCTCATCGCGGTCGTGCGGACGGCCTGTGATGACGGCCTGGGCGGCGCGCACAACTACCACGATGCGAACCTGATGACCTTCCATCGGATCACGGAGTTCCGGGATCTCGTCGATGACGTCTCGGAGATGCGATAAACGTACGGTGATCGACGTCGCCCCACCGCGGGTGCGACGGATCGCCGGCGGGCGAATGCCCTCGGGAGATAATCCGGCCGGCCCATCGGGGGTTTTATGGGCGGCTCTTGACCGGGTAATGCCGTCCTTTGGGCTATACTATGCTGGGAATACAGAGAGTAGGAGAGGAGGATCCCGGATCGTGTCGCTGGTTCGTGAGCAGAGGACCTCGATTATCGAGGAGCACAAGACGCACGAAACGGACACCGGGTCGCCCGAGGTTCAGGTTGCGCTATTGACAGCGCGCATCAACCAGCTCAACGAGCACCTCAAGGTCCATAAGCATGATCATCACTCGCGTCGCGGGCTGATGATGATGGTGGGCAAGAGGCGCCGTCTGCTGAACTACCTCAGCGCTCGAGATATCGAGCGTTATCGCGCCCTGGTGGGCCGGCTCGGCATTCGGAGCCGAATCTAGTAACCGGGAAAACGTGTCCCGCGGCGACGAGCTCGGATGGGTCCAACCCTCCGGGCTATCGGCGTTTCTGGGGCGTGAAGGTCCGGGCATCCCGTAGGAGAAGATGTTGACAATCATCGAAGAAGGTACGCCTGGAGGGCGCGGCCTGTCGCTCGAGACAGGTAAGGTAGCCAAACAGGCTGGCGGCGCATGCTGGCTGCGCGCAGGTGATACCGTCCTGCTTGCGTCAGCGACCATGGCCGCAGAGGCCCGTGAAGGGCTCGATTTCTTTCCGCTGACGTGTGATTATGAAGAGCGGAAGTACGCCGTGGGTAAGATCCCCGGCGGTTTCATTAAGAGAGGCGGCCGTCCCAGCGAAAAGGCCATCCTCACCTCCCGTTTGATCGATCGACCCGTCCGTCCGCTCTTTCCAGCGGGTATGCGCAACGACGTGCAGATCGTGTGCACGTCGCTTTCGGTCGATCATGACAATCCGCCGGACGTCTACGCGGTCGTCGCTGCCTCAACCGCGCTGATGATCAGCGATATCCCGTGGAACGGTCCGATCGGCTGCGTCCGAATAGGCCGAATCGGGGGCGAGTGGGTGGTGAATCCGACCGTCGCCCAGATCGAGGAATCCGACCTCGATCTCATCGTCGCTGGAACCTCTGAGGCGGTGAACATGCTCGAGGCTGGCGCTGATGAGGTGGATGAAGCGGAGGTGATCGAGGCGATTGCGCTGGCCCATACCGTGATCAAAGAGCAGTGCGCCATGCAGGTGCGGCTCGCCGAGAAGGTCGGCAAGGCCAAGCGGGAGGTGCAGCTCTCCGTTCTGCCGGCTGCGATCGTGGACGCGGTTCGCGCGAAGGCGGGCGTCGAAATCCGCGCAGCCATCCAGAACCCCGACAAAGCGTCGCGTGAATCCGGCCTCAGCGAGCTCAAGAAGGAGATCGTTGCGCGCTTGCTTCCGGACTTTTCGGATGCGGAGAGCGACCTCGACGCCGCCGTCGAGAAGGTCGTCAAAGAACAGATCCGGAGCCTGATCATCGAAGAGCGCCGACGGCCCGACGGACGAAGTCCGGAGGATATCCGTACGATCACCTGCGAGGTCGGGCTTCTGCCCCGATGCCATGGTTCCGGCCTCTTTACCCGCGGCCAGACCCAGGTCCTGACGACCGTGACGCTCGGCTCCACCGACGATGCCCAGCAGATCGACGGTCTGGAGGGGGATCTCGAGAAGCGCTACATGCACTTCTACAACTTCCCGCCGTACTCGGTTGGGGAGACACGACCGCTGCGAGGCCCTGGTCGGCGAGAGATCGGCCACGGCTGTCTGGCGGAACGGGCGCTCGTTGGAGTCATCCCGCCCAGGGAGACCTTCCCCTATACCCTCCAGCTCACCTCCGAAGTGCTGGAATCGAACGGCAGCACATCGATGGGCGCAACCTGCGGTTCGACACTGGCCCTGATGGATGCGGGTGTACCCGTCAAAGCTCCGGTCAGCGGCATCGCGATGGGATTGATGACCCGGGATGATCAGTACGTCGTGCTCAGCGACATTCAGGGTATGGAGGACTTCTCCGGCGATATGGACTTCAAGGTCGCGGGCACCTCCAACGGCATCACCGCGATCCAGCTTGATACGAAGATCGCTGGCCTCAGCGCCGAGATCATCGAAGCGACGCTTCGTCAGGCCCAGTCCGGCCGTCAGCATATCCTGGAGCGCATGCTCGCATCGATCGAAGCCCCGCGCGCGGATCTCAGCCGGTTCGCGCCCAGGATGATCACGGTGAAGATCAACCCGGAGCGGATCGGAGAGATCATCGGCCCGGGCGGCAAGACGATCAAGAAGCTCGAGGCGGATACCGGAGCCGATATCAGCATTGAGCAGGACGGTACGATCTACATCTCCGCGGTCGATGCCGATGCCGGAGATCGTGCGGCGGCTGCCATCAAGGCCATCGCATCCGATGTCGAGGTGGGCACCGATTTCACGGGCAAGGTCACCCGGATTATGGGCATGGGGGCGTTCGTTGAGTTCGCGCCGGGCAAAGAGGGGCTGGTCCATACGGCACGCCTCTCGGAGACGCCGATCCGACGGCCCGATGACGCGGTGAAGCTCGGCGACGAGATTCGGGTGCGAGTCATTGAAGTCGATCCCCAGGGCCGGGTGAACCTCACTGCCGTGGGGCTGGATCAACCGTTTGATCCCGCGAACATCCCGGCCCTTCCTCCTAGCTCTCGAGGGCCCGGGGGGGCGCCGCGCGGAGACCGGGGTGGACGTCCCAATCGTTCGGATCGGCCGGGCGGTTCGGGACCACGGAGCGACGACAACGGCGGTGACGATATGCCGCGAGCGCGGTTCCGGCCGCGGCGCTGACGATACCAGCACAGGAGGATCTCGGTGATCCGTCCACGATGCGGATCGATCGACAGACGAGTGATCAGGCGTGTTCTCACAGCCTGTGCGCTCGTCTGGCTTATCTTTGCTGAGCGCACGGGTTCGACCCAGCAATCCTCGGCGTCCGGCTCCTTCACGGATAAGGCGGGCGCCGTCCATCGATGGACCGTCAACCCGAGCCACATGTTGATCTGGGACGGCACGCCCTATGTGCCGTCGGGCATTCGCTGGAAACCCGCCTCGTTGGCGAACTCCGCGGATGACGCGGCGGCGTGGACAGAGGACCAGGCGGATCTTGCCCGGATCAAAGAGCATGGCGTGCGGGACATCATCGTCGACCCCGGGGTCAGCCTTGCCGTGGCGGCGCCGGAGAGGATCCAGCGCCTGCTCGATCATCTGGACGCCTCCGGATTCCGCTATGGCCTGGCCTTTGGAGAAGGTGTCCGCACCGAACTCCGCGGCACCGTGGTGAACCCTGCGGCCTATCGAATCAGCAACCTCACGGCGGGCGACGAAGCCGCCTGGGATCTCGCCGGGGCGGACAGCGCGTATTTTGTCATCGCGGACGCGCGGGACGGTACGCAGATCCTCCAGGAAGGTCGAGCGCGAGTGCGCGATGGCCGTCTTCTGCTGACGGCGGACATGCGGGTCTCCGAGGGCTCCGTGGCGATCGTCTATCCCCGCAAGCCGCTGGACAGGGGCCTGGATGGCTCTCTCCCGGATATCTGGGAAGGATTCGATGCCTATCGAGATCGACTGCTGCAGGTCCTCGGGAAGGTCCGGTTCGGGCCGGGACTCCGGTTTCTCCTTGATCCGATCGGCAGTAGGATCGGTCTACCGGACGAATCGGACTATCTGATCCCGGATTCGCCCAACTGGCGGTTGGAGTGGGAAGCGTTCCTGTCCCGAAAGTATGAAACTCCAGCCGCCCTGGCAACCGCATGGGCGCTGGTGGATCGGGATCTGCCGGACTATAAGACCGCCGCTTCGCTGATTCCTCTGTGGTTCCGCGGCAAGGGCGTCCCCTTCATGCTCGACCCTTCCTCGGGACTCCGACGACAGATCTCGGGAGCCGAGAGCCGATTCTGGTCCGATTTCCGCACCTGCCGTGACGAATCCATGACCTACTATCTTCACGCCGCCGCGGACATGCTCAAGCGTGAGATCGCCGATGTGCCGGTGGTCTACACCTATTCCGCTCCCCATCTTATGTACAACGTACGATCCGCAGTCGGTGGTTTCGATGGCCTGGGCGTCGCAGCCTACGCTTCCGGAGCGCAGCTCGTGCAGGGCAGTGCAACCGCGGCCTATAGCCAGATACAGGACTCGGCTCGCCGACTCTGGTTCTTCGCGAGCGAGACGTGTGATCCCACCGGAGACGGCGGCAAGGCCGGGTATGCCACTGAGCAGAGCCTGTTCCGAGATCTCGACTGGTTGTTCAGTTCAGGACTGCGCGGCGTCTATGTACGGGGCTGGAGATCCGGGGCTGACCATCCTCTCGCCGCTACGCTGGCGAACGCACCGGAGAAGCTGGATTGGTTGACCGCGTACGGAGCCCGAATGGCAAGCGCTGGAGGTGCGTTGGATCGGTCTGGCCCGCGCACGCTTCCGTACCCTGCGGCCGCCGCAGGGTACGTGCACTCGGGTCCCATCGGCAACGGGGGAGTCTGGTGGGTTCCCTCTCTGGCGCAGGGGCGTGCGCTCGATTTCGGGAGCGGCTACGCGGGGTATACGATCACCATGCCCGAGGGCGAGACGCTGGTGATCTGGTCGGTCAACGGCGTTCGCGATACGCGACTGTCCGTCGCGGATCCGCGCAAGGTTCAGGCGCTGACGTACGATGGCCTGCCGATCGAGCTGAAAGCGAACGTCAAGGATCGTATCGCTCGGTTGTCCATAGGGCCGGAACCGGTGCTAGTCCGGACCGCCGGTCAGGACGTATTCCCAATCGAAGCCGTCGAGGACACGCTCGCGCAGCTCAAGACCCTCGTCGATCGGGCGCTGCAGGATAAGATGCCGGCGCAGGATTTCCGGTACATGCTGGACACGGCCGAGGCCAGGCTGAAGCGAAAGGACGTCTCCGTAGCGTTCGAGATGGCCAGGCAGGGGTTGGCCGGCATCGTCGATCTCATGCGGCCCTACTTCTGGGTGGAGGCCGAACACGCGGCGGTTCAGACGTTCACGGAGGCGGCGCCGTCCGCAGGAGCCTCGGGCGGCATGTACCTGTCGCTCGATACGGCCGCAGAGCCACCGAGGGGCGGCTATTCGTTCCAACTGCCGTTCAGGGTGCCCGCGGACGATACGTACACCGTCTGGCTCGCCTGCGCGACGCCTGCGCCTACAACCTCCTCGTTCGCCTGGGTTGTCGATACGGGAGAGACCCAGACTTCAGCCACCGCGCGGCCTGTGGGCGAAACCTATCAGGCCGGGCAGCTCGTCTGGCTGGAACTCGGGCGTATGGAGCTCAAAGCCGGAAGCCACACCTTCACCCTGCGCGTTACCAATCGTGCCGCCGCGAGCGGCGCGTACAGCTTCGCGGCGGATGCGCTCCTGGTCACCCGGATGCCGTTTGCGCCGCGAGGGACCGCGCGGCCTGCTGCCGTTCTTCCGTGACCTCAGGGGGTCCTCCGTGATCCTGTGGCTCGGCGTTCGGATCCCGCTGGCCGTCGGCATGGCGCTCGCGGCAGTGTGGGGTATCAGCGGTCGCCTCGATCCGGCCCGTTCGCAAACCGAACCCGGTTCCGAGCCCATTGCCGTCCCGCGTATCGAACCGCCCGTAACCGATCCGATCGACGAGCTCGAGCTCGCATCAGCGCGCGATATTGCCGGCCACGCCGTTCGATGGGTTCGCGGGGAACCGGTCTCGGCGTTGGCGACATTCGGCAGACTCCAGCTGCCCATACGAGGTGTGGCGCTGGAACCGGGCGGGGTTCTTTATGCGACGTTGAAAACGGAACCGGGCAGATCGGTCGTCTTCGGCCTTCGGTCGGCGTTGCCGCCGGAGCGGCACGGCAGGGCCTATGAGCTCTCTGTAGAAGTTGATAGTCTTGAAATCGGATCGTCGATCGATGTCGACCCAGGCGCGGGCGATTCCCGAACGCTCTTCTTCGAGCACGTTGCTGTCAAGGGATCCGCAACCCTCCGGATCCGCGCCGGCTGGCGCAATACCTTCCCCGTCGTGATCGAGAACCTGGCGTCATACCGGTTGCCGGAGAGCGCCGCACTGGGAGGCGGGGCGTACCAGATGGGCCTGGGCCTTCTGACATCGAAAGGACATGGCTTCTCCATGCCGCGGGAGGAGATGGAAGCGATCCGTGCGGCGATCCCGCCATCGCCCTACTGGACGCCTCAGGCCGCGGCTCTGCTGAACTTCGCTCGAGAGCAACCGGGCGATACCGCGGCAGCAGTTCGTGCGCTGGTCGGTGTGGCGGATGCGGCCCGGTTTCCGCTGCGCATTCTGCCCCAGCTGCACTGGGCGGGCATCCCTGCCGGCGTTCCCGATGGCGCCGGAGGGCTGTTCACCGACGTTCCCTACCAGCAGATCACGTGGGACCCGGCCGATTCGCTGGACGACCCGGGCCTGAAACCCCTTCTCGGGGAACGGTACGACGTGCGCTTCGGGCTGACCGTGCCCAATATCTGGGGCAATACGCCGTGGCTCACGCTCAATCACCCCCGGCTCAATCAGTTCTGGAGGCTCCGTCTCATCCAGGCGATCCGGGTATGGAACGGGGAGCGAGAGCGGCTTTCCCGATCGGGCCGATCCTATCTGCTTCCTGGCCAGCTCTCGACGGGCGAGGAGACGGTCTACTGGGCCAAGGGGGTGGACGACACCGGCTATACCGCCGCCAACGGCGGTAAACCGCGGACGGCGCTGCTGGCGGATTTCAACCCGTTCACCGTCGCTGATGCGCTCGCCGATCGTATCGTCCTGGATCCGAAGGACGGCCTGGACCGGAATGAGCGCTGGTGGCTCCATCAGAACCTGGCCCGCCGTCAGCAGGCGATCGTGGATTGGATTCTGGAAGCCATGCCGCCGGAACCGATACGCGTCGCCGACGGCTTCGCTAACTATGCGCAGGATCTGGTCCGTCGTAACGTGTTCACCGAGCCCTATGCGATGCCGGTGTTTCCGATGCGGGGCGTGAACCCGCTGCGGCCCGGGTTGGAGGTAGGCTACGTCCGCGAGGGCCGGAGCGGCGGGGAATACTGGTCGGGTTCGACGATGCTGCCTTTGCTGATCAAGGAGCGGGAGCGGGGCCGCATCGCGCTGCCGAACCTGGAGTGCACCGGCGCCGATGACGGCCAGCTGATGGCGTGTGTCCTCGCCGCCTATGCCCACGGGGCCGTCTATACGACGCTATACAACTGGCAGCATCGACCCCATATCCGATCGATCCTCGAGAAGATCGCCGCTGCGATCGCCGCGCCCGTGCCGATTGCCGCTTCCCATGTGCCTCCGCCGCGAGAGTCCACCCCTGCCAGCGGCCCTGGAGAGGCCGTCGTAGCGCCGTGGGAGTACCGATTGAGCGCAGGCGCAGATGCATTCGGGGTCAATACGGTGGTTCTGGGCGGCCTGCCGTCGGGACAAGTCGGCATGGTGGTCCGAGCTGCGATCCGCACTCTCGATGAGAAACCGGAACGGCGCGCTTCGTGTGCGGTCCGCCTGCAAGAGCCGCCGTCAGGCCCCGTCCTCGCGCACCTGCCGGCGATGTTCCATCTGCGCCCGGGAGCGAACTATGCGGTTACCGTGGAGATCGCAGGCATGACCGATATACCGCAGCCGGCGCTCACAGAGGCGCCGAAGGTCAGCCTCGCCGCAGACGTCCGATGGGAACGTTGGAGGAGCCGTGCGGTAAGCGTTCGCGTCGACGCGGAGGATATCCTTCAGGCGGTGGAACGGCTCGATCGTGAACCCTATGCCAACGCCCCGTTTGCGGCGAGTCTGGCGCGTTCCCGGCGGCTGGCAACGGCCCGACGATACAGCGAGGCGTACCGTGAAGCGGTCAAGGCCGAACAGCTGGCGTTTCCTTCGGCATTCGTTATGATGGAGCCCGGAGGGCGATTGGGGCCCTTTCCGATCGATGTGCGTTGCCCGCAGGATCGCGTCCGTGCGACGGTCCAATCCATGCGACCGGATCTCGTCGAAGTGCAGCTGGTCAGCGCCGTCTCGCAGACGGTTACGATTCGGTACGGTGGGCGCCAGACAAGCGTCGCCCTTACAGCGGATGCGCCCGTTACCGTGTCGGTCGAAGCTCCGTCGATGCCGTAAGGTGTCGCACGGAAAGGCTTCCGGTGGATCGCCGCCCCGAGGCGAGGCCCAGCGGGCGGGTGCGTTCATACACCGTTACAGGTATCCTATTCGTGATGAATCGCACTACATCTTCAGGGCACGAATCGACCGACGGTACGACACCAGCTGCTGCCGATACAAGGTCGGCCACTCCGTTCCTTAGATTCTAATCGGCGATGAGCTTCGGCGCCTACATCAATGCCTATCGGATGAGACTGGTCGCGATTGACGCAGTCCTCAGCGCGATCACCTTCTACGCCGCGTTCAGCCTCCGGACCGACCAGTATCCGCTTGGCCCTGCCTGGACCAAGGCCTTTGTCTATCTCATTGGCGTTCTGATCATCCTGCGGATCGGGGCTATGGCTTCCTTCGGGGTCTATCGGTTCGCCGTGCGCCACACCAGCGCTCGGGACGCCCTGTCCATCGCCGGGGCCATCGTCCTTGGCACGACCGCGTTCATGGGTTTCGTCATGATCGTTCGACGGCCCATGATCCCTCTCTCCGTATGTGTCATCGAGGCGGCACTCGCATTTCTCGCTCTTGCGGGCAGCCGGCTGGCCTATCGCTTGATGCTGGAAAACGGACCGGTTCGGTCGTCCAGGTCGACCAAACGCCGGATTCTAGTGATCGGCGCGGGACGACGGGGTGCCGCCATCGCCCGGGAGATACGGGAGCGGGCCCGGGACGGCCTCGTACTCGTCGGCTTTCTGGACGACGATCCCGGCAAGCAGAACCAGTTGATCCAGAGCGCGCCTGTGCTCGGCACCTCCTACGACGCCCTCCAGGTGGTCGATGAGCACCATGTGGATGAGCTGATCATCGCGATCTCGACGGCTCGGGGCCACCAGATCCGCGAGATCACCAAGCGATGTGAGGCCGTGCCCGCGCGCCTTCGGATTTCTCCCGGATTTTCGGAGCTGGATGAGCACGATCTGTTCTCAAATCTGCGGGACCTTCAGGTCGAGGACCTCCTGCAGCGAGAGCCGGTCCGCGTGAATGTCGATGAGATCTCGGGCTATCTCGCGGGCGAGGCGGTCTTGATAACGGGAGCCGGCGGTTCCATCGGCGGCGAGCTCGCCCGGCAGATCGGCGCCGTGGGTCCTGCGAAGCTGATCCTGCTGGGACACGGCGAGAACTCGATCTTCGAGATCGCCGAGGATCTGCGCGAACGGATCTCCTGTCCGATCGTGACCGTCATCGCGGACGTACGCGATGCGGAGCGTCTGGCGCAGGTGTTCGGCGCCTACCACCCGACTGTGGTATTTCACGCCGCCGCCCATAAGCACGTGCCCCTGATGGAGCAGAACCCTCAGGAGGCGATCACCAACAACGTCCTCGGCACCCGCAACCTTGCCCGTGTGAGCAAGGCCCACGGAGTGAAGCGCTTCGTCATGATCTCGACCGACAAGGCCGTGAACCCGACGAGCATCATGGGCGCGTCCAAGCGTGTGGCGGAACGGGTGATCCAGCGCGAGGCCGAGGGCTCGACAACGCAGTTCGCGACGGTCCGTTTCGGCAATGTCCTCGGCAGCCGGGGCAGCGTCGTGCCCGTCATGAGGGGACAGATCGCCCGCGGCGGCCCGGTCACGGTCACTCACCCGGATGTAACCCGATACTTCATGACCATCCCGGAAGCCGTGCAGCTTGTAATCCAGGCCGGCGCCCTTGGCGGCCAGGGAATCGTGTACGTCCTGGACATGGGTGAGCCCGTCCGGATCATGGAGCTCGCCCATAACATCATCCGCCTTTCCGGCCTCGTGCCTGAGAAGGATATCAAAATCGCGATCACAGGTCTGCGTCCGGGCGAGAAGCTGACAGAGGAGCTTCTCACCTCCGTTGAAGCGACGAATATGACCAAGCATGAGCGCATCTTTCATGCGGACCTCTCCCCGCCGCCGGTGGATGACGTGGATGAGAGCGTGGACGCCATGATCGCTGCCGCGTTCGAGGGTGATCTGGTTCGTATGTTGTCTGCGCTGCGCATCCTGGTCCCGAGGTTCACATCGGACCCGCAACTCGAGGCGCTGGCAAGGCAGGACCCGGGCGCACCGGCGGACACGACGCGAGAGGACGCTTCCGTGCCAGCCAGCCTTCCCTGGAGGGCGGCTTAGCCTCACAAGGAGGAACCGTACCATGTCTGGAAGCGCATCGCGCATCTGGGAAGCGACTCCGCTGCGATTAGCGGAGCGCATGGAGCGTCTCGGCACAGAGACCGCCTTTGACGTCCTCGCCCGCGTCAACGCATTGAAGGCTCAGGGTAAGGACATCATCTCCTTCGGCCTGGGCGAACCCGACTTCGAGACACCCGACCACATCAAGGATGCCTGCAAGACGGCCCTCGATGAGAACTACACCCATTACGGCCCGTCTCAGGGGCTCCCTGAGCTACGCGCCGCCATTGCCGAGTACTACGCGCGCACCCGGGGCGTACAGGTGGGAGCCGAGAACGTGGTCGTCGGTCCCGGCGCCAAGCCGATGCTCTTCTCCGCCGCCATGGCGCTCATCAGCCCGGGCGACGAGGTCATCTACCCGTCTCCGGGCTATCCGATCTACGAGTCGGTCTCCGATTGGATCGGAGCGGTGTCGGTGCCGGCGCGCCTGAGAGAGGAGCGGGAATGGTCCTATGATGTGAAGGAGCTCGAGACGCTCATCACGCCCAGGACCCGCGCGATCATCCTCAATAGCCCTCAGAACCCGACCGGCGGCATGTTGCTGGCGTCCGACATGGAGGCGATCGCTCGGATCGCGATCGAGCGCGATCTCTGGGTCATCACCGATGAAGTCTACTCGCAGATTACCTTTGAGCATCCCTTCGCGTCCATAGCGAGTGTCCCCGGGATGCTGCCCCGCGTCGTGGCCATCGATGGGTTCTCCAAGACCTACGCGATGACGGGCTGGCGAATCGGCTACACGGTATGCCGCGCGGATCTTGCCGCCCATCTCTCGCGGATCGAAACCAACCTCCATTCGTGCACCGCGATGATGACCCAGCGGGCCGCCTATGCCGCCCTCACCGGAAACCAGGAGCCCAACCAGAAGATGGCCGAGGCATTCCGGCGGCGGGCATCGCTCATCACCCGGCTCCTCAATGAGATCAAGGGCGTTCGCTGCGTCCAGCCGCGCGGGGCCTTCTATGTCTTCCCGAACGTCACCGAGGTCTGCGCCAACCTCGGCCTTCCGACAGCCAACGCCCTGTGCGATCGGTTGCTGCTCGAGGCGGGCGTCGCGCTCCTGCCGCGCACCTGCTTCGGCAGGAGGATGGAAGAGGGCGAATACGTCCGGCTGTCGTACGCGACTTCGGATGAGAATATCGTGGAAGGCGTCCGAAGGATCAAGACGCTGATCGAGGGTTGACCATGCGGACGCGTGCGGCGCTGATCGGCGTATGGCTTCTGGCCATAGGGAGCCTGGTTCAGGCCGCCGCCGGCGGGCCGGACACCTATGCGCGATTCCGCCGAGCGTCGGACAACGCGTTCCGGCGCTACACGATCTACGATCGGGACGGCGATGGACAGCCCGAGATACGATCGTTGAAACGGCTGGGGAGCCGCAGGGGGGGCGGTCAGGGCTCCGTGCTGGTTCTCATCGAGGAGCGGCTTACCCGGACGTCAGCCTCCGACCGTCCCCTCGATCTTATGCCTGCTGTGCGGACCTATCTCGAGGATCTGGGCCGGCAGGGACTCAACGCTGTACTGGCCTCCGTCCGGCTGTATGACGGACCCCAGCATCAGGATGGTTTGATCGTGCTCGCGTTGCGGGACGTCCTGAGATCCATCTACGAGCGGGCTCCGGACCTTCGTGCCGCAATGCTCATCGGTGACTTCCCGACCCCATTTCTGGTGCGCCAGTACTACTGGCCGCGTGAGGATGGCCTGACCCTGTTCGCGGGGACCTCGCGAGAGAAAGCCTGGAAAGCCGTCCGACATGTCCGGAGCATCGCTGAGCCGGTCGCCTCGCCGTCCGACATCGTTCTCGCGGACCTCGACGGCAACTGGGACCTCGCTTATCGGCGCGATCCGGAGCGGCTGGGCGGCCTCCTTGCGGCCTTTCCTGACGACCCCAACCGCGAGCTGACGGATACCTATGAACGGACCGCCGAGCAGTTCGAGGACTTTTTCTTCGTGCAGGATGGGATGTGGACCGAGGCGTCGGCGCCGGGCGGCAAGCGGCGGTTTACCTTCTCCGGCGAGTTCAACGCCGAATGCACCGCTGCGGATCGGCAGCAGGTGAACGTTCTCGCGCGGCCCGAGATCTCGATCGGGCGAATCAACGCGCGCCATGCGGGCGTCGAGCCGAACCCATCGATCAAGGATACGGCGGGCCGCGGGCTTCTCGATGACGCCGGTCGGCCGCAAGCCCTCGAGTTCGCCGACGAGAAGGACGTGCCCGGTCAGGAGGCGCTATGGGTCCGATCTGAGCAGCTCGAACGCCGCCTTCTGCAGGAGTACTTTCGCAGGAACCACGCCTACCGGCTGACCCGGGACGTCTCGTCGTTCCGCCCAGCCTCGATCACGACAGAATGGGACTCCTCCGTGCCGGATATGAAGGCCGCCGTCGCGGGCTGGAAGGATGAGAACGCCAGCGATCTCGATCTCAAGGACCTCCACCTCACCGCCCTGGACTTCGCGACCTGGATGTCCCGGCCCGCGTTCGCCCGGGCGATCAAAGGGCATTCCGGTCCAACCGGCTTCGGCTTCGATCCGCCCGCTTCTGTGGAAGCCTATACGGCAGCGGTGGGCGGAGCGCCGTGGTGGTGGACAAAGGACGGCAGGCGGCTGGTCCCGTCGCTGGGCCCTCTGAAGGGCTGGATCAACTACGGGGTGATCCGTGCGATGTACGAAAACGGGAAGCTGAGCGGCGTGCCTGCGCTCTACTTCCATACCGGCTGTGAGGCTATGACGCCCGCGCACTACGAACGCGAGCCCTATACGAGCCCGCGGCACGGAGTATGGCAGATCGCCGAGTCGCTCCTGATGTTCGGCGACGGTCTCGCGCTTGTGGGGCGGGGGAAGGTGTTCTACGACGAACCGAGGGAGTTCTGGGCTGTCATGGGGCGCGGGGGCTCCTTTGGCGATGCCTGGCGCCGGTACTTCGACGTCGAAGGCGCGGATGCGGAGCTGGCGAAGGATGGCATCGGACGTAAGAGGGCCTACTTCTGGAGCGTCATCGGCGACTGTACGCTGCAGCTGCCGGTCGAGCTCGTCCGACCAGGATCAGGCCCGGCCGATCAACCCTGATCGGCGTCAGGATCCGATCTGCCCGTCTCTTCGCCGCCGATGCCGTTCTGGCAAACGGGGGTCGCCTCCCCGGAGCCGGCAGTACAGAGGCGCCTCGATTCAGCAGGGCCAACGCCGTTGCTTGCGGGGGGCGGGCTCAGAAGGATGCGCACGATCTGCGCGTACATCCTCGCGCGGGACGACCAGCCGGGCCAGAACCCCAGCTTTTCCTCTTTCATTGGATGCGTGACGCCGGGCAGCGGGACCGAGATCGTCCGCACCCGATGCTGGCGGCAATGGCGCGTGATCAGCATCTCAACGCCGTAGCGTGCGCCATCGATACCGCCGATCTGGTCGAATACGGCTCGGGCAATAGCCCGCTGGCCGCTGACCATTGGTGCGATCCGCTGGGATAAGTCGGTCAGATAGCGTCCGCCGTAGAACCTGCCCACGGCCATGCCGGCCTCTCCGTTGACGACGGGCGCGACCAGGCGCTCGATATGGTCCGGCGTCAACCCCTGCAGGTCCGCGTCCAGAAACAGCAAGACATCGGCATCGGCAAACCGCGCTCCCGCGGCCATGGCGCCCCCTTTGCCGACGTTGCAGGAGAGGCTGAGGAGATAAGCTCCCGGCACCTCCAGAACACGTGCGGCCGTTCCATCGGTAGAGCCGTCATTGACGACGAGAACCTGGTCGATGCATGGAGTGGGGACGACTGCCTCGAGCACCTGCGCCACGCGGCTTTCCTCGTTATAGGCCGAGAGGATCGCTGCCACCCTGCGACGGCGTGAACTCAACCCTTTATGCCCGGTGACGGATCACCGCCCATAACGATAGTCCTGTTTCTGGATGATCATCTCAGCACGGCGGAGCCGCGCCTCGGTATACGGATGGGATCGGAGCAGCTCCGGGTCTTGCTGAGAGCCCTTCTCCAGCTCCTTGAGCTTGCGAAAGAACGAGAGGAGGCCTGTGGCCTGATATCCCGCTTTGTGTGCGTACGATATCCCGCGATGGTCGGCCTCGTATTCATCATCACGGCTGTAGCTCAAGCTCAACAGGTCCGTAGTAAGCGAGCCGATGTCCTGGGCGGTCTTGCCTTTGAGCAGAATGAGGATGCCGACGTTCGCCGCGAGGCGCTGGCTCATCTGCTTGGCGCTGTGCCGGGCGTCGATATGACCCAGCTCATGGCCGATGACGCAGGCGAGCGCCTGATCGTCCTTGCCGAGCAGGTCCAGAAGACCGCGATAGACGTATACTGGCCCGCCCGGCAGAGATACCGCGTTGACCTCGTTCACATCGAGGGCCTTGACCGTATAGGGAACCCCTTCACGCTGCTGGCAATGGGCGATCAGCCGTTCCCCGATCGCTGCAACGCGCCTCGCATCGGCCGTGCCCGTGAGGACCCTGTGACGCTTCTCAACCTCAGCCGCCGTTTCCTTCCCGATCCGCACCTCCTCCTTCGTGCTGATGAAGTTGGCGCTGCGGCAGCCGGTCGTGCTGGTGACTCCAAGGATCAGAGCGCCGGTTGTCAGCCCGAGAGCCGCTCGAACGACGTGTTGGATTCGACGCTTCATCGGCCCGTTCCGCCCCCGTTCTCGATCTGTCTCTTCAGGTTATCGGCCTGATCCTGCAGCCAGCGAATGGCAGGTTCAGCCCGTCCGCCGGCGCTTTTCGCCGTCTTCGACAGGGTGTCAACGGTCTCCTCAAGGGCTTTGCGAGCTTCCGAGGTATCGGTTTTGCCCAGGTGCTTGCGCGCACGGTCGAGGGTCTGGACGGCCTCGGCCATCAGATCCGTGTTCTTCCGTTCCTGCGCCACTTTCGCCTTGAGATCCCGCACCTCTGCCTTCAGCGCATCGACCTGATAGAAGGTCACGCCGTTCATGATCAGGAGCGCCAGGAAGGCCGCTCCGCCAGCACAGCTTTTCATGTCGTCTGCCTCCCGTTGTCACTTCTCGGGGCAGAACGCTTGCCGGGCCGAACGCCCCGATCCGATAGTTCCTTCGCCTTTCGCTCGATACGGCGTTCCATCGCATTCAACCGGAGCATGACATGGGACCTCCAGTCGCCCGGTTTCGCGATCAGACAATGGAGGTTGGTCCGCTCGTCCGGCTTCCATCGCTGCTTATACGCCTCCTTGCCCCTCAGGAAATCGAACTCCGCGCACTGCTCGGCAATCGCCTGACGTATCGCGGCGGCCGTGAGCGTCGTGCCGAGGCTGTATCGGCTCAGCGTCGGCTCGAAGCCGCCAAGGTAATAATAGTACCGGTTGTGATAAGCGAAGCAATAGAGAGCGGCGATGATCCGCCCCTCGGAACGCGCCGCATGGAGCCGAAGCCAGCCCCGCTCTGCGAACCGTTCGGCTACCAGACGGTGGAACCGCTGGACCGCGGCCGTGCCGAGCGCACCGGGCATCCATCGGGACCTCCAGCGCCGCTGGTGCAGGTCGAACAACGCGGACATGCCGTCTTGCAGCCCCGACTCATCGACCATCGCGATCGACGTTTCCGGAAGCTCCCGCGCGGTCAGCCGCTCGTAGTAGGTGACGTTGGACCGGGTCTTCTTGCCGAGCGACCTCAGGTAGTCCTCCCAGCAAGACGGCAACCGGACGAACGGGCAGACCTCCAGCGGGTCGATCTGAACCCTGTGCCCGTTCAGCCCGGCCACGGGAGGATCGGCGACATGCGCCAGGATCGCCGATCTCGCATGCATCTGCTGCAGCGATACAAGGTCGTAGTCCCGCCATTCGGCCAGTCGACGGCACACCGCCGCGCAGACTGCCCGCTCGGTTCCCGGCAAGGCGAGGACATCGAGGTAATCCGAGGCGCCCGTTCCGAGGAAGGCCAGCCTTCGTAGCGGTGTGCCGAGATGCCGGGCGCGGTAGAGCGGCGCCAGCCCGACGAGGTCCGGCCCATCGTGCACCATCAACAGGCGGAGCTGCTTGCCCGGGCCAAAGGCGCCCCACCAGGCCTCGTTCCATTCCCAGGTCTGGTACACAGTCGAGCCGGCGGCGCGCTCGGCAAGCGCCGACCATTCGGCGCGCACGTCCGTCAGCGCTTCCGCCTCGCGGATCTCGGTCAGTATCACATCAACCTCTCTGGCCGGATTATAGCAGACGCCGCGAAGGGCGGGCCGGATGCCCATAGCGGGCCGCTGGCCGCCCGCGTTCTATTATGGTATGATACGGCTACGCGCTCGTGGCTCAGTGGATAGAGCATCTGACTTCGGATCAGAAGGTCGGGGGTTCGAATCCCTCCGAGCGCGCTCACCTTACCATTCCTGCCCCCCATGCCAGATGGAAGGGCTGAGAGCTGAGAGCTGAGAGCTGAGAGCTGAGAGCGAAGGGGCACGTCGTCGTAGGGGCGATTCAGGAATCGCCCCTACCGTTTCGATAGGCGATAGCCGCGGGTCAGCGGCGCACCCGTAGGGGCAGGCCTCGGACCTGCCCGCAACATCGTGGACCCGATCGATGCTACCCATCGGCTCCAGCCATATACCCCTCGGATCCAGCTGCATACCCCGGTTGCTGAGCCTGTCGAAGTAGCCGGGGTTTCCCTGTATGATCGGCATTAGTGTCGGATCCGACGACTGATCGGACTGATCGGTCCGGTCCGACGGATCGATTCAACGCCTGAGCGATGATAGCCTACCGATCCGATGGGCAGGTGCGCCTTCGACAGGCTCAGGCGCCGGTTCGCCTGATCGGCGCTAGGCCTCGGATCCAATGGCCGGACGCGCCTTCGACACGCTCAGGCGCCGGTTCGCCTGATCGACGCTATCCCTCAGATCCAGCTGCAAACCCCGGTTGCTGAGCCTGTCGAAGTAGCCGGGGTTCCCATGCCTGATCGGCATTAGTGTCGGATCCGACTAGTTGACGACGATGTTGGCGGGAGCCGCGGTAACGGGTTTCAATGCCTGATCGGCATTAGTGTCGGATCCGACGATGTACATCAGTTGATGAGACTCGCTCTCCTCTCTGCGTTTCAATGCCTGATCGGCATTAGTGTCGGATCCGACTCTGTCGCTCGCGGAGTTCAAAGCCGCTATCACCGCCGTTTCAATGCCTGATCGGCATTAGTGTCGGATCCGACGCGCGAAGGGTACCGATGTTCGACACTCCGTCCAAGACGTTTCAATGCCTGATCGGCATTAGTGTCGGATCCGACGCATGGAACGCGATGCGCATCCGTCGGTGCGGAAAGAGCTTGGTTTCAATGCCTGATCGGCATTAGTGTCGGATCCGACGGCTGACGAGACAGGCCATAGGAGTAAGACAATGACGTTTCAATGCCTGATCGGCATTAGTGTCGGATCCGACTCGTGGAGAAGAAAAAGTCGAAGAAGGGCGTGCCGGTGTTTCAATGCCTGATCGGCATTAGTGTCGGATCCGACTCGACACCGACAGACGCGGTCTCAATCCCTTCCGCACAGTTTCAATGCCTGATCGGCATTAGTGTCGGATCCGACTTCGGTGTGCGGCAAGGAAGTGCTGGCCACGATGCTGGACGAGGTTTCAATGCCTGATCGGCATTAGTGTCGGATCCGACCGATGAATCGGACGATGGCTCCTACTCGGCCATCGTGGTTTCAATGCCTGATCGGCATTAGTGTCGGATCCGACAGCTTCAAGCGAGACCGACGTCTCCGTCCATCCTGACGTTTCAATGCCTGATCGGCATTAGTGTCGGATCCGACAAGCCGACTTTTCATTCGCCGACCTCACCGACATGCGTGTTTCAATGCCTGATCGGCATTAGTGTCGGATCCGACCCCTGTGCTCAGAAATCGAGCTCAACAGCGCTAACCTACCACGCTTGCGCATGTTCTGTCAACTCTTCGGGCATGTCTGATCTCAATATTCGCCGCTAACCCCGGCGGTTTTCGGGCTTGCGGGAGGTTAGCGCTGCCGAGGCGGGCCTGCCTGCCGCAGGAAGGGAACTCAGCGGATCATACCACAAGAAGGTCGGAGGCGTCGCAGGGGCCGGTGCGGCCCAGAGAACGAACGCGGTCCTCACATGAGGCGCACAGGGCGTACAGGCGAAGGCTGTCGGTCGGACCGATGAACGGTTCGGCGTCCGTGAGGATGGTCGCGGCTTCTCTGTCGGAAAGGTCAGCCTCGAACACGCTGTGCTGGATCCTGTCGCCGTAATCGAGCAGCATCTTCGCCAGCCGGGTGCGCTGTCGGTCGTCGGAGATGTCGTAGGCGATGATGTAAGTGGGTGCGCTGGGGCATGGGATCACCTCGGTGTATGCGGGTTGTAGGGGTCAGCGCCATCGATCGCGGCGCGCATGCGTGCGGCCTGAGTCCGGAAGATCTTCCTGAAGGAGACGGAGTCGTCTTCGGCGCCGCCTTTGATCTCCCGGGAGAGGACTTCATGATAGGTGCGCAGGTATTTGGCCCGCCCATCTTCGGTCATCTGGACGCCCCCTTCTTCGCCGGGTTCGAAATGGCTCTCGTTGAGGACTCCGTTGTTGATGAGTTTGAGGGCGATTCGGTCGGCGATGAGCGGGCGAAACTCCTCCAGAAGGTCGAGAGCGAGCGCGGGTCGTCCGTAGACGAGGGCGTGCATGAAACCGGCGTCGGGGTCGAGGCCCTGCGAGGCGAGTGCGCCGATGATCTCTGTGGTGGTCAGGGCGTAGCCGAAGCTGAGCAGGGCGTTGACCGGGTCGAGCGGGGGTCTCCGGCTCCGCTCGGAGAAGACGAACTCGCGTCGGACCATCTGGCCGAACGCCGCGAAGTAGGCGCGGGCGGCGGCGCCTTCCGCGCCCATGCAGGCATCGATATCGGGCTGATCGTCGATAGAGGCGGCGGCGCGAGCCAGGGCCTCGGCGGCCTCATCGACGGCAGGGGTCGGATGATTACGGGCGTAGCGCAGCAGAACGTAGCGGCAGTTGGCGAGTTTGGCTCCGACGATGGTCCTCGCCATGGTCAGCCGGAACTGGGCGTCGTCGATGCGCCGGAACTGGGCCTGACGGAGAAGTACATTCTTGCCTTCGGCGGGCGCCAGCCGGCCTCGATAGCGGCCGCCCGCCGTCAGGAAGCAGGTGTCGACGCCGTGATCGATGAGGGTGTGCATGGCGGGTGTCGTCAGGTCGACGGGGCCGACGAGGACGAGCTGCTCCAGCTCCCGCAGGCGGACGGCGGCGATCTCGACGTCGTCCTTCTGGACGATGAGGCGTTCGCCGGTTTTATGGAGCTCGGCTCCCTGTTCATCGATATAGAGGATCATTGCCTTCGTCAGTCTCGCGCCCGTCCGGGCGGCGTCGGTCCGCTGTCGAGGGCTCGAACGGTACGATGCGCGTCTGGCCCATGCTCCGCATGGTTTCGACTCCGGTTCCGGCGTATTCGGCGAAGCGTGCGAGCGTGTGGATGGCGGCGCTGACGGCGCGGGGCTGCGGTGCCTCGCTGAGAACGGTGAAGGTGACGCGGCCGACGAAGCCGATGAAGACCCGGGGGCGCTGGAGCTGAACCCGCACGGTGCGGCCCTGGAATGCGCTGATGACGATGTACTCTTCGACGGTCTTCAGGAGGCCGTCCTCGAACGGACGATCGGCGAAGCGGTTCCAGCGGCCCAGCCAGCTGCCGATATAGAGCGCGGGATCGGGCAGTAGGACGCTTCGGCGTACGGGGCCGACGGCGTGATGGGCTGTGGGGGTGCGCATCTCGAGGCTGAGGGTGGGCTGCAGGGTCGCGGCGGCTGCCAGATCATCATAGGAGGCCGAGGCCGCGGTCTCCAGCCCGGCCAGGGCGTACGCGTCCGACCGGAGGCGTACGGTCGAGCCCGGGGCTCCGATGCCTTCGAGAAAGGCTTCGAGCGGGGGATCGGCGAGGAAGGCGATCTCGACGGCGCAGGACGCGTTGCGTTCCGCTGCGGGGCGAAGGGGCCCGATCGTCAGGGGTTTGGGACCGTTCGTATCGTGAATGAGCTGGCCCGGGGCCGGATGGGCCGCGCTGATCGCGCGAAAGACGACGGCGCGGAGGGGGTCGGCGTAGAGAGCGGAAGGCCCGATCTCTGGTCCATGGAGGATCATGCGGATTCGGACGGGCATGGCGGATTGGGGCTCCTCTGGGCGGGTATGGTCCAGTACGCTCGGCGATTCCACGATCGGGGGCCCGTATCCTGCCGTGGGCGGGGTGGGCTGGAGCTGTACAGAAGGATGTTTAGCGGTTTTTCGAAACCGGGAAGGATGTCGGCTCGTAGTTAGCGAAACACCTCAATCGACGGACCCTGCGGCGCTTGGGGTCCGCCTGCAACCGTTACCATGACCGCTGAGATCGGCCGCCTCCCCGGCGACCGGACGAAACCGAAGGAGGACAGTATGCCGCTGAGACGCCGTGCGACGGGCCAGTTCCGCAGCGCCCCTCGCCTCTTCATGTCTGTGTGTCGATTACAGGAGGTTCTCCCATGAGTCGCGCTCCCTGCAGTCCTCCGACGTGGCACGTTCCGCCGGGTCCCGAGACCATCACGCTCCAGCTGAAGCTGATCACCCCGATGTTCGGCGGGGGATACGAGACGCGCTGTGTCGATCCGCTCATGCCCATCCGCCCCGCCGCCATCCGAGGGCACCTGAGATTCTGGTGGCGGGCGACGGCGGGGGCGCAGTACACGACCCCCGGCGCGCTCTTCGATGCCGAGGAAGCCATCTGGGGCTCGATGGAGAAGCCGGGGAAGGTTAGGATTGGGGTCGAGGATGTGAAGTACGATGATCCCGTGATCTGGGCGAGATTCGAGAGGAACCCTCGATATCCGTCGAAGTATAAGGCACTCGCGACACAACTGATACCGCAGTGGCCCCGGTACGCACTGCATCCGTTCCAAGGCCGCCTCAAGAAGCCCGGCTTCGACATCGAGATAGAGCCCGACCGGGCCCTAGAATCGTGTGCAATGGTGGTGAAGCTCCACTACGCTCCCGCGCACGGCCTAGCGATCGAGCTGGAAAACACCATAAATGCGTGGATATGTCTCGGCGGCGTAGGTGCCCGTACACGGCGCGGTTGCGGGTCGCTCATGGCAGAGACTGGTGGTCTTCCCGATGGGGGACAACGCATTAGCGCAAGTCAAGGAACGCCTGTCACTTTGCTGTCGGGCACGCGATATGTGCTCGGTGCCCCGATGGACAGCGCGGTATCCGCCTGGAAGACCGCCGTTGAGACCTACGCGGCATTCCGACAGATGCGGTACCCTGGTCACCCGCCTATGCCGGGCAGGTCAAAGTGGCCCGAGCCAGACTCCATACGCAGGATCGAGAACCGTCCGTCTTACGCGCATCCACCCGGGCACTCTGTACAATGCGGGTTTCCGCGCGCCGATCTGGGCCTACCCATCGTGTTCCACTTCAAGGATCAGGGCGATCCCGACGAACACACCCTCCAGGCAGCCTCACAAGGCGCAACTCGACTAGCGTCGCCTGTCATTACCAAAGCGATCGCCATGCCGAACGGCAAGTACCGACCACTTGTCGCGGTACTCCAGGCACCGCATGCCTGGGAGCTCGGCGACCTCGATCTGAACGGAACGCCCGTCATACGAGCATGGATAGAACTCAGCCCTACCGATCGTGCCGCGTGTGACCCGCTCAATGGTCAGGATGTCCGCTCCGCCGTCCTTGAATATGCCCGACAGAGATGGAACTCGAAGGTGCAGGTGCTCCCATGACCCATCTCCTCTCCATCTCCATTGGACCCGTCCAGCCGTTCATCGCGGCGGCGCGGCGGACGGCGGACCTGAGCGCAGGCTCCGACCTGCTCGTCAAGATCGCGACAGCCGTGGCGATCAGTGTAAGAGATCAGGGCGGAGAGCTCATCTTCCCGGCCGATCCGGCCACGGACGGACCGAACAAGATTCTCGCCAAGGTCTCGGGCGATCCGAAGGCCATCGCCCAGACGGCACAGACTGCGGCGCAGAAGGTGCTGGCGGACGCCTGGGCCAGCGCTCTGACGGCTGAGGTTGAGCCGCATGTTGACGACGCGCTTGCCGACGCCCAGGTCAAGTCGTTCCTCGAGTTCTACGCGGCGTGGGTCCCGGTCAACGACGACAACTACCCTGAGGCCCGCAAGCAGGTGGAACTCCTCCTCGCGGGCCGCAAGGCGCTGCGCGACTTCGAGCAGCCGACCAGCACCGCAGGTATTCGCAAGAGCCCCCTGGATCCGGCCCGGGACAGCGTCATCCTCGATACGATGCCTCGGGCAAAAGGGCCGCTGTTCCTGAAAAAGGCAGAGCACCTCGACGCGGTCTCGCTGATCAAGCGGGTCCAGGGGCGCGGCGAAGGGGGAGTCCCGTCTACGTCGGAGCTCTCGTCGGTCGCGCTTCGTGCCCAGATCGGCCGGGACAATCCGGCAGCGTTCGATACCCTCTCAGCGATCGCGGAGTCTACCAAGAAGAGGCTGTCGGTCGGCGACCTGCTCTATCCGGGCAGGCTCAAGGACGCGGTCGAGGGCGGCGAACTGACCATGGTGCAAGGAGACAAGGCGCGCACGGCCTGTGAGGGCAAGGAACCTCCCGACTGGGCCTCCTACTATGCCATCCTCTGCGCTGACGGTGACAAGATGGGCAAGCTCCTCGGGGAGATGACGACACCGGCGAAACACATCGCGTTCAGCCGGAACCTCTCGGCGTTCGCCAAAGCGGCCAATGGCATCGTTTCGAGCCATGGCGGTCACTGCGTCTATTCGGGCGGCGACGATGTGGTCGCGCTTCTGCCAACCCACAAGGCGCTCGATTGCGCCGCGGAGCTGGCGAAGGCGTTCCACGCGGCGGTTCGCGGCAACCTGTCTGTCGGTGTCGCCATTGTGCACCACATGGACCCGCTGCAGATCAGCCTCGAACGCGCCCGCGAAGCGGAGCGGGAGGCCAAGAAAGAGCGCAACTCGCTGGCCGTGGCGCTGCATACCCGGGGCGGCGAACCGAGGATCGTCGCCGAACAGTGGGCATCCGACTACAAGCTCACGACATGGGACAAATGGGAGAAGGCATTCCGCGACAAGGACGGCCTGTCGCACGGCTTCCCGTACGAACTGCGGCACCTTGCCCGTGAGGCCAAGGGGGTCCTGAGCGCCGACACGCTAAAGGCCGAGGCCGACAGGGCGATCCACTCCGAAGTTGCCAGCACCTCGTACGTCGTGGTCCTGAGCGCCGACACGCTCAAGGCCGAGGCCGACCGCATCCTGAAACGGAAGCAAGGGGGCACGGGCAATCAGCCGTACCTGGCCAGTCTGGAAGAAGCGATCGGCAAATGCTGTAATGCCGACAAACTCGAGGCCCTCGTCGCCAAGCTCATCATCTGCCGCTTCCTCGCTCAGTACCCGGAGGTGTCATGATGCAGACGATACGACTGCGGGGCGTGGACCCGCTCCTCTTTCGTGACGGACGCCCGTTTGCGGCGGAGCTGGGAGCCCAACGGGCCGATAGCCTGCCTGTGCCCTACCCGGGCGTCATCGCCGGCGCAGTCCGCACCGCCGTCGGTCCCGCGGCCGGCTGGAAGTGGGAGACGGACGGCCCGACGAAAGCACTGGCTCTCGACGTGCATGGCCCGGTGGTGTGCATCGGCGACGGCAAGCCCGTTGTCGCGGCCCCTGCCGACGCGGTGATCTACAAGAAGGACAACGAGAAGAAGAATCCTCTGCAGTGCATGTGCCTGCGACCCCGGGAGGTTCCGACAGACAGCGGCTGCAACATGCCCGACGGATTGCGTCCTGTTGAGGTGACCAACGAGGAGAAGCCCGAGCGCGGCTATAGCATGTGGCTCTGGTGCGATCTCGAGAAGTGGCTGGCCGAACCGACGGGAGCGGGCTTCGACCCCCTGCCCGAGGACTTCTGCAACATCGGGCTGCCCGCCGTCGAGGAGCGGACCCACGTCCAGATCGGCCCGAACGGGATCAGCGAGGACGGCATGCTGTTCACGACCGCATCGGTGGTTCCGCTGGAGCGGCGAAGGGACAAGGACGGCAAGAAGATCGAGCGCGACTGGTCCTACGTTGTGAGGGTGGCTTCGGATACCGACATCAGGGGGCCCCTGTTCCTCGGCGGCGAGCGGCGCGTTGCCATAGCCGAGACCGGGACGCCTACGGATTGGCCCGCGTGCCCAGACGACCTCAACCAGAAGCTGGCGTCAGCCAGACGGATCCGCATGATCCTCGTGACCCCGGCCATCTTCTCGGGCGGTTGGAGGCCGGGCTGGGCTGGAGGAGCGCCGCCCGGCGTCAGTGGCTTGAAGCTCACGCTCGTGTCGGCGTGCGTCCCGCGCCGCGAAGCCGTGAGCGGATGGGACTACGCCAAGCGCGAACCCAAGGCCGTTCGGTGGCTCGTGCCGGCCGGGTCCGTGTTCTTCTTCGAAGCTGAGGGCGACACATCAGCGCTTGCCTCGTCGGCATGGCTTGCGCCCGTGAGTGATAACGATCAAGACCGCCGCGACGGCTACGGACTGGCCGTCTGGGGCATGTGGTAGTACTCAGGAGGTAACGGATGAAAGCAGCTATTGTCTATCTGCACGCCATCACGCCGGTCCATTCCGGAACCGGCCAGACCGTCGCGGTCATTGACCTGCCGATCGCCCGCGAGAAGGCCACCGGCTGGCCCATCATCCCCGGCAGCAGCATCAAGGGGGTGGTCAGGGCAACCAGTACCGGCGATGAGACCGCCAAGGAAGCGGCCTTTGGCTCTCAGGAGAAAGCCGGCGAGATCGTCCTCACGGACCAGCGCATCCTCTGCCTGCCTGTGCGGAGCTTCTTCGGCACGTTCGCTTGGGTCACCTGCCCACTGGTCCTGGGCCGGTTCGCCAAGGACATGAAGGCCATCGGCGCTGCCCCGCCCTTCACCGTCGGAACACCTTCGGTCGCTAACCAGGACGCATGCAAGGTGTGCCCAGGCAGCACGCTGGTCAACGGCAACAAGGTCTACCTCGAAGACCTGGACCTGAACCCCTCCGAGGACGCTGCCGCGACAATGCCCATCGCCGACGGCATCGCCGGGGCGCTCTTCGCCAACGATCAGCAAGGGCCGACGCCCTTCACAAAGCGCTTCGCCGTCGTCTCCGACGAGCTGTTCAGCTTCCTGAGCGAGACGGCGACCGAGGTGGCCGCGCGGATCGCGCTGAACGAGCGCGGCACCACGACCGGTGACGGCGGAAACCTCTGGTACGAGGAAGCCGTCCCCTCCGAGACCATCTTCGCCGGCGCGGCGCTCCATGCCAACGGCGGCGACCCGAAGACCGTGCTGAACGGTATCTCGTATGTGCAGATAGGCGGCAACGCCAGCGTGGGCCGCGGCCTCTGCCGCGTGATCGTTGGGTGAGGGGACTGCCATGACACGATCACAGCAGTTGATGCAGACGGCCGAGCGGCTGGTTCGCGAGGTCCACGACGCCCACACAGGATCAGAAAACGAGGTCCGAAAGACTTACGGCGGCCTCTGCCACGAGTTCCCGGTCATGGTGCGGACATGCGGCCTGTGTCAGGCGGTGGCCTTCTCACTCGACAAAGCAGGGAACAACGATAAGCCCCGTGAGAAGGCTCACGAGCTGCTCCTCCGGCACGTTGCCTGCATCCTCGGTGTAGAACGCAACGGCCTTGGCGAGCACATACAGGAGCTATCCACCGTAGACTACATGCTCGCCACACGCAAGATCGTCTCGGCCTGGCTCTTCTTCAAGCGCTTCGCCGTCTCGATCCTGAAGGTGAAAGACGCCCGCCCCGCGAAGGAAGGAGGCTAGCATGCCCAACCCAGCATGTCAGCGCGCACTCAATGACTTGGTCCCGGCCCTACCTCTGACCGGCTGTAACAGCAACGTCCCGCCGTTAGACAGCCCTGGCTTGGCGCTCCAACGGTACCTGAGCGGTCGCCGGAAATCCCAGGAAGAGCGCGAGAATCGCCCGGACCCCGTCCGCACCTTACTCGAAAGGGTTCAGGCCAGCCCTGCTTCCGAGATCTACAAGGCAGCGTTCCAGCGCTACAAGGCCTCCCTCCCAGGAGCCGTCCAGATCCCGCTGACGCTCGGCGGACCGATGGCGGTCGGTCTGGGCATGTCGAGCCCGATCGAGGTTGGACTCACGACTCTCCATACCTACGGCATGCCGTACATCCCCGGCTCGGCCATCAAGGGCGTGTGCCGTGATGTCGCCGAGGAGCTGGCGAAGCTCCCTCGCGAGGAGGAGGGGCACGTGAGCGCTGAGCAGTTTCTCGACCTCATCGGCGACCAGAAGAGCGCGGGCCTGTGCGTGTTCTACGATGCGTGGTACGTACCGGAAGGGGACTGCAAGCCCTTCCATCGCGATGTGGTCACTGTCCACCATCCGGACTACTATCGGCAGAAGAACGACGCCTGGCCAACGGACTTCGACGACCCGACGCCGGTGCCGTTCATCGTTGTCAAGCCTAAGGCGGAGTTCCTCTTCGCGATCAAGCCACCTTCGTCCGAGTGGGCCGGCTTCGTCAAGGACCTGCTCGTCCACGCCATGACCACGCACGGCGTCGGCGGCAAGACCAACGCGGGGTATGGGTGGTTCAAGGAGCCGGATGAAGGGACGCCGCCGCCACCACCACCACCACCCCTTGCGTGGCCCGATGTGACCATAACGCTGCTTGCCCAAACGGGAGAGGTGTCATGCACGAACCCCGCCGGGCCGGGCAAAGCGACCTGCAAGAGGGCCGATCTCAAGCTGACTGAAGAACAGGCGGAGCGGCTGAAAAAGAAGAAGTCGCTCAGCGGTGTCACTGTGACGGTCGAGCTGATTGGCGGTCATCACTACCGGATCACGGGGCTGTCCACGTCCTGATCCCGTCCATTACCTTCCCTCTGGCATGAGCACTCCGATGCCGGAGGGAGGGCGGCTCCGCACCTAACAGAGGAGGTTCCGGTCATGCGGTTACTCACCTTTCTGGGCACAACCGAGTATAAGGAGGTTCCCTACCGCCTTCACGACCAGGCGTTCCGCACCCGGCTCTGCCCCGTCGCGATTTCGCGCATCGAACGCATCGCCGATGTTGTCGTGTTCGTCACAGATGAGGCGCGTGCGATGTGGTTTGGCACGCTCGAGGCTGAGCTTGCCGAGTCCGGGGCGACTTGTCGGGCGGTCGGGATCCAGCTGCCCAACGACGAGGCCGGAATGTGGTCGTTGTTTCGTGCCGTTCAGGGCGAGATGACCGGCCCAAACGTCGCACTGGACGTGACGCACGCCTTCCGAGCCATACCGTTCGTGGCCATGTCGGTTGCCGGCTTCGCTCGTGCGACCAACCCTGAGGCCGTCGCTGCGATCTACTACGGAGCCTATGAGGCACGCGATGACGATGGTGTGGCCCCGATCATCGAGTTGACGAGCCTTGTCTCGGTCCTCGACTGGACTGCGGCCGTCGGAGCATTCCAACGTTACGGCGATGCAGCGATCATCGCTAAGCTTATAGGCCTGGAACGTCGGCGTCTCGCCTCGGCAGGGAGGCGCGATGACCTTACGGCTCTTGGCCAGGTGGCAGGCGATCTCGAACGTGCATCAGCCGACTTGCTGGCATGCCGGCCTCGGCTGGTGTCGGAGACCGCTCGACGCTCCAGAGAGGCCATCAACCGGCACGCTGAGACGACCAAGGAGCGAACTCCGGCGTTCCACGCCGTGCGCAACACGCTTCTCGGCGCTCTCGGCGCTCTCGCCGTTGACACTGGCGGCATGTCACCTCGCATCATGCTGGAAGCCCAGCTTGCCATGGTTCGATGGTATGTGAACCATGGTCATCCTCTCCATGCGCTGGCGCTATCGCGTGAGTGGCTGGTGACGCTCGTCTGCATCCTACGGGACCTGGATTGGGAGTCGCGCGAACGGCGCGATGAGGCAGAGAGGCACATCCACAATCGCGAAGTTCCCCCCGACGTCGCTGACCGTTTTGACCGGGTCTCCCAATGGCGGAACGACGTCCTCCATTGTGGGATGCGGGCTTCAGCGATGTCCGCCGAGACGGTTCTGAAGAACGTTGCCAAGTTGCTTGCGGAGCTCTCGCCGCTTCTCGCCCTCGTTCCTGAGGACCCAACCCCATGACCCTCCTGAACTTCGCCCATCCAATCACGCCGGAGCAGGCGCAGGCGGTTGAGGATCTGCTCGGGCACGCCGTCGAGCGGGTCTTCGCCTGTCCGGCGCAGTTCGATCCGACTGGCTCGTTCCTCGAGCAGGCCGGGGCGCTCATCGATTCGGTCGGCCTGACCGCGGAGGAGTGGCAGACCGCGCCGCTCCTCGTGAACCTGCCAAGCCTGAGTGTCATCGCAGGCCTCGTGCTCGCCGAGATTCATGGGCGGGCGGGCTACTTCCCGGCCGTACTGCGTCTTCGGCCCGTCGTCGGAGCGGTCCCGCCTCGCTTTGAAGTCGCGGAGATCGTCAACCTGCAAGAGGTGAGGGATACAGCGCGGCAACAGCGGTTACCCCGCGCTTGAGTGATGTCGTCTCTACTGGCGCAAGGAGGACTCACGTGAAGGCTAGAAGGCACGTCCAAAGCGGGCTGCAGCTAATGCTAACGCCCGAAGCGCTAGTTCCGTTCCTCGTCGGCGCGATCTCCCTGGCGATCCTGGGTGACGCGGCGTACGATTGGCTCCTCTCCATGCTCGGCACCAAGGGGACCCATAGCGGCGCGATCGCAGTAGTCACCGGGTTTGTGCTTCTCGGATCGGCCGGGGTGTGTTCGCTCGTGGTCAACCGTGACCGTCCCGCTCCGCCGCTCCCCGGCAAGCGCCCGCCGAAGCCACGGAAGGGACTGATAGTGCTGGTCAGCAACTCGACCAGTCTGGCAAAGGCCATCGAGTACCACTCATCAGCGTTGGAGCACTGCTGGATGGTGATCTCGGGACGCAGCGCGCAGGTAGCAGAAGCTGCCACCGAGGGTCTGCGCCAGAACGGCAAGCAAGCTTACATGGTGGCGATCGACGATGTCTATGATCCGGTCGAGATGCGTAACAAGATCGCGGCCGTATACGCGGCCTTGCCTGATGGATTGGCCGAGTCAGACGTGATCCTCGACTTCACTGGTATGACGGCTGTCGCTTCGGTAGGAAGTGTCTTAGCGTGCCTCAATGCCGACAGACCCATTCAGTACACGCCACCCGAGTTTGACAAGGACATGAAGCCCGTGGCGGCGAAGGACCCCATCGAGATCGCTCTCGACTACGGCATGCTCGGCGTGGTCGAGCCCGGCAAGTAGCGCACGCAGGCCAGCCCCCCGCCCATGCCCCTCCTCGCTTTCCTGACTCCCGAACCCCGCTCGGATCGCTGGTGGCGTAAGCCGGATGCGCTCCGAGCGTTCGCCTATGCCGTGCTGGCGCTGGGCGATGCCGATGTCGCCGCCGGGGCTCACGCCCTCCAGGGGCCTCGGCCCTTCTCGGCGCATCTGCTCCACGGCGCCGAAGGCCCCGTCGTGCCGGTGAACCGACCGGATCGCGGACCGGATCCGGCGATGGGTGCCGTTACAATCCGCACCGGCCCCGTCGTGCCGGTGAACCGACCGGATCGCGGACCGGATCCGGCGATGGGTGCCGTTACAATCCGCACCGGCCCCGAAGGGCCGGTGAACCACGTGCAGCTCGCCGAACTCCGCCGCGAGCCGCAGGTTTCAATCCGCACCGGCCCCGAAGGGCCGGTGAACCTCGTGGTTCCTCCTCCTCCGCGTCTGGAGTGCGGAGGTTTCAATCCGCACCGGCCCCGAAGGGCCGGTGAACCGATCCTGCAGCGTTCGGTTGCGGTTCCGCGGCTGGTTTCAATCCGCACCGGCCCCGAAGGGCCGGTGAACCTTGTTCAGCCATGTTATGACGCCCGTTCCTCGACGTTTCAATCCGCACCGGCCCCGAAGGGCCGGTGAACCCGGCGGTACGCGCGGCAACACGTGGTTCCGCCAGGTTTCAATCCGCACCGGCCCCGAAGGGCCGGTGAACCCCGCTTCATGATGGACGCGTTTCTGCTGTAAGTCGTTTCAATCCGCACCGGCCCCGAAGGGCCGGTTAACCCCAGCGGCCCAGGTACCAAGAGCGCCGGTTGTACGTGTTTCAATCCGCACCGGCCCCGAAGGGCCGGTGAACCCCGGGCGGCGGCAGGCCAAGGCTGGATCCACTCGGACGTTTCAATCCGCACCGGCCCCGAAGGGCCGGTGAACCCGGGTTGCCCCGGGTTTCGACTTAGCGCATGTGAGCGTTTCAATCCGCACCGGCCCCGAAGGGCCGGTGAACCGCCGTTACAGGGCGGACTTCGCATGGCCTGCGCAGTTTCAATCCGCACCGGCCCCGAAGGGCCGGTGAACCGTAGGGAGCAGAGCGTTGCCGCACCTCGGTTGGCTCGTTTCAATCCGCACCGGCCCCGAAGGGCCGGTGAACCGGGCTCAACCCGTTCCGTACAGCTGCGCAGCATTCCGTTTCAATCCGCACCGGCCCCGAAGGGCCGGTGAACCCGGTAGGCGTCACCTCGGCGTCCGTCGACCGGGGGTTTCAATCCGCACCGGCCCCGAAGGGCCGGTGAACCATCTTGTACAGGACGCGCTAGTGCGCGCCATCAGCTGTTTCAATCCGCACCGGCCCCGAAGGGCCGGTGAACCCGTCGTCGTAATCGACGTGCCATGTCCCGTAGTCGTCGTTTCAATCCGCACCGGCCCCGAAGGGCCGGTGAACCGAGCGTGTCCTGCTCGGCTACGTATCGCCGACACGAGTTTCAATCCGCACCGGCCCCGAAGGGCCGGTGAACCGATGTCGCCAGCCATGATTAGCGGCCTCGCGGTCGCGTTTCAATCCGCACCGGCCCCGAAGGGCCGGTGAACCTCGTAGCATGGGCAGAAATGAGACACGATGCGCAAGTTTCAATCCGCACCGGCCCCGAAGGGCCGGTGAACCTGTCCCACGCGAGTCGTTCGGCGACGCGCGCGGCGTTTCAATCCGCACCGGCCCCGAAGGGCCGGTGAACCATGGCCGCCCAGGGCTGATGAGACAGGCCAAGGAGGTTTCAATCCGCACCGGCCCCGAAGGGCCGGTGAACCCCGCTAGACGGCAGGACGGTCATGCGCCCGATCTGGTTTCAATCCGCACCGGCCCCGAAGGGCCGGTGAACCTGTCCCACTCGCGACGCTCGGCAACGCGCGCGGCGTTTCAATCCGCACCGGCCCCGAAGGGCCGGTGAACCTATCGCGATCCGACGGGGGATCCGGGGCGTAACACTGTTTCAATCCGCACCGGCCCCGAAGGGCCGGTGAACCGGAGGAGGCTCTCGAGGACCTGCTGCTCGACTGGATGTTTCAATCCGCACCGGCCCCGAAGGGCCGGTGAACCGGACCCGGACATCTACGACAGGGTCGTCACTACAATCGTTTCAATCCGCACCGGCCCCGAAGGGCCGGTGAACCGAGGGGCTACCTTCAGGGCGCATTCCAGATCGGACGTTTCAATCCGCACCGGCCCCGAAGGGCCGGTGAACCCCCCCGGGACTGACGAGACTGGCCAAGGAGAGAGACGTTTCAATCCGCACCGGCCCCGAAGGGCCGGTGAACCAGGGATGCGGAGCAGCCTGAGAGACCACCCACGCGTTTCAATCCGCACCGGCCCCGAAGGGCCGGTGAACCGTGCGGATATGAGGGCGAGCACGTCATGCCGGATGATTGTTTCAATCCGCACCGGCCCCGAAGGGCCGGTGAACCGGTTGTTGAAAGCCCCGTTTCCATGGTTCGGCGGGTTTCAATCCGCACCGGCCCCGAAGGGCCGGTGAACCCTCGCCGCACACCTAGGCATCTACGTCTAACAGTCGTTTCAATCCGCACCGGCCCCGAAGGGCCGGTGAACCAGCGGGCGCCCGTTTACGATCCGCCTTCCGAAGAGGTTTCAATCCGCACCGGCCCCGAAGGGCCGGTGAACCCGGACGAGCCGCCGGCCTCATGGACCAGCCGCCAGCGTTTCAATCCGCACCGGCCCCGAAGGGCCGGTGAACCAGCTGTTATAGCCGAGGTACTGCCCTTGCACGACGTTTCAATCCGCACCGGCCCCGAAGGGCCGGTGAACCCTCGCCCCTCCTCGCGCGTATGGCCGGCATACGAGGTTTCAATCCGCACCGGCCCCGAAGGGCCGGTGAACCGTCTTACGGTTAGGGTCAAGCATATTCAGTTGTGTGTTTCAATCCGCACCGGCCCCGAAGGGCCGGTGAACCGGACCGGGCTTGCGCCCGGTTTCGACTTACAGCAGGTTTCAATCCGCACCGGCCCCGAAGGGCCGGTGAACCGATCTTCGATGTCGCCGAAGTATCCACGGACGTCAATGTTTCAATCCGCACCGGCCCCGAAGGGCCGGTGAACCGTGATAGGCCAGCCACATGCAAGCGCATGCAACGATGTTTCAATCCGCACCGGCCCCGAAGGGCCGGTGAACCCGGTGCCGGCGTGTCGCGTAGGCGCGTGCACCTCAAGTTTCAATCCGCACCGGCCCCGAAGGGCCGGTGAACCAGCTTGTCCGCTAGCGCGACCCTGATCCATTCGGCTGTTTCAATCCGCACCGGCCCCGAAGGGCCGGTGAACCGTGAACGTGCTCTTCGCGAGTGCCAGTTTGCCCTTCAGTTTCAATCCGCACCGGCCCCGAAGGGCCGGTGAACCCAACGCCTGCGGCGAACTCGGTCCATTCCTCTTCGGTTTCAATCCGCACCGGCCCCGAAGGGCCGGTGAACCGAACCCGGGTACATACTCGGGCTCTTCGATATCGCCGTTTCAATCCGCACCGGCCCCGAAGGGCCGGTGAACCTCGACACATCTTACAGCAGGTATGCGTCTAGCAGGTTTCAATCCGCACCGGCCCCGAAGGGCCGGTGAACCCTCTGGAACTTCGGGCCATTGCCGTCCAACCATGCGTTTCAATCCGCACCGGCCCCGAAGGGCCGGTGAACCTGATATGGCCGCCGGCGGGACAACAGGCTCGGAGTGGTTTCAATCCGCACCGGCCCCGAAGGGCCGGTGAACCATATGACAACCGCGATTTGGTCGTTGATGGGGCGGTTTCAATCCGCACCGGCCCCGAAGGGCCGGTGAACCGCGCTCGCGGGGATGACCGTCATGCGACCGACCGTGTTTCAATCCGCACCGGCCCCGAAGGGCCGGTGAACCGTACCCGGTACCGGGTATCCCGATGCCCGTACCCGGGTTTCAATCCGCACCGGCCCCGAAGGGCCGGTGAACCGACGTCCTGCTGCGGCTCATGCTAATGCTCCCGCGTTTCAATCCGCACCGGCCCCGAAGGGCCGGTGAACCCAAGGCCGTAGGTATTGCCGGCGGCGATTAATCGGTTTCAATCCGCACCGGCCCCGAAGGGCCGGTGAACCTGCGGCACGGGCGCGTCGTCCAACGCGCTAGACGGGTTTCAATCCGCACCGGCCCCGAAGGGCCGGTGAACCCGTCCGAGGCCTTCCGGGAGGGATGACGCACGCGGGTTTCAATCCGCACCGGCCCCGAAGGGCCGGTGAACCCGGTTTCGACTTACAGCAGGTATGCGTCTAGCAGGTTTCAATCCGCACCGGCCCCGAAGGGCCGGTGAACCGATGAGGTCCCGGAATGACGTGGCAAAGGCGTTCGGTTTCAATCCGCACCGGCCCCGAAGGGCCGGTGAACCGCCATCCACCCGCGTAATCGACGCGCGCGGGAACCCGTTTCAATCCGCACCGGCCCCGAAGGGCCGGTGAACCCCCGGGCCCGGCAACGGCCCGGCCTAGGCCCGGCGTTTCAATCCGCACCGGCCCCGAAGGGCCGGTGAACCTCTCGCCCTGCCAATCCCTGCACGTACCGTCGCAGGGTTTCAATCCGCACCGGCCCCGAAGGGCCGGTGAACCGCCTCAGGTTTGTGTGTATAAGGCATGCGCCGCGGTTTCAATCCGCACCGGCCCCGAAGGGCCGGTGAACCG
>JABWBA010000127.1 GCA_013360745.1 Chthonomonadales bacterium | reverse complement strand
CGGCCATACTAGATGCAAGCCAATCGATTCTACAGATGTATGGGATCATCAAGAAGGTATATCTGCCCCGGGAGATCGTCCCCTTATCGTCGACCATCGCGAACTTCATCCACTTCATCCTATCGTGGTGCATCTTTTTTGCGTATCTTCTACTCTATGTCCGAGCGCCCATCCTTCCCACGATCGTCTGGTTTCCTTATCTAGTCCTCGTCCAGTTGATCCTGGTGACCGCCCTGTCGCTCCTCGTCGCGTGTCTCAACGTCTTCTACGAGGATGTCAAGTACATCACCGGCATCCTGTTGAACCTCCTGTTCTTTCTGCTGCCCATCATGTACGTCGTCGAACAGGTCTACTACTCGCCGGCGCTCTCGGGTCCAGGGCGATTCTGGCTGCGCTTGATGTACACCGTGAATCCAATGGCATCGATTATCAACGGTTATCGTAAATGCCTGTTGGAGCCGCCATCGCCCCAGGCCATCGGCGGCCATCCGTCCATGCCGTTAGATCCTGCCAATCTCCTCCTCACCGGCGCTGTTTCGGTCGCTCTGCTCCTGCTCTCCTACGCCTACTTCAATAAACGGAAGTGGCAGTTCGTGGAGCGTCCGTGACCAAGATCCCTGTCGATGCGGCCATAGCCTGCTCACGGCTCAGCAAGTCCTTCGTCGTTCACCATCAGGTCTATGGCTCGGTCAAGCTCGCCGCGGTTAATGCGCTTCGCCGCCGCCCTCGCGAGCTAATCGAGGTGCTGAAGAGCCTGGACCTCACCGTACATCGGGGCGAAACCGTGGCGTTGATCGGCCGAAACGGCTCCGGTAAATCGACACTTCTGTCCTTGATCGCCCGAGTCTATCGTCCGACACACGGAACCATCTCCGTCCATGGTTCCGTGGCGCCGCTTCTCGAACTCGGAGCAGGCTTCCATCCGGACCTGACCGGGTACGAGAACATCGAGCTATATGGCTCGATCCTAGGCATGGGTGTTCGACGGATTCGGGAGAGAATGGAGGATATCGTGGCGTTCGCCTTCGATGCGCCGGACCTTGCGGCGAAAGCGGATACGCCGCTTCGCAACTATTCCGAAGGGATGAAGATGCGGCTCGGTTTCTCCATCGCGATCCACACCGATCCTGACATCCTCCTCGTGGATGAAGTCCTTGCCGTCGGTGACGAAGCCTTTCAGGCGAAGTGCTTCCGCAGGATCGAGGAAATCCAGCGCTCCGGCAGAACCATCGTCTTCGTCTCCCACGACATGCCTGTCGTGCGCCGGGCCGCCTCGCGAACGGTGTGGTTGGATGCGGGGACGATCCGGATGGACGGGCCGACCGAGGATGTCGTCGAGGCCTACATATCAAGCAGCGACCGGAACCATCCGATCGAATAGTCTGTATGCGTTCAAGGTCGTATGTTGAGCGACGATCGCCTCATCGACACTTAGGACCCTGGCTATGGCATCGCGGATCATCGTGAGATAGGCGGGCTCGTTGCGCTTGCCCCGATACGGGGTGGGCGCCAGATACGGGGCGTCCGTCTCAAGGACAATCC
>JABWBA010000028.1 GCA_013360745.1 Chthonomonadales bacterium | reverse complement strand
AGCTGTTCGCGGTGCTGTTTTCGCTTCGTTTCGATGGAGCGGAGTTCCAACTCGGCATCAGCGAGATTCGTTTGATGCGAACGAAGCTCCTCCACCAGGATCGCGTGTTCTCCCCGAAGAACATGGATAGCCTCTTTCTCTTTCGTACCGGGATCGAGCGATCGGAGCTTTTTCAGAATGTGCAGTAACTGCGTATCAATACGCTGCACGGCATATAATGCCGGCAGATGCTGGTTCATATCGTCCGCCTCCAGGTTCGCTACGATTCTAACAGAGTCCATCGGCGCCGTCAATGGCTCCATCCACCGAACCGGCTTCATGAACAGTAAATCGATATCCGTGACTATGGTACGGTATCGACCATGGAATCATCGATTAACCTGACGCGCGTCTCGTTCTCGGCAACGGGCGCTTCGTTGGCTGGTGTGGTGTACGACACCGTCGATCCACGTGGAATGACGATCGTTCTGGCTCACGGATTCACGGGTTCGAAAGAGTCGCTCGATCCTACTGCCAGTTATCTGTGCTCCAGGGGGTGGCGGTGCCTGACCTTCGACTTCCGAGGCCATAAACTTGGCGGGAGCTCCGGCGTTATGGATGGCGCTGAGGCAGCAATCAACGATCTCGCCGCGGCTGTCGCGTTCGCGCGCGAACGCTGGCGCGTACAACCAATAGTCTTGGTCGGCCATTCCATGGGGGGTACGGTAGGGTTGGCTCTGGCCGCATCGGATCCGGATATTGCAGGTGTGGCAGCGCTTGGTATCGGTGTTCGAGGTGAGTTGGGCTTCGATACACCCGCCGGACAAGCCCTGCTGGAGCAACGCAGCTCCTATGTGGAGGGAGCCCCGGCCCAGGAGGTTCTTTCGCAGGCGGCGATCCGAGCCCGTGCTGCCGAGCATGCCGAACATATCCGACTCCTGTTGATCGCCGCGCGCAACGATGTCGTCGTCCGCGCGGAGAGCGTCCGCGGCCTACTGGTTCGATTTCCCGGCCGCGCCTCGTGTATTCAGGTAGACGGAGGTCATATGGATCTCCCGATCCGGTGCCGGGGCCACCTTGCGGAATGGCTCGAGGCTCTTAGCGCTGAATCCCGAGGATCTCGTATCGGATAACGCCGCCTGGCGCAGCCACATCGACGACGTCTCCGACCGTCTTATCGAGCAGTGCGCTCGCCATCGGCGATTGGATGGATATGAGATCCATAATGGGATCCGCCTGAACAGGATCCACCAGCGTGAACTCCCATTCCTCGTTATCGTCGATGATCCGCACACGTACGCGACTACCGAGCCCGATCGCATCCGGGTCGCCAGCCGGCTCATCCGATACGATGGTAGCGTGTTCGATCATCGCCTCGATCTGGGCAATGCGCCCATTGACGATCGCTTGATCGCGGCGTGCCGCATGATATTCGAAGTTCTCTGAGAGATCGCCATAGGCGCGAGCGGTCCGTAAGGCCTCGGCCAGTTCCCGACGCTTGGACGTCTTTAGATATTCCAACTCTTCACGAAGCTGTCGAAGACTGCTCTCGGTGAGGATGGTTTGATTACGCATGATAACTCCTATCGATTCTGGGCGCTGTAGGTACCTCAACGCATCCCGATTCGTCAAGCTCGTTGTTCGTCGGAGGGTTGGCTGGAGTTGTGCTATGATTCGGCGGAACTGGTCCGGAGCAACCGGCCAGGATGGAGAAGGTCTTGCGGGTTCTCATGCTCTCATGGGAGTATCCGCCCCGGATTGTGGGCGGCATTGCCAGACACGTTGAGGAGCTGTCCTGGGCGCTGGCACGGTCGGGTGTCGATGTCCATATCGTAACCTGTGCCTTTCCCGGGGCTGCCGCCGAGGAGACGTACAACGGGGTTCATATCCGACGCGTTGAGCCCTACCAACCAACCAACGATTTCGTCCATTGGGTGCAGCAGCTGAATGCGGCGATGTACGACAGCGCGGCTGATCTCATCGGCAGTTGGCTTCGCTCGCACGGGGACGGGAAACGGGACGGGGAATCGCCGGCCATCCTCCTCCATGCCCATGATTGGGTGGCTCATTACAGCGCAGCCCGGTTGAAGCACGAGGTGAAGCTGCCTCTCGTCGCCACGATTCACGCCACCGAGCACGGCAGGAATCAGGGTATCCACACGCCCCAGCAGAGATATATCGCATCGGTCGAAACAGAGCTCGTTGCGGAGAGTTGGCGTACCATCGTTTGTTCTGATTTCATGCGGGATGAGGTGCGGCATGTGCTGGCAGCGCGTGACGATGCGCTCGATGTCATTCCAAACGCGATCGCAGCCGAGAAGTTCGCCTTTGACTTCCCGGCAGAGGAAGCGCTGGCGTTCCGAGCCCAGTACGCGGCGCAAGAGGAGCGATTGATCGTCTTTTCGGGTCGGATGGTTCGGGAAAAGGGCTGCCATATCCTGATCGAAGCCGTTGCCGCACTCCGGCACGCTGGGACTCAGGTGAAGCTTGTCGTGGTTGGGGGAGGGGACAGGGGCGCGCTGGTGAGTCGTGCATCGGACCTGGGTATTGCGCCGCATGTGTACTTCACCGGTTTCGTGCCTGATGATGTCCTTCTCCGACTGTATCGCGTTGCCGACGCCGCTGTATTCCCCAGTTTGTACGAACCATTCGGCATCGTCGCACTCGAGGCGATGGCGGCTGGAACGCCGGTCGTCGTCTCCGACGCGGGCGGGCTGAAGGAGATCGTGGCCCATGACAGTACCGGTACCGTGGTCTGGTCCGGAAGTGTTGATAGCCTTGTCTGGGGCTTGCGCCGGGTCTTCGACGATCCATCACGAGCGAGGGCTCTCGCCGTTCGCGCTCAGAGCGTCGTACAGGATCGTTATAACTGGGATCGCGTCGCGAATCAGACACGAGGGATCTACGATCGAGTCTGGAGTGAGTACCTGGCGTCCGGTTGGTAGCTTCATCGGGTATGCGGCTTGCGTACGCCCGCGGGGGTGGGGCCGCAACCGTCATAGGAGCCTCTGGGCGGCTGCCCATCCTCGTCTGGTTGGTGGACCGAAAAGCCAGATACCGGGCGGCTGATGTATGGAGTCCTCGGTTTTCGATATTGCATTCCTTTTGCGTATTCCCAGCAGGAGATTCGGACTGGCGCCGTAGAACATAAGGTTATCGCAAACCGGCGCATCGATCGCCTGACGCAACGCATGTGGAGCGAGGCGGCTGCAGGAGAGGACCGGTTCGGATGTCCTATAGACGAAGCGGCACGGGAGACGAAACGTTGAAGAAAGAAATGCCGATGGGGGTTGTCATCGCCATCCTTGTGGTGGTGGTCGCTGCGCTCGGATGGTTCGGCTGGTCCAGGATGAATCGAACCGGTCTTACCAAGGAGGAGGAAGCGAAGTTCCTCAAACCTCTCGATCTCAAGCCAGGCGGCCAGATGCCAGCCCCTCCGACGCCAAGCGGCACGCTCGGGTTACCGCCCGGCGCTCCCGGCGGGGCCGGCGTGCCGATGCCGCCCTCACCGCGATGATCGAGGATCATCGCAAACGAAAGGAGACGTACTTTGAAGCGACAGGGTTTCACACTCATTGAGCTTCTAGTGGTGATTGCCATCATCGCTATCCTCGCCGCAATCCTGTTCCCCGTATTTGCGCAAGCGCGCGAAAAGGCCAGAGCAACGAGTTGTCTATCCAATATGAAGCAGATCGCTCTAGCCTTCAACATGTACCAGATCGATCAGGATGGTTGTTTTCCATCGGTCTACGACGATAGTCTGGGCTATCCGGCCGGCCGCATCATCTGGGCCGACAAGATCATGCCCTACATCAAGAACCGCGACATTTTCGCGTGTCCTGGCGGCCCGAACACCATCAATCTGACCCCCGAACCGGGTACCTGGCCGAACAATCTGCAGGGCACCCGCTATTCGATGAACATGGTGCACGGCTGGCACTGGCCGGAGGGTACGATCAACGGTACCGGCTGGGCGTCGATTGAGTACCCGGTCCGAGATAGCATGTTCCGCCATGCGTCCGAGACGGCCCTCGTTCAGGAGAGCTCCAACGCCTGGTGGTGCCACTGGCTGTGGCATCCCGGTTGGAACAACTATCAGGTAAACGCGCAGGGCGAGACGATTCTGGTCGGGGTTCTCGGCGAGACCATCTATCCTCGGCACAGCGGCGGTACGAATATGGCATTCGTTGACGGGCACGCCAAGCACCGCAATACCGCTGGCTTGCGTACCGATCATCGCTGGTGTACGATCGAGTACGAAGACTGACAGGCGTTATCGAGCCGGCTATCTCGTCGGCGTGATCGGACGCAGTGGAGGGCGGCGCAACCGGATGGTTGCGCCGCCGTCAACACACGTCGAGATCGCCATCACGTGCCGTTCCCTCGGCATCGAACAAGCCGTTCTGGATGGCGGCACAAGCCGATCTCGGAGTTGGCAGGCCAAGATGGCTATACGCCGACGTCGTGATGCATCTACCCCTCGGCGTGCGTTGCAGATATCCCAGCTGCAGCAGGTACGGCTCGCACATATCCTCGATCGTGTCCCGCTCCTCACCGAGCGCTGCTGCAAGGGTTTCGATGCCGACCGGTCCTCCGCCGTACTTCCCTCCGATTATCGTGAGGTACCGACGGTCGAACTCATCGAGCCCGAGGTGATCGATGCCTAGCATCGCCATGGTCTCTGTAACGGCGTCCGGGTCGATCTGCCCCTCGCCTCGGACCTGAGCGTAGTCACGGCACCTCCGGAGGAGTCGGTTGGCGATCCGCGGTGTTCCTCGAGACCTGGCGCCGATAGCCGCTGAGCCTTCGGGCGTGATCTCGATCGACATAATCGCAGCGCTGCGCGTCACGATCGTCGCAAGGTCGTCGGCGCTATAGAAGTCCAGATAACACTGGATGCCAAAGCGATCGCGAAGCGGCGAGGAGATCAGGCCAGCTCGGGTCGTGGCGCCTACGAGGGTAAACCGAGGCAGCGGCAGGCGCATTGTCCGAGCGCTCGGGCCTTTGCCGATTACGAGGTCGAGCGTGTAATCCTCCATCGCCGGGTACAGGATCTCCTCGACAATCCGACTGAGACGGTGGATTTCGTCGATAAAGAGGACACTGCCCGGCTCGAGATTGGTGAGGATTGCCGCGAGATCGCCCGGACGCTCGATAGCCGGGCCTGATGTTGCGCGGAGCGAGGCTTCCATCTCCGTGGCGCATACATGGCTCAGCGTCGTCTTTCCGAGCCCGGGCGGGCCGTACAGGAGCACATGATCGAGCGCCTCCCGGCGAACTCGCGCTGCCTGAATCGCAACATCAAGATTCGCCTTTAACCGATCCTGTCCGATGAACTCTCCTAAGCGGCGTGGACGAAGGGACAGTTCATCGGGATCACTCGAGCCCAATCTCGGATCGAGTGTCCGCTCCTCCTCAACGTGGCTATCGCCCGAGCTCATCCGTGCACCGATCTGTAACCTATGCAACAAGCATCGGTGAGCCGGGCTGCCACGGTTAGGAGAACCGACTGATCAACTCAGAGAGCGATCCGTGCCCCTGGAACCTGGTCCGAAGCGCCTCTTGTTCGTCCAGGATGCTCGCCTTATCAGGTCGCTGATACAGGATACCAAGCGGATAGCTCTCCATGTTGCTCGCGAGCTCAAACGCTTTCAGCCGGTCCGTGGGATCGTGGTCCATCGGGATGTCATACGTTGTCCGCTTATAGAACTCATCCGTTTGATCTTGATTGAAGGTCGGGCAGGGAGAGAACACATCGACGAGCGAGAAGCCGCGATGGCGCATCGCCTCGACCAGCAGATCGGCAAGCTGGTTGGGCTTATAAGAGAAGCCGCGGGCTACGAAGGAGCAATCCATGGCCACCGCGAGCGCCACCGGGTTGATCGGGTCCTCGGTGCTGCCGTACGGCGTCGTCTTCCATCTCTTCGGGTCGATCCTGGCTTCCATCGAAGCCAGCGGCACCATGGAGGTAGGCGAGACCTGTCCTTTGGTCAGACCATAGGTATTGTTGTTCATCACGAGATAGGTGATATCGGGATTTCGGCGGGCTATATGGGGCAGATGACCGCCTCCGATCGAATAGCCGTCGCCATCGCCGCCGACAACGATAACGTTCAGGTCCGGCCGCGCGCATTTGATCCCCGTCGCGATAGGCAGTCCCCGCCCATGGACGCCGTGAAAGCCATAGGTGGCCACAAACCCGGGCAGACGAGACGAACAACCGATGCCGGAGATAATGACCGTCTTCACCGGATCGAGGTTGCACACGCTCATCGCCTTGAACATGGCGCTGAGAACGCCGAAGTCGCCGCACCCGGGGCACCAGATCGGCGCTAGATCGCTCTTATAGTCGCGGGGCGTGAGCGCTTTGTCCGCTGACACTGCAAGATTACTCATGGGAGGCGCCTCCTGTGATCTGGTCGTAGAGTGATCGGATCCGCGCATAGACCTGACTTGGTCGAAACGGTATACCGTCGTCCTTGGTAAGTCGCTCTACGTTCAGGCCGGTGTTGATCAGGATCCAGTTTGCGAGTTGGCCGCTCCAGGTCATTTCTGGGACAAGCAGCGTGCGACATCGGGCCGCAAACTGCTGGACGACCTCAGTGGGAAACGGCTGCAGGAGCCGCAGATGGAGATGGGCGACGTTGATTCCATCATCGAGCGCCCGCTGCGTCGCTTCGCGGACGATTCCCTCCAACGATCCATAGGCGATGATCCCGATATCGGCGTCGCCGCCCACACCCCAATGTCGTACGAGCCGTTCGCCGTGTTTCTCGATTACGGCATCCATCTTACGGAAACGTTTGGCCTTCATCTTGGTCGCGTTCTCAGGTGTGTAGGCCGGATCGCCCTTCTCGTTATGCTCGATGCCGGTGGTCGTATACATGCCGCCGATCATGCCGGGCAGCGCCATCGGCGAGATTCCGTTGGGCGTATCCCGGTATCGGTGATAGTCGGGCCCGAGTTCGTCCTCAGACGGCAGAAGGCGGTTGGTGATCGATATATTGGAGATCTCCGGCGGCGGCACGGTGGACCGCCGCGTCGCGAGCGACTGGTCGCTCAACAGGATCACCGGAACCTGATACTCCTCAGCAAGGTTCATGGCCTCGATCGCCGTCCAAAAGGCGTCCTCGACCGAGGTCGACCCGATAACGATGCGAGGGGATTCGTTGTGCATACCGTAGATGGCGAGGTTCAGGTCACCCTGACTGGCCTTGGTTGGCAGGCCCGTGCTCGCCCCGCCGCGCTGCACATCGATGACGACGACCGGGATCTCGGCTTGCCCAGCGAGGTTCAGGAGTTCCGCCATCAGGCTCAGGCCCGGACCCGATGTTGCCGTCATCGCCTTGGCGCCTGCGTTGGCAGCCCCGATACACATGGCGAGCGCTGCGATCTCATCCTCAGCCTGGACCAGGGTGCCTCCGAACGCAGGCAACTCACGAGCCAGGAACTCCATGATCTCCGTGGCCGGCGTGATCGGATATCCTGCATAGAACTGCAGTCCGGCCGCCAGAGAGCCGATACTGGTCATCTGATTACCCGTGACCATCATGCGAGGGGCGAGGATCGGCTTGGGGAACACGCTCGGCAGCCTGTGTTCGCCGATTTGTGCGCGGACATGCTCGGCTCCGATTCGTAGAGCGCTGATGTTCATCCGGACTACGGCCTCACCTTTACGGCCGAAGACTTTATTCAGGTAGGCTTCCGCAGGCTCCAGAGGGGCGTTCACGAGGGTCATCAGGGCGCCCAGGCCAACCGTATTGATCGGCGCAGGCAGCCGCTTGAGCGCTTCGCCGCTGATCTCATGCCGCACCGCTTCCTTCTGCTCACGGGCCAGGGTCGTGACCGGCAGGGAGATATCAACACGATTAGGGTCGGGAGGGGGCGAGAACACATCCGAGTTGTAGAGCAGAATCGACCCATCGGCGAGCCCTGTTCCGAACAACGAGAATCCCGCCTTGTTGAGAGCGACCAGAATCTGCACAGAATCGCCCGGCGAGAGCGTGGTACCGCTTCGAGCGCGTATCTGATACATCACGGTACCGCCTTTGATTTCGGCGGGGAACGTTTGGAAGGTGTAAATGTCGAGGCCCATCTGAGTGAACATCTCGACCATTACATCGCCAAGGGTTACGGTGCCTTCGCCTGATTCGCCGACCAGACGGATGACTACATCAGTCGCTGCAGCAGACGTCGATGTCTCCTGATTCATCTAGACTCCTCGATTGGCGTTGCGCTCCCGAGAATAGGACGGCATCTCTGGGACCGTACCGAGTCTCAGTACCCATGACACCCTGATCCGTACGCGGCCATCCACGGCCCTTGACCTGTCCCGAGGAAACATCTAGAATGATGGTCGACGGTGTAGACGAACCGATCCGATACGATGGAGCAGTACATGCGGCATGGTTGCTTATTCATAGTATACGTCATGGCGGCGGTTGCCATTGCGCATTCGGATGCGGGAGCTGCGCCTGTTTCCCAACGTTTTATGCTTCAGCTCGATCGGATACCCTCCCGTGATACGACGATCGCGCGTCTGTCGGGTTGGTCGATGCTCCAGGATCGCCGCCATAGGGGCGGCAACGTGCTGAAGCTCAAGCTCGGTCCCGCGACGGGCGCCGTCGGATGGGTGATTCCGGATCCGATCGTTCGCGACAGGCAGCCACACGAAGCGACGCTCGTGCTGCCACGGGGAGCGGTATCCCGCCAACGGGTTACGGTGACGCGCCTGGAGCCGGCGCCGACGCGTCCCCTCGTTATTCCTTATACGGTTACGATGGCTACCGCCGCCATCGGCTTCGTCCCGGGCGAAATGGGCGGCATGCCAACTTCGATACGATGGCTTCCGAACGGCCCTGAACTCAAGGAGTACACCTGGAACGATCGGATCCATACGGCAGCCATCGGTTCGTACTCCCTAAGGAACGATCGTAAGGCCGAGGCCAGAATCCTGCTGGAGACGGAGGATATGACCGTCGTCCGGTCTTCAGCGCGGTACTGCGCACCCGATGGTACACCGGCGCCGGACGGAGCGCGCGCGGTCTATGATTGGTACTTCGATCGCCGTCTGGGGACGATCCTCTGTCAGGGGTGGATGGTTCAGGCCAGGCCGACCCGATGGGAGGAACTGCACCATCTCGAACTCAATGTAGCCAGCGCGTTCTTCGATCATTGGGCCAGTCGTGAGGCTCCGTCAGGCGGAACGTTCACAGCCTCCATGAAGTCGTTAACCTCATCGGGGTGGGGATCGATGTCCGGCAGCGGCGCCGCCATCGGGCTGGCAGCAAACACGGTCCGGTTCTACGATGGCCGTGGCGAATACGGAACATATCTGCACGGGTACTGGCAGCCGTGGGCCACGTCCTCCCATGCGACACGCGCGGTATTGTCGATCGGTGCGCCAACGAAGGTGGATCAGATGATGGAGAAGATTGTCCGGCAAGGGGCCGTGGGCCGTGTCGTCGTTACGACGGAATCGTTCGAGCGAATGATCGCACCATTTGAAAAGCCAGATGCCGCACCGAGCCTGATGTGGCGAGGTTCAATCGCCCGGAGACTGCTGGAGCAGGGTAAGCTCCCAGATGCCGAGGCAGTGCTCCGTTCGGCAAGCGAGCCAAAGGCGCTTGCGACGTCGACGGTGCGCCTCGTTCGGGCCGGTGACGCTGCTGCTGCATTCGATCTCGGATCGGGAGGTATCCGTCTGCTCAGTCTGTACGACCTTGGGCGCAGAACCGAGATCGCCGCCTCCCGACAGCCGCCGATCCTGTCAATAAGCGCGACATATCGCAACTCCGACGACGCCCAATCCTGTTCCGCCGATTCGGATCAGGGATGGAAGACGGTCCGCTGGATCAACCGACGAGGCGGCTTCGATGTGGACCTGCGGGACCACGAGGATACGAGGTTCCGCGGGATCTCCGTTACGCTCAAGGCACGAGGCGACGCTAAGGCCGCTGCGTGGTCCTGGGATGTCGAAGTCGCGAATACATCGGAGCGATGTGGTATCGAGCGAATCTCGTATCCCTCCATAGTGATCCGGGACCTTGGCGCCGACACAATCGCGCTCTATCCGACAGGACCCGGTGTCCTCCGCAGCGTCCACTCGACTACCCTGGATCATTCTGCGCTATACCCGAATGGTTGGTGTACGATGCAGCTGATGGCGGTCTACGCCCCCAGAGCTGGAACCGGCCTCTACTACGCCTTCCATGACCCGGGCGCCTCGGCGAAGGAGATACGACAGCGGTGGGACGACGAACGCACCGTCTATCTCGCCTTTGAGACGCCGACGCCGGAGATGGGCGTTGCTGGCCGGTCGTACCGACAGTCGGGCGTCGCCATCTGGAGACTGCTCCGAGGGGACTGGTTCGATGCCGCACGAATCTATCGATCATGGGTCATTGCTCGGGCGCCGTGGTATCCCCGTCTTGGGGCTGAAGGCCGTACCGACACGCCGGAGTGGCTCAAGCGTCTGAATGTTTGGGCGCAGACGGGCGGCGCTCCCGCGGATTGCGTTGAACCCGTGAAGGGCATGCAGCGAACCCTGGGTGTTCCGATCGGTTTCCACTGGTACAACTGGCATCAGATCCCCTTCGATAACGATTATCCCCATTACTTCCCGACGCGAGACGGTGTCTCGGAGGCGGTTGCCGATCTGCAGTCCTCAGGAGTCCGCGTGATGCCCTATATCAACGGACGGCTCTGGGATACACGCGATCGAGGCGCAACGGATTTCGAGTTCACGAGCGTCGCGGCGCCGGCAGCCACCAAGAACAGCGCTGGCGAACCCGTTATCGAGACCTATGGCAGCAAGGAAGCCGATGGCAGTCCGGTACGGCTTGCCGTAATGTGTCCGACCACTCCGTTATGGCAGAACAAGGTGCGTGAGATCGTGCTCCGTCTGATGACTGAGGTCGGCGTCCAGGGGGTCTACATCGATCAGATCGCGGCCGCAGCTCCCGCACTCTGCATGGATGCGAGCCACGGTCATCCGCTGGGCGGCGGAAGCTGGTGGACCACCTTAGGCTATTGGCCACTCCTGCAGCGTATCCGCGAGGCGATGCCGTCGGACCGATTCATCACCACCGAATGCGCCGCCGAACCGTATGCGGTCTACGTCGATGCGTTGTTAACGTGGGACTGGCAGCATGACGGTATGGTGCCGATGCTGCCGGCGATCTATGGCGGCGCCGTTCAGTACTTCGGTCGCAACTACGCCGCCGGAGCCACCACACACGATCTCGCGCTGTGCATGAAAATCGGCCAGCAACTCGTCTTCGGCGAGCAGATCGGTTGGATGAACCCGGCTATTGCAGCAGAACCCGTTGCAGGAGCCTTTTTGCGGGACGCGGTGCGTCTGAGAGATCGGTTCGTCTCCTACTTCGCCCAAGGGGAGATGGCGCGACCGCCGGTACTCAGGGGATCTGTGCCGATGGTGAAGGCGGATTGGGCCTGGTATGGTGAGACATGGGTCAGCACGCCTGCGGTGCTGACGGGCGCCTGGAGGCTCCCGTACGAGAAGCGACTGCTGCTTATCTTCGCCAACGTCCAGGAACAGAACGTGCGGTGCGAGTTCCATTGGAGCGCGTCGACCTACGGCCTGCCGGGCGCCGGCCTGACCGTGACCGAGACGCGAACGAACCAGGCAGAAGCGGATCCAGCTGTCCCCATTCCAGCCCGGGCCGTCCGTCGTTTCGAGGTGACCGGGCGCTCCATCTATGTGATGGAGATCCGTTGGAAATAACCGGGTCCACTGTCAGTGGATGCCGGGTATCCGAACGGGAAGGCGTCCTGACGGTTCATAGCCGCCGGTGAGTACGTCTGCCAACGCAGCGACGCTGGCTGCACTGCTGCTGTATGTACAGATATAGCGACGAATACCTGGGAACGCGCGGATATCGTAGGGACCTCCCACGGCTGCCACGATCAGTCGGTCGCCGGCAGCGGCGTCCAGGGCTCGGATCAGCGCCGTCTGAACTGCGGTGATCGACGGAGTGCGGGATGTGGTAACGGCGATGATCGCGTCGTTGAGGCCAGAGAGCCGACAGACGATCGAAGCGACATCGTCCGGTTCTACGGTCGTGACCGGATGGTCGACCGCATCCATCCCACGGATGCTGAGGGCCGCCGTAAGGTCATGGCTAACATCGGTGCACCCGATAACAGCAACTCTCGATCCAGGTGATAGGCCTGCAATCGGTTTACCCCGGACTACCGTGATTGACGCTCTGGCGATCTCCGTTTCCAATGCGTCGATATCGCCGAGGTCCACAGTACGCGCGGGCGGCTGGAAGAGAAAACGCCGTTTCGTCGCCAGGACCCGAGCGGCAGCCTCCCTGATGCGCTCCTCCTGCAGGGCGCCCGATCGAATGGCAGTTCGGATAGCATCGATCGTCGCTCGCTGAGTCTCCAGCGTATGACAGACCAGAACCATATCGGCGCCCGCTTGCAGCGCCCGTACGGCCCCTTGCGGCGTGCCGGGAGAAGCTGCAATCGCCGCCATTTCGAGGCAATCGGTCACGATCAGGCCGTCATACCCGAGTGACCCACGCAGGAGCTCGGTAAGTATCGTCGACGAAAGCGTCGCGGGATACTCAGGATCAAGCGAGGGAAAACGAATGTGCGTGGTCATAATGGCCCCGACACCGGCATTGATGGCGGCAATAAAGGGCGGCAACTCGATGCGGCGCAACCGCTCGACGGCGCCTCGGATCGTGGGGAGATCAAGATGGGAATCGACATCGGTATCGCCGTGACCGGGGAAATGCTTGCCGCAGGCCATGACTCCATGGTCTTGAAGCCCTCGGATCGCCGCCACACCCAGCGCGCCGACAACCTCCGGGTCGTCGGAATAGGACCGGACGCCGATGACCGGATTGTCGGGGTTGTTGTTGACATCAAGGCACGGAGCCAGGTTCCAGTTCACCCCGACGCTTCTGAGCTCGGCGGCCTGCGCGGCGCCCTGTCGGTACGCGCGGTCCGATGTCGTTCGCCGGTCCCCGCCTGCGGCCAGCGCCATATTGCCCGGGAAGCGGTGGAGGCTCGCGGCGAATCGACAGACCAGGCCACCTTCGTGGTCGATGGAGACCAGGAGCGGGATCGCCGCGCGGGCTTGCAGATCGGCCATCGTTGCTGACATTCGCTCGGAGCTGGCGACGTTGCGTCCGAGCAAAACGAGGCCTCCAACGCCCATGTCCGCGACGAGCTCGAGCGCGTGGGCGTTGGCTTCCTGAGGGTTCTCGCCGCCCCATCCAAAGCAGAGCGTCTGTCCGATCGCCTCGTCGAGGGTGAGATCGTCGGTTGCGGGTAGCGGTCGTATCGGATGCACGGTGTGCGATGCCTCCTCTTGTCGTACTGACGTCGGTAATCGTGAGTTCTACGCAGGAGTAGGCGATCCTGCGCAGGATAGGAGCCTCGGCCTAACGAACGAACCTCCTGGGGCTCCGAAGGCCACAGCTCCGCTCTGGTTCAACGACGACATGGGCGCTTCGGAATCGAACGGAACGCGTTTGATAAGGAGGTCGAAACGATGACCTTAGACCGTCTCAAGGAGATCCTTGGCCGATTGCCCGAGCTGAAGATCGTGGTCGTCGGTGACTTCTTTCTCGATAAATACCTGGTGATTGATCCGAACCTTGCGGAGATCTCGCTCGAGACGGGCCTTGAGGCGCATCAGGTTGTCGATATTCGATGCAGCCCGGGAGCCGCTGGCACGGTGATGGGCAACCTGAGCAGTCTGGGCATTGGCCGGCTCGAGGCCGTCGGAGTGATGGGCGACGATGGCGAAGGGTATGAGCTTCGAACCGGTCTGGCGCGGCTGGGATCGGGCGTTGATCATCTGACGGTGACTCGTGATCGACGTACCCCGACGTACATCAAGCCGATGGAACGTTCCGAGGCTACGGAGGTTGAGAAGGAGCGGATCGATATCAAGAACCGCGATCCTCTGCCGGCCGAGCTCGAAGACGCGGCGCTTGAAGCCGTGCGACATCTGGTCCTCGATGAGCGGTTTGACGCGGTCATGCTGGCCGATCAGGTTCAGGAAGCGGAGTGCGGGGTGATTACGACCCGGGTTCGGACCGAGTTGGCGGCGCTGGCTGCGGCGAGCGGAGCCCGGTTCTTTGCGGATTCGCGTGTCCGAATCGACCTGTTTCGGAATATGGTCGTGAAACCCAATCGATTGGAGGCAGCTCATGCCATGGGTCATTCGGGCGATGACGCGCCCGACCTCGCATCAACAAGGAGGTTCGGTCAAGCGTTGGCTGAGCGGAACGGACGCCCGGTCTTCATCACGATGGCGGACGAAGGTATTCTGGCATGTGATGCCACCGGGACGGTCCATGTGCCGGCATTGCCGGTGCGAGGGCCGATCGATATCGTCGGTGCAGGCGATAGTGCATCGGCCGGTGTCGCCTCCGCGCTGAGCGCCGGAGCTTCATTGGAGGAGGCGGCATGGATCGGCAATCTTTGCGCGAGCGTCACCATCCATAAACTCGGGACGACGGGAACCGCCTCGCCGAGAGAGCTTATCGACCTCTTACCGCTCAGGTAGAATGCGTTCTCAAGCAAGTTCGGCGATAGACGGAGGCGAGCAGTCGATGCAGAATCTAGGGGTCAATCCCAGTCGTCATGGGCTCGAACATCACGGTATCAAGACGGCCTTGTTCGCCCACTGGAACCTGGGGACAGCGGCGTTGATCGAGAACGCGCTGTCGCAGCGTGAGGGCCTGCTGGCGGCCGGCGGACCACTCGTCGTCAGAACCGGCGTTCGGACGGGTCGCTCTCCGAAGGACAAGTTCATCGTCCGCTCCGAGAGCGTGGACGCGGATATATGGTGGGGTGACGTCAATCGCCCTATGCCCCGAGAGGTCTTCGACACCCTGTATCGCCGAGCGTTGGCCTACCTTCAGGACAAGCGCCTGTACGTGCAGGATTGCTATGTCGGGGCAGATCCGCGCTATCGCATCCCCATCCGGGTTATCGCGCAATACGCCTGGCATGCGTTGTTTGCACGACAGCTGTTTATTCGTCCGGACTGGCGGAAGACCGAAGACCATGTGCCCGAGTTCGTGATCATCTCCGTGCCGGGGTTCCATGCCGATCCGGAGATCGACCGTACGAACTCCGAAGCCTACATCTGCGTGGACTTCGACCGCCGGATCGTCTTGATCGGAGGCACCGAGTACGCAGGTGAGATTAAGAAGTCCGTGTTTACGATCATGAACTACCTGCTTCCGGGGCAGGGTGTACTTCCGATGCATTGTGCGGCCAACGTGGGGCCGAACGGTGATGTCGCCCTGTTTTTCGGCCTTAGCGGAACAGGAAAAACCACCCTGTCGGCCGATCCGAGCCGCCGACTGATCGGCGACGACGAGCACGGATGGAGCGATCAGGGCGTGTTCAACTTCGAAGGCGGCTGCTATGCGAAATGCATTCGGCTGTCGCGCGAGGCCGAGCCGCAGGTCTGGAACGCTGTTCGATTCGGCACGGTACTGGAAAACGTCAGCATTGACCTCGCGACACGTCGACTGGATTTTGATGATGATGCGCACACCGAGAATACTCGAGCGGCCTATCCGCTGACCTTCGTCGACGGTTCCGTCGATCCCGCGGTCGGCGCCCATCCCTCGGACGTGTTCTTTCTGGCCTGCGACGCGTTTGGCGTTCTACCGCCCATTGCGCGGCTCAGTCCCGTCCAGGCACGGTATCACTTCATCGCCGGCTATACGGCGAAGATCGCAGGCACCGAGGCAGGACTGGCCGAGCCGACCGCTACGTTCAGCACCTGTTTCGGGGCGCCGTTCCTTCCTCGGAATCCGACGGTCTACTCAAGGATGCTTGGCGAACGACTGGGCCAGCATCGCACCCGCGCTTGGCTCGTCAATACGGGTTGGACCGGTGGACCCGTCGGAGTCGGTCATCGGATGAGCATTCGAGACACCCGAGCCCTTATTGCCGCCGCGTTATCGGGCGCCCTTGATACGGTCCGATATCGTCGCCTCCCGGTATTCAACCTCGATGTGCCTGAGACATGCCCTGATCTCGCATCGGATTGCCTGTGGCCTCGCTCCACCTGGACCGACCCGGCGCTGTACGATGCGCGCTTGCGGGAGGTCGGAGCGCTCTTCGCGGAAAACTTTCGTCAGTTCGAGGCTGTCGCTGCGCCCGGCACCAGTGACGGCGGGCCGCAGTTCGACTGAGACGCCGCCGGCGGCCCGGCGACGCGTCAGGGGCGTACGGGTCGGTTCGTCTCCTGCCGGAGGATCATGATCTCCGCAGGGCTGTACGGTGTCCCATCGGGATGGAGCAGATCGTGAAACCATACGGCCGGCTCCGGCCCGCCCGCGGGCGATCCCCACGGATAGATCGTCTGGCTCTTGCCCGAGACCAGCCCCCAGGAAAGACAACCCACCCTATGGCGCCGGAAGACTGAGAGGTGCGTTGGGATCGCGCTCTCCGGCCTCGCCATCCATTCGGTGCAGACAAGAGGACGGCCGCATTGATGGAGATCCTTAATCTGCTGCTCCAGTGTCGCGGCGTCCTTGTAGTTGTGGAAGGTGATGATGTCGGAGTGGGCTAGTTGAAACTGGTTCAGGATCTCATGATCGAACCATACGCCGGCGGTGAGCGGTTGTGTCGGATTCGCCGTTCGTGCCCATTCGAACGCCTTGCGCAGCAAGGGCAGAGAGCGTTCCGCCTGTCCCTCGTTGCCGGGCTCATTGTACAGATCCCACATGAGGATACGCCGATCCTGACCGAAGACACCCAGGATATCAAGGACGTAACTCTGCAGGCGGTCCCATTCGCGTGGGTCGTTCACGATCGCCCTGCCCGGGCTCTGCAGCCATCGTGAGTTATGGACGCCAGGGATCGGATCGGCCTGCCGTCCCGGCTTCGGATCCGGGTTCCAGCAATCGTCGAACAGAACGAAGATCGTGCGAATGCCGTGTCGCGCCGCAAGCGTGAGATAGCGTGCCATGCGTATGCGCAGATCCGATGGATCCTGTTGCCAGGCGAGGTCGTGCAGATAGACGCGCACGACGTTCATACCCAGACTCGCGGCCCAGCCCAGCTCCCGATCGATCGTCTCTGGATCGAACGTAGCCGCCTGCCACATCTCGAGCTGATTGGAGGCGCTGCTCGGAACGAAGTTGCAGCCGACGAGCCAGGGCTGTCGCCTATACCATGCCCTTGCCTTCGCTGCGGACCAGCGCCGGGCATGGAGCGCAACCGTATGGGCATCCTCGAAGCGGAGGATCCCGAACCGTTCCGGCACGTGATAATCGGCTGGACGGCGCAGCGTCGGTGACCATGCCTGATAGCTCGATCGGAGACCCCGATCGATGCGATAGAAGTTGATCCGCCATTCGGATCCCGGCACAGGCGGCTTCGTGAGCCCCAGCGAGGCGAACGGTATGGCGAGTTCTGCCGTCCAGACGCCGGGTGGCCCGTGGTCGTCTCGATCCTTCGGCGGGGTCGTATGCACGACCGTGTTGCATTGAATCCGGGCCTTCATGCCAACGCACTCCCAGGCGAGGTCGGTCTGCATCGTCTGTCGGTCCAGGTCTGGACTGTGAATGGCAGCATCGAAGGTTACACCGCGAGGGCTGATCTCAATCTCCACATACCGTGCCAGCCGCTCGGGGCTGATGAATACCTCAACGACCTCTTCATCGTAGATCGGGTCATCGTGGGAGTCATACGACCCCCAAACGTCGTCGTCGTCACACTGGAAGGCGATGTAGAGATGCGTGTCATTCCAGCAGGCGCGAACGATAGTGCGCGGCCGGGTCATCGTCCCGGACGACGCCGCTACGAGGGTCTCTGCCTGCGCAGAGGTCCAGCACGACTCCGAGAGGGAACCGTCGATTACGACGGTATCCGTCGTCTGCGCGCAGTGGTAGGTAGGGACGAATGGCAGGCTCATCAGGAATGGTTCCCTGTTCCCGCCGGCGGGGCGCACGCGCCGTCCGGAATCGGCGGTACCTCGACAGGCCGGCTCCCCTCGCGGAGGGATTGGGCGGCCGCACATCCCGCTGCGACGCTCATGCGGCCGGCAATCGGATCCGCCAGCGGTTCCCGGCCGTCGAGAACCATATCGAGAAAATCTTCACAGATCACCGGATCCGCGCCGCCGTGGCCGCCTCGAGCCGGCTTTATCGTGTATTCACGGTCCGCTAGCTCCCGGTAGGTATTGGATCGGCGCGTTTTCAACCAGACCTTCATATCCGGTTCCGAGTTCTCGAGCCTACCTTCCGTGCCGATGAACACATAGTTTCGGTGGTAGTCCGGTGTGAAGTGGCATTGGAGGTAGGCCGCCTGTACGCCATTGTCCAGCTCGAGCATCGCCATCTGGTTGTCCTCGACATCGACTTCGGACCGAAACGCGCATTGTCTCCGTGGGCTATCTGGCTGCGCTTCAACGCAGGTTGCTGCGTCCGGGCAGACGTCGCAGGTCAGCTCGTTCGGATAAGAGCCGCCGAAGTAATCGAGGCGGCCCATGGCGCATACACGGCGGGTGTAGCTGCCTGAAAGCCAGTGGATCATATCGATGTCATGCGAGCCTTTTTGGAGGAATAGGGAGTTCGTGTTGTCCCTGTTCGCATGCCAATCGTGATAGTAGAAGTCCCCGCCATGGCCCACGAAATGACGAACCCAGACCGCCTTGAGGGAACCGATCGCGCCTGAGTCGATGACCTCTTTCATCACGCGGAAGATGTTCATATAGCGCATGTTGAAACCGATCATCATCCGTCGGTTCGAGGCGCGCCATGCCGCCAGGATGCGATCACAGCCGGCGATGGAGATCGCCATCGGCTTTTCAAGGAACAGGTGCTTGCCCGACTCAAGGACCGCAACAGCGTGTTCTTCGTGGCAGAAATCGGGTGAGCACACTGCGATGGCATCCACATCGCGACGCTCCAGCAGTCGGCGGTAATCGAGCGTGGCGAACGGATCGCCCCCGTGTTCGGATGAGAATCGATTAAGGGCGGTTTCGCTGATGTCGGCGCCTGCGACGATCTGAGAGCGGCCCTTCTCGGGCTGGTGCCAGTGGCGCCAAAGGCCGCCCCGACCGCCCACACCGATCATGCCGATTCGTAACTGTTCCATATCGTTCGCGTATCCGTGAAGCGTAGTTGCGCGGCTATGCAGCGCTCACAGTGTACCGTTCCATAGGGACGATATGAAGGGGGAGGAAGTACGCAACCTAAGGAATGCAGTTTCTGGCGCCACGGGGATTCGAACCCCGGTTTGAGAGCTGAGAACCCCCTGTATTAACCCCTATACGATGGCGCCTGAACGGTGCGTAGTATACCACCCACCCTCGTAATACCGTCAATAGTGCGACAGTGCTATACTCACCGACGGCGAGCCCATCTGTGTTCGAGGTCCGCCATTCAGGAGGCTCCATGTGCTCCGCAGCCCTTGAGGCTTTCGTTCAGCGCAGAGGTGTTCGTCAGTTCGTCAAGTTCTGTCTGATCGGCGCAACCAGCGCGGTGATCGACGTCGGATTGCTGAACCTCTTCACCCAGGTGTTCGATTGGCATTGGGTTATCGCTCAGGTGCTCAGCTTTACTCTGGCCGTAACGAACGGTTACATCTGGAACAGCCGCTGGACGTTTCGTGGAATGGGGCAGGGGACCTATCACCGGCGCTATGTTCTGTTTTATTTAACCAACATTATTGGCCTGCTGATCAACATCGGTGTGATGAAACTGGTGATGTACGCGATAACCGGTCAGGTCGTTGCCACGGCCCATCCATCCGCCCGGCTTCTTAACTTAGCCAAGGTCGTGGCGATCGGCTGTGTGTCGCTCTGGAACTTCAGCGCGAGCAAGTACTGGACCTTTCGGCCCGGGACCGAGCCGCGGTGCGATGACGGTGATGGAGTCCAACCCTGACGGTTAGCGCGTGTCGCGTGCGCGCGTTCGCCAATCGTTGTATTCGTCGCCACTTGCGCGACCGCCCGCTTTCAGACGGATATCCGCCCCGGGACCTGCAAGGGGCATCTGGTCCAGCTGACCCCTGAGGCGCGAGAGCTCCCGCTGTGCACGAGACTCGAGCCCATCCGCATCGTCGGCTCCGTACGCCGAAGGGTTCCGCTCTCGAAGCAATCGATCCTTGAGGGCGTTGAGGCGGGCCGTCTGGCTATTGGGGGATGCAGCCCGTCGGGTCACGATCAGGGCAAGCAGGAGCGCTGCAATGCCGATGAGCGCGAGCGCCCCGATCGCGGGTCCATATGGACGAACTCGCCGTGGCTTACCGCCGGGATCCGTGTAGGGCCCTGAGGCCGCTGCTGGCGCACTCTGGCTGGCAGTCGGTTCTTCAGGAGGCGGAAGCGATCGCCCGCAGCGCCAGCATCGATCGGCTCCGACGAACGAGTTGGCGCCGCAACCGACGCAGACGATCCTTGAGCCTGAGGACGCCATCGGGGTTCACTCACAAACGCTCACGCTCGTTGTAGGCTCGCAGTGCGGCCTGAGCGATCACACGCGCGGGAACGCCGGAGCTCTGCGCCAGTGCGCGGACATCCTCGTATTCCGGCATCGGTTTCTCCTGGTCGTTCCACATACCGACCTTAACCCGGACCTGTCCGTAGGCGGTGCGGACCGAGACGGATCGCCGTTCCAGGCAGACGCGCTGCATGGGGGCATAGCGTATCCCGAGCGTCGTTGTCTCCGAGAACAGCACGTCGGCGATAGCGTCGAAACCGGGACGCTCGCAGAGAACCGTGCACAGGACGGCGGGCCGATTCTTCTTGCCGTGTACAGGCTGCAGGGTGACATCGAGCGCGCCCGCGGCGAACAGACGCTCCATGGCGATCTCATAGAACTGAGGCGAGAGGTCATCGATCGTGGTCTCCACCCTCAGGACTTCCGTGGCTTCCGGAACCTCGGCGCGTTCACCGATGATCACTCTCAGGAGGTTCGGGCGATCTGGAAGCTCCCGAATGCCTGCGCCATAGCCCGCGGAGGCCGGCCGCATTGCGGGCATTGAACCAAAACCCTGCGCCAGCTCGACGAGCAGCGCGGCGCCCGTAGGCGTCACGAGTTCCGCCTCGACGGCGACGCCATAGGTCGGTATGCCGGATGTTAGTTCGAGTACGGCCGGAGCCGGGATGGGGATCGTACCGTGCATGCACTCGACGAAACCGTGGCCCGCTGGCAGAGCCGAAGCGTACACGGCGTCGATGTGCAGGGCGTCCAGGAGGGCGCATACGCCGACAATATCGATGATGGCGTCCACCGCTCCAACCTCATGGAAATGGATGGACAGGACGTCCGTCTGGTGAACGTGCGCCTCGGCTGCGGCGAGCCTGCGGAACACGGCAATGGACCGGTCCACGACGGACTCAGGCAACCGGCTGTTCGTAATGATCGTCTCGATATCCGCCAGGCGCCGGCCGTGTCCTCGGTCCGGCGGGGCGGTGATATGGACGCGGGATGCTCCAATACCATGCCGCGCTATCTTTTCTACTGTGCAGGTCCAATCCCCGATCGCGAGGCCGCTTAGAAGGACCGATAGATCGAGATCGTCCCGTCCTGCATCGAGGAGGGCGCCTAGGAGCATATCGCCGGATGCGCCCGAGAAGCAGTCAAAATACGCCAGCCGTGTCATGGTCTGCCTTCCGAACTACGTCCAAGGATCATCGCGCTCGTCCGACGGTGCAACAGAGGAACGAAATCCTGCAGCGCCCCTTCCCGAGCGAACCCGACGTTCTGGAAGGCCGAGATACGTTCCTGATCATCGCTCGGTATGATTGCGATCGCCTTGCCCTCTGGCAACCGGAGGGCTGCCAGAACCCCGTTCAGTTTATATTTATGTAACGGGTGCGAAAAGGCGTCGACGAGCCATGTATCGGGGATCGATGCACCGCAGTGGCCGATTTTGAACGGAGTCCAGGTCGCACAGGCGACTGCAGCTCCCGATGCTGTGACGCTAACAATACCGCCCGCCAGGCTTTGCTGAACCAGCGTCATGAAACTGCAGTATTCCGATTCGAGGTTGGCGATGTCCCACAGTCCCCAGGCCAGGCTTCTAGATCCCGTTTGATTCGGATAGGCGCCGAGAACGGTGATCAAGGGCCAGTGCTGCCAGTCGGCCTGTTCCAGACGATCCTCGCCGGCCTCGAACCACGCAGACGTGAACTCATCGCGGGATCCATGCAGATACTGCATGAAACCCCCACGAAGCGACCGAAAGCCGAGCGATTCGTAGAGGCGATACGCGACGCTTTCGTATCCGGTTCCAAGGAGAAGGGTCCGACCGCCCCGGCGATCGAAGTCCTCAAGTGCGGCCTGGAGCACACAGCGGGCGATACCGCGCCGTCGGTACGCCTCCCGAGTATAGACGTGCCCCAGGATGCCCACGCCATGCCGTTCTACGGTCATCACGTTGGCTGTAGGATCACCCGCGAGACTCCCGAGATACCAGCGCGTCTCCAGCGGTTCCGCCTCACCCGCCAGCGCCGATTCGAGGTGGACGTCCCAATCGGGTCCCTTGTGGGATAGTAGCTGAAGGATGGCATCGCGTCGAGTCTCGTCGGGCGCGCGCACCACGCTTATGTTGAGGACGGCCCCGTCATCGAGGCATTTCTGAGCAAGAACGGTTTCCATTATCGGTTAACGGAGGTCCCGTAAGTCCTCCCACACATGATCCGGGCGCTCCGTCGGGTCCGCGGCGGCGACGTCTGCAGCGGTGGTAACGCCGGTCAACACCAGGGCGGTATCAGCGCCGACGCGCCGGCCGACGGCGATATCCGTGTCCAGTCGGTCGCCTACCATCAAGCATTCGTGCGGCGCACATCCCGCAACCTCAAGGATATAACGGAGCGTATGAGGTTCCGGCTTGCCGATCGTCCTGGGTTCTCGACCAGTTGAACAGGCGACGGCCGCGACGATGCTGCCGCCGCCGGGCAGGGTTCTCCCGCCCGCGTCCGGATAGGTGGCGTCTCGGTTTGTAGCGATAAACTCCGCACCGCCTCGTACGATGGCTCCATGTACTTGAGCGAGTTTCTGATAAGACAAATCGGTATCCCAACCGACGACCGCGTAGTCGACGGAATCGCCCTCAGCGTATGGTACCATGCGCAGTCCGACGGTCTCCAGCTCCTGGCGCAGGCCCGGGCCTCCGATCATCACGACCCTGGCGTCCGGACGCTCCTGGCTGAGGATGGCGGCAGTCGTATGGGCGGATGTGATCACGGCGCTCGTATCGGTGATCAGGCCAAATCGCGCTAGTTTATGAACATAGTCCTCGCGGCTTATGGACGCATTGTTCGTAAGGTAGAACACACGGGCTCCCGCAGTATGACATCGTTCGACGGCCTCCCGGCTATGGTGTATCGGATCGTTCATGGTCCAGAGGACACCGTCCATATCGAACACGACGACTTTGTATCGAGCGAGAACACCCATCGGATCACCCGTCTCTATCTGCGAGTCGCCGGGCGATCCGCTCATCGATCACGACCGATGACGTAGTCAGCGAGCTGCTCGAGGCTGTCGCGGTACGGGGACGGCCGAAGCGATTGGAGGGCCTCTTTGGCACGGCGGACATGGGATGCCGCCACCTCAGTCGTGCGATCGATCGCGCCCAGCGTGCGGAGTGAGCGCACGACAAAAGCAATGGCCGGATCCTGGACGGCCGGGTTGCCGAACGCCTCCAGAATGGCATTACGCTTGCCGTCGACGGCGGCGCGAAGGGCATAGAGCAGCGGGAGCGTAGCCCGACCTTCCCGAAGGTCGCCGCCTACCGGCTTACCCGTCTCGGCCGGGTCGCCGATGTAGTCGAGCAAATCGTCCGTGATCTGAAACGCGAGGCCCAGATGCTGGCCGTACGCGACGAGCGCTTCTTCATCGGCGGAAGATGCATTGCCTACAATCGCCCCGCAGCGGCAGCAGCCCTCGATGAAGGTCGCGGTCTTCTTCCGTATCATCGCGTAGTAGGCGTCCTCAGCGACCTCAGGATCGCCTGTTGCTACCATCTGTTGGACTTCCCCTTCGCTCATTGCGCCCGTGATATCCGCTACGGTTCGAATCAACCGTGTATCATCTTCACGTGCCAGGATGCTGACCGCTCTCGCCAGTAGAAAATCCCCCGTCAGCACCGCTACGCCGTTGCCGAACACGGCATTGGCTGTAGCTGCGCCTCGCCGGATCCGGGTGTTATCGACGACATCATCATGAACCAGGGTGGCGGTATGAACCAGTTCAAGCGCTGTCGCTACGGTGACCAACCGCTCGGGCGGAGGGGCGGATGAGACGCTGCGAGCCGCGAGAACGACGCACGCCGGCCGGAGGCGTTTTCCTCCTGCAAGGAGCACGTGCTGGCCAACGGCGTCGACCTGATGGACCTCCGAGGAGGACGTCGTGTGGAGGTTGCGTTCGATGGCGTCGAGATCCCTTCGGATAACATCAAGGAACGCGGTGGCTTGCCGGGGACAGTTGGACGCCGGCACGATCGGCGACGTCAAGGCTTCAACCCGACGTGCAAACACACGCTGCCCAGGTTCATCTCGGTGGTGTTGATGGCGGTTAATCCGGCCATTTCGAACATGCCTCTCACCTCGTGCGGCGATGCGAAGGCGCCGATCGATGTCCGCAGGTATTGATATGCGTCACGACGGGAGAGTACCCCACCGATGGCCGGAACGACAGTGCTCTCATACAAGCGTACCACCGTGCGAGTGAGCCGGCGGCGGGGCACCGCGAACTCCAGACAGAGGACGCGGCCGCCGCTAGCAGTTACGCGGGCCATCTCTCGAATAGCCTGTTCTGGATTCGCCACATTGCGCAATCCAAACGCGATACTCGTACACTCAAACGCATCGCTCGCGAACGGTAGCGTGAGCGCATCGCCCACGATATATCGCATTGGCGCTGAAGAGGAGTTCGTGGGTTTCGTGACTGCCAGGGCGATCATAGGCGCGCAGAAGTCGATGCCGGTAACCAGCCCGGTTGGTCCCATATGTCCTGCGAGTTCTCTCACGAGGTCACCGGTCCCGCAAGCGACATCGAGAATCGTCGCCCCTGGGCTCGGCGCTGCCGCTGCGGCCGCCCGGCGGCGCCATGACCTGTGCCGTCCAAGGCTGAGGATCCCATTCAAGAGATCATAGCGCTGAGCGATCGAACCAAACATCGATCGAATGGACTCGGGATCGGGGCGATGGTTCTCGTTTATTGAATGCAAGATCGAGTTATCCGAAAGGCCCTCCCTGGGGCCTTGCTTCATTGTGCGTTGCGATGCCTTCCGCTGTCAATGGCAGCGCAGCCGGAGGCTCGATAGGCTGCCCTGTGGTATACAATAAGAGGATCCGATCCAGAAACATCGGGCGGCAGTGCGACGTATGCGACACCAAGGATAGCGGCGGAGCCTCCGTCCACGACTGGCGGATGACAACATCTTAAGGGAGTCCAGGATGAAGTACCTGTCTACTGCCGTACTGGTTCTTGGTCTTGCGATCGGCGCGTCGGCTGAGACGCGAGTGCTGGCCGCTGGCGCTGCAGGCCACGCGCGGGCCCAGTACGGCGCTCCATCCATGCCGGTTACGATGAGCCTGCGTGGCGGCCTGATGGTATCTCCTCGTTCCGCAGGGCATGCCGGTATCGATATCGCGGTGCCGAGCGTCAGTATCATGGACGGCTGGGAAGGTCGAATCGATGCCGATGTGATTTTCAAGGCAAACTTCTCCAGCGTGTCGACGGCGGTTCCGGTGACGTTTTCGCTGGTGCGCTATTCCGACAACATCCGCGGCCATTCCGCCTATCTTGGCATCGGCGCCGGAACTCTTCTGGGCGGCAAGGCCAAGTTGCTGGCCAAGGGTATCCTCGGCGTCGAGGTTGGTCCCAAACTAGGCGTCGAAGGGAATATCCTCTTTTCCGAGTCCAAGACCATGGTGCTTCTCACCGCTCGACTCCATCTGTGATCTGACTTCGATTACCTTCGGTTCGCCAGGCCCTGTCGCATCCGCGGCAAGGCCTGGCGGCCTTTCTGCCCTCAATAGACTCACATCGGATCTTGTGCGCCTTCCCGATGCGGCGAGATCCGCCATACATCCGGTTCTACCGGCCTCTCGTCATACTGTTCCGCCATTCCGAGGCGTACGAGATGATCTCGAACCGCCTGAGCGCTTAGAACGGCGGTGAGCATCGGCGCGGCCATCGCCAGTCCGATGCCCGATAGGATCAATGGCAGATTCAGGGCCATCAGGCTGAGGCCGAACAGCATGGAGTATCCCGGAGCCGCGATCATCAGCGTAAGACCGTTCGTAAACACAGCCCGGAGCGAGGGCCTGTTGGGCTTCGCGCTCGGAATCGCGTTGTTGTGAGCTGCCGCGAGTAGCGGCCAATGGTAGGCGCAGCAGATCAGCCAGATCATCCACATGTAGAAGACGATCACTCCGGCTGCCATAGCCAGGAGGGATCGGAGTTGGAGATAGAAGTAGACGCCGGCCATGCCAGCGGCATTGCCCATGAGCTGGATGCATAGTAGAGCCGAAGCCTGTATCAGCATGGAACGTGGCACGCGAACCAGCAATGACGCATCTGCTTCATCTCGGTAGACGATCGCATGGGCCGTATGTGCCAGCCCGGCAGCCGTGCCCGTAGCAGCGCCCGCCAGGAGCGCAAAGCCAGTCGCGATGCCAAGGATGGGTCCGGTTTTCGGCGTGATCAGCCGCCACGCGGCGGATGCCAGGGCCAGCAGCGCGATGGTCGATAGACTGGCAGCGACACCCAATCCGAGATGGTCCCACCATGCCGAGATCCCCCGGCGCAGTGTGGCCCAAACGCGCAGTTGAGCGGGATCGGACATCAGAGGGTAGGACCAACATCCCAGGGCGCAAAGGTATGGTCGCCCAGACCCTGGCGTTCGCCCGCGGTCTGATCGCCGGATGCGACCCGGATGATCTGCATCGCAAGCGTGTACGCCGCCTCATCCATATCCCAGCCGGTGATCAGTCGGCCCGCGTCAAAGTCCATATCGTCCCGCATCCGGTTGTACAGCTCTGTCGTAGAGGCGATCTTGACAACCGGTATCGGGTTCATCGAGAGACAGGAGCCGCGGCCCGTCGTAAAGGCGACCAGATTGCAGCCGCCGGCGACCAGGCCCGTTGTGGAGACATCGTCCAGTCCCGGGCTGTCCATGAAGGTCAGACCTGGCTTGGTAATCGCTTCTCCGTACTCGAGCACATTCTGAAGCGGGGTGGATCCTGCCTTGGCAACGGCGCCGAGCGCTTTCTCATAGATCGTCGTCAGGCCGCCGGCCTTATTGCCCGGGGCTGGATTATTATCGAGTGAGGCGCCGGTGGCAGCGACCTCCCGTTCCCATCGGCGCATCATAGCGAGAAGGCGATCTGCAACCTCGCGTGACGTCGCCCGTGCCGTAAGCAAGTGTTCCGCACCGTATGTCTCAGGGGTTTCCGCGAGCGCCCAGCTGGCCCCGCGACTGATCAATAGATCGCCCGCGCGGCCGAGCAATGGGTTGGCGGTGATTCCGGAATAGGCATCCGAACCCCCGCATTGCGTGCCGATGATAAGATCGGATATTGGGACCCGCTGCCGCCGGCGCGCATTCGCGGTCGCGATGAGACCCGCAGCAGCCTCGACTCCCGCCCGGATGGCCCGGCCAGTGCCGCCGATCTCCTGGATACCAATCTGAATCGCTGGGATCCCGGCCATCTGGGCGGCGTCGCGCACTGCACCACCGTCCATCACTTCGCAGCCAAGTCCGATGATGATCACCCCTGCTACGTTCGGATTCATGGCCGCGCCAATAAGGCAGCGACGTAGATAGATGTGGGTTCGACCGTCGACAGGCATCCCGCAGCCGCCGCTGTGGGTGATCGCGAAAACGCCATCGACGCTCGGATGATCAGGAAGGATACGGCGGCGGGTCTCGGCGACGACGGCGCGAACGACATCCGCAGAACAGTTCACTGTCGCCAATACGCCGATCGCATTCCGCGTACCCGACCGTCGGCCGTGATTCCTGAATCCATGGAAGGTGTTCGGCAATCGGGAATCGTCTGGAGATGGATTGCGCGTTGGGCGAGCCTCCGTACGCTGAACCGGCAGAACGGTGACGTTGTGCAGGTGAACATGCTCCCCAGCGGCGATGTCGGCGGCGGCATGACCGATGATCTGACCGTATTTCACGATAGGGGTGAGCCGGGCAAGTGGGCGAAGCGCCACCTTGTGACCGCGTGGGATCGGATCGAGCACAGGGATCGGCGCCCCATTCAGAACTACATGAGCGCCGGCATCGATATCCCTCAGCGAGATCGCGACATCATCCGCGCTGTCGAGCCGAAGCCAATCGCCGATCGGTTCGATCATCTGTGTTTGACTTCCGTTCATGGCGGGAGTATACTCTCCGGTCGCGCGCCCGAGCATCCCTCCGGCGACCGAGTATGACCTCCTATGCAATGTCGATTCATGGGCCAGAGCGCCAGGTATCAATGAGAAGAATAACATGCCTTCGCCTGTAGAACAGTTGGCGCGCGGGGGACTAGACCGCAGCAACCCGAGCTCCAACAGGCGACGCGCCTACTGGCCTCCTATCCATCCCTTACGACTGCTGCTCTTCGGCCGACCCATCCCCACCGAACACCAGGAGCAGGAGCGGCTCCCGAAGATCCTGGCCCTGCCTGTCTTCTCGTCCGACGCCATTTCATCGAGTATCTACGCACCTCAGCAGATCCTGCTCGCTCTGGGCGCTGCCGGACTCTGGTCGGCCAGTCATGCAGCGACCTACAGCCGCCTGACCATGGTAGTCACCACAGCGATCGTCCTATTGCTGGCCATCGTCGTTGCCTCCTACCTGCAGGTCGTGCACGCCTATCCGCAGGGCGGAGGGTCCTACGTTGTTACGACGGACAACCTCGGTAAGAATGCTGGGATGGTTACCGGTTCGGCGCTGTTGCTCGACTATGTATTGACGGTAGCGGTGTCGATTGCCAGCGGGATTCAGAACCTCCTCGCGACACCGATCCTGGTTCGCTATACCGACCATACTGTTGCCGTGTGCGTTGGGGCCATCGCTATACTGGTACTCGCGAATCTGCGTGGCTTGAAGGAGAGCGGCCGGATATTCGGGGCGATGACCTATACATTCGTTGTAATGGCGTTCCTGATGCTCATCCTCGGCATCATCGGACCTGCCTTTGGTTGGCATGTGGATCAGAACAGCGTCAATCGGACCATCCCGGAGATCGCGAGAAAGGAGCCAGCCGATCTGGCGGGTCTGGGCATGTTGTTTCTGCTGCTAAAGGCGTTCGCCAACGGATGCGCGGCTCTGACTGGCACAGAAGCGATCAGCAATACGGTGCCCGCATTTCGTGAACCCCGCTCTAAGAACGCCGGCATCACGATGATTTGGATGGGCGTTCTGCTCGGCGCGTTGTTCCTGGGAATCTCGTATCTGGCCGCCAGCCTCCATGTCGTCTACTATGAACATGGACTGCATCGGGCGATGCCTGTAGTGGATCAAGTATCCGGAGCCGTCTTCGGCAAGGAGGGGCACTGGCTTCGGGTCGGGCTGTATTATATGATGCAGTTCTCGACTGCGACGATCCTTGTCCTGGCGGCGAATACGGGCTTTGCCGGATTTCCGAGCCTGGCCTATGTAATGTCTCGGGACCGCCTTCTGCCTCGCCAACTCGCCAATAGGGGTGATAAGCTCGTCTACTCCAACGGGATCGTCCTGCTAGGAGTCTGCGCCGCAGTGCTTGTAATCGCCTTCCGCGGAAGCGTCGAAGGGCTCATCCCGCTCTATGCGATCGGTGTGTTCACCGCTTTCACTCTTTCCCAGTGCGGTATGGTCAAGCATTGGCGGAAAGAAAGAGGGGCGGGCTGGCGCCATAAGGCCGCGATCAATACTATCGGCGCGATCACGACGGGTGTCGTCCTTGCGGTCCTCGTCGTTGAAAAGACGCCCGACGGCGCCTGGCTTATTCTGGTTGTTGGAGGAGTCTTGATTGCCCTCCTCCGGGGTATCTCCTCGCACTACGACCGCTGCCGTCGCGCTCTCTCGATCGCGAACTGGGCGCCGAATACGGCGCCGATGACCAACACGGTGTTGCTCCTCGTGCCTACCCTTCACCGTGGGATCTTTCCGGCCCTTCGCTATGCTCGAACCCTATCGCCGGACTGTAGAGCGATCCATATCGAAGATAATCCGGAGGATACGCCGAGGCTCGCTAATGAGTGGCAGACCTTCGTGGGAGAGGATATTCCGCTGGTAATCCTTCCGTCGCCCTACCGATCGTTGATCGGTCCGTTGATGGCGTATCTGGACGAAGTCCGACGTGAACGTGAGGAGCATATCGTCACTGTGGTAGTGCCGGAGTTCAGCCCGGGTAAGTGGTACCACAGTCTGCTGCACAACGCGAACGGATTCCTTGTGAAATACTATCTTGGGGGCCTGCCTGGTGTGATCATAAGTAACTTCCGGTACCAGCTTGGAGCCAGAGCGGACGGCGCCAACCCGGATGAAATGAGCCGTACAGGATGATCGTCTACACGCGGGACGATACCGTCAAGCTGTCCGGGGCGTTGAAGCGGAACGAATGGCAGACGATTAAAGCCGCAGCGCGGGTACTGATGAAGGAACACCCGGAAGGGATCCTCATCGATGCCGGCGAGCTGACCAGCGTCACAGAAGAGGGGGCGCGGACCTTTCTTGCCGCCACGAAGGATATTGAGGCGGTCGGCGCCCGAATCCTGGTATGCAACCTATCCAAACCCGCGCTGGATGTGCTCAATCAGGTCCCAGGGGTACGATCCCAGCTGGCGTTTTCCCTCAGCGTGGATGAGGCGCGGCAATCGCTCCGAGCGGCCGAAGCATGCGGCGCGCTTCCGCAGGATGGGGCAGTGCTCGTGCCATTGCTTCCCTGTCTTGATGCTGCGCTTGCGGTCCGTGTCGCCGCGGCGACGGCCGAGACCCGACCCGTGGGTGTGCTCGGATTTCTCGTTGTGCCCAGGGATCTTCCCATCGGGGCGCCCTTGCCGGATCAGGAGGTGGAGCTCAAAGCCGCGCTGAGTAAAGCCGCAGCCCAGGCGCTGCGGCTCGGCGTCGCCTGCGGCACGAGCATCGAGCGCGTTCGCGAGATCCGAGACGGATTGGTGACCGCATTGAGCGAGCATCGGGCATCGAGCGCCGTTCTCGCCTGGAGCCCGGAGGGCGGGGCGATTGATGAGTTCATCGCTCTGACCAACTACTTGATGTACAAGGCGTCGTGTGAGGTCGTAGTCGCCCGTTCGGCGATTGGAGTAGATATGATCGACGCCCTGGCCGCGTCTGGAGGACTGGAGTAATAATGAACGCCATCATACTTGGATGTGGTAGGGTCGGCGCAACCCTGGCGCGTCGGCTATATCGGGATGGGCACGCGGTGACCGTGATCGACCTCTCGGGGGAAGCCTTCCGACGCTTGGGACCGCGCTTCAAAGGCCAAAGACTGGTGGGGAACGGCCTTGATCAGGATGTGCTGAAGCGAGCCGGGATCGAGGGCTGCGATGTCTTCGTAGCGGTCACTCAGGGCGATAACCGAAACATCATGGCCGCACAGATCGCACGTGTCGTCTATCAGGTAGCCAGGGTTATTACGCGGATCAATGACCCGATCCGGGCAGACGCTTATCGCGAGTTAGGGCTGATTACGATCTGCTCTCCGACGATTGTCTCTGGGCTCATCCGGGACTTTCTTACCGATGAGCGCTGGGCTCTCGAACATGACTATAACCACGAGTATATCGAGATGAACGTATAGCGAGGGGAGAGCCCGCAGCTGTCTCAGCCGCCGTGGGCGAAGTCGGCGAACGGGGAGTTACTCGAGGGGCGAACTCGGGGATTGACGAAGGAATCGGAGGCCATACGTGTATATCGTGATCATCGGCGGCGGCAACGTCGGATATTACCTTGCTAAAGCCCTGAACTCCTCAGCACACGAAGTGTTGCTGATGGAGAAGGACCGGCAGATCCACAAAACCGTAGCGGATGAGCTTGGCGAGATCGCGGTTCAGGGAGATGGTTGCGAAGTGCGCCTGCTCGAAGAAGCAGGTGTCTCCCGAGCTGATGTCGTGGTGGCCGCAACCGGCGACGATGCGGATAATCTGGTGATCTGTCAGATGGCCAAACGGATGTTCTCGGTTCCGCGCACGATCGCGCGGGTCAATAACCCGACGAATGAAGCGCTGTTCCACCGTCTCGGGATCGACGCCACGGTCAGTTCAACGAAGATCATCTACAACCTGATCGAACAAGAGATCCAGTCGGACGAAGTAATACCGTTGGCTGCGCTCCGGCGTGGACACCTCGAGATCGTCGATATTGAGATCTCGGAGCGCTCCTCTGTTCTGGATCGCGCGATTGCCGACGTGACCATGCCTGCCGAGGCGCTCGTCGTCTGTATCATTCGTCAGGATCACGCAATGCTCCCACGAGAGGATACGCGCTTTGAGGCGGGCGATACCATCATCGCGCTTGTCCGAGCTGAGCTGGAACCGGAGCTTCGCGCTATATTCGCGGGGGATATATAGGATGCGGCGCTTCTCGCGTCGGCGCAACCTACCGCTGCTGCTGTCCTGCGCCGGACTGGCCTGCATAGCCGCGGTCGCCGCACACGCTCGTCAGGATGCCTTGAAGACGGAAGCCGCTGTCCGGAAAGCTGCGTTTGACTTCTTTTCGTCGTTCGTTTTCTGCGATGCCGATCGCGTGATCGATGGAGCTGTCTATCCGATGGTATCCCTTCGCAATGGGAAGGCCACGATCCGAGACGAGAAATCGATGCGCGAACTCATCGAGAGCGTCGCGGCGCGTACAGGCGTCCGGGGGTTGCCTGCGGAAGATCGGAAGCGTATCGCCGAAAACATGCTCAGGGTGTTCGATAGCGCTGAGATACGATTTCTAGGGGGCAATACTGCGACAGTGGTATTCGTCGTCCGCCCGAAATCAAAGCCCGATGAAGGAGACTATCTCGGCGAACTGATCCTGTACAAACGTGCGGATCGATGGCGAGTCATGGTGGAGGTGACGGACAGTACGCCGGCGCCGAAAGTCCCTGAACTGGAGCCCACGCCGCCTGCAGCCGAGGATCCATGACATCGATTCGTGTCAATGGAACAGCGAACGGCCTAAGGCATCAACACCCCGGGAACTCGCCTCCATCAATACCCAGGCCCCATCGACCTTCCACACATCCCGATCCCTGATCATGACGATATCGGCATCCGCAGCCTTCATTGGCGAGTCGTTATTCTGGTTATAGTGCAGGACAGCCCGGATGGTCGCTCGATCATCCTCAACCTTGACCGTCCCGAGGCGGTACGACCGGAGTTTCGGAAGAACGCCGCCAGCATTCTGAGCCAGGCGCTCCAGGGCTTCGGCAGATGGCACGATGAGCTTCAGGGGAGCCGGCAGATACAGGCGCCTGTAGGCGATAACGTAGTCCTCCTTGATCGCGGCGTCCAGGAACTGTCCGAGGGCGTATTGGGGACTCTGCGGGTAGAGGATATATCGCCAGTAGCCAAACGAGCCGCACGCGGCCAGAAGTACCGCTGCCGCTAAGATCGTGAGGCCGGAACGGATGTTAGGACCCTGGCGAGCGGGCTGACCGCTCTCTTCCATCATCGAGTTCTCCTAGGATGTTGTGTCCGACTGAGTTGCTGCGGACTCTTGCCCCGTGGGGAGAGGATCGGAGCGGGTGACACGGATCTTCTGAAGTCGGAGGCCATCGGTGATCTCGACCCGGAACGAGAGCCCGTCGCATTGGATCTCCTCACCCTGTTCGGGCTGGTGGCCGAGTAATCCGAACACGAAGCCCCCGAGCGTATCGGATTCCTCAGTCGGGAGGTCGCAGCCCATTCGATCGTTGAAGTCCTCGAGAGGCATTCGAGCGTCTGCGATGATCGTCGCGCCGTCGATCTGAGCGAGTTCCGTCTCCTCGGTATCGTATTCGTCCTGGATCTCACCAACGATCTCCTCAAGTAGATCTTCAATCGTCACGATGCCGGTCACAGTCCCATACTCATTACGCACTACTGCCATGTGGTTCTTGGTACGCCGGAAGTCCGTCAGGAGGTCGTCAACACGCTTATTCTCCGGTACGAAGTAGGGAGGTCGAACGAAATCCCTGACGGTCACAGGATCATCGGCCGTCAGGTGGTCGATCACATCCTTGACGTGGATGACGCCGATGATCCGATCGAGATCCTCTTCGTAGACGGGTAATCGCGAATGGCCCGTCTCTTTGGCAATCCCGATCAGGTCAGCAAGTGTTGCCTTGTCAGGCAGCGCCGTGATATCGAGCCGCGGGGTCATCACCTTCCGGACTGCGGTGTCGGCGAACTCGAAGATCGAATGGATCATCTCCTTCTCTTGACGCTCGATGACGCCGTACTCCTCGCTCTGCTCGACCATCAGCTTCAGCTCTTCCTCGCTCATCGCTGTCGGATGGAACGTTGCCTTCCCTCCAAACGGCCGGACGATGAAGTCCGAGACACGGGTCACCACGGTAATCGCGGGGCTGAGGCAGGTCTGGAGAGCTCGCAGCGGCAACGCGGTGGCGAGCACGATCGGTTCGGCTCTCTGGACGGCCAGGCTTTTTGGCGTGATCTCACCGAGAACCAGTGTTAGAAAGGCAACGCTTGCCATGATCGCAATGAAAGCGATGGGACCCGCATAATGGGCGACGAACGTCCCGCTGCTCTGATGAGCCAACCAACGCCGAAGCGGGGCAACCGCGGCATCGGCGGCGGCGCCTGCAGAGAGGAGCGAGACGAAGGTCACGCCAACCTGGATTGTAGACAGGGTCCGTGTCGGCTCATTGAGCAAGGAGGCGGCCGTGCGAGCCGCTCGATTCCCTTCCTCTACAAGCTGTTCGATGCGCGTTCGTCGGACCGTAAGAAACGCAGCCTCGGTCATCGCGAACAGGCCGTTGATCACGATCAGCACGAAAACCGCGATCAGATTGCCTGTCGCCGAAGAAGGTGCGCTTTCCGCCGGACCGGAACCCGTCTGGGCCAGTACGGGCGCTGATACGTATAGCGCAGAGATCAGCGCAACAGCACAGATAGCTGATCGGCGCTTACGTTGGGGACCGGAGTCCGTATCGTCCACGATGCTCGATATTATACATGGTATGCGCTGAGTCCTGCATGGATCGTGCGATGGGCCGCTGAGCGGCGTTGCGGATGAGGAAGCTTCGAACATAGGGCATCAGCCAGTAGACCGATGCCGTAAAGAGAATCGCAAGAACCGCACCGAGGATCACTTGTTGTACGGTATGAATACCCGCATCGACGCGGCTCTGAGCAACCAGAGCTGCGAGCGCGAGCGCGAGCATACCGACGATCCGATCGCCACTCGTAAAGACGATGGTCATGGCGAGGAAAAAGCCGATTGCGGAATGACCGCTCACGACGCCGCCCCTGAGAAGCTCGGGGTTCGCCCGTCCTGTGACGAGCTTCGTCATGATCACCAGTGTAGCCAGGATCAGCACGCCGACCGCAAGGACCACGGTGACATCCGGCGTCGTTGTAGTGCGGGCGCCCGTGTGGGACCGTAAAGGAGGTGCGCTGAGAAAGATGACGACGCCGACGATGATGGCGTTGGCAGAGGCGATCAGGACCGCTCCAGCGCCGACGTCCTTCGCGATCTTGGCGGCAGGATTGTAGCTATGGGCGACTAGATCCACGATGGCTTCAATGGCCGAGTTGATCATTTCCGCTGTGATCACAATGGAGATTGCGAACAACAGCAGCAGCATTTCCCACGAACCAAGGCCCATCATCAGCCCGCTGATCAGGACCAGCGCGAGCATCAGGAAGTGCATACGCATATGGCGCTGCCCGCGGAAGCAATGGAGGATCCCTTCTGCGGCGTAACGCAGACCAATCCGACTGCTCTTTTCGCTCATGCGGCCGGGCCCTTGCGCGTCGGACTGATCAGCGCATCGGCAACCAGGGCCCGCATGACTTCGGCTTCTTCCTCGGTCTCGTCTCTGTAGCCAAGCAGGTGGAGCGTGCCGTGCGCCGCCAACTCCGAGACCTCGTCGGCAATACAAACGCCGCGTAGAGCCGCCTGACGAACCGCGGTATCCAGCGAGATGACCACATCACCGAGCAGGCGGAGGCTATCCTCGTAGATTGGCGTCTCCGGGCCTCCCGCCGGCGCGTCCGCTTGTGCAAATGCGAGGACGTCCGTCGGAGCATCGATGGCTCGATAGGTTCGGTTCAGATGATGTACCGTATCGTCATCAGTGAGAAGCACACTGACTTCGGCGGTCTCGATGCCAAGCAGCGCTAGCACGGATTCGACGCCGTTCGCGGCTGCTGCGCGGACCTCGGCCTCAGCCGAGCCAGCCCGGATCAGTGTGGCCATTGACGCATGCTCACAGATCGAAAGGCACGATCGCGCACATAAGGACGCTTTGGCCGGATACACCCATTATCGCGCCGCTGACATGCCGTGAGGCCTGGCGATAACGGACCCGCGAGGCTCAACGGCCTCGACGTCCCGCCGGTTCGGGGCGCTCGTTCAGCAGCGCTCCAGACGACCAGGATCGCTTGACCGTGCCAAGGCGTATTCGAGCTTGTTGGCCGATGAGGCGGCGTCCGTTGTCGAGGGAAATCAGAATCCCATCGGTCCATGCGACAGCGCCAGTGTCCGGCTGGAGCCTCGATGCGGTCACCTTTCCTTCGACAATCTGATCGTGTCGCAGCGCCGGAATCGCGCGTTCGATCTCGATCATCGGCTTGGCTCTGATCTCATATTTATCGACAGCCATCGTCGTCTCGCCGCGAATGTAGACGGCCATCCGTAGACGCTGCTCCAGATGGTCGACATTGGCGCCCTCTTCGCCGATCAGCACCTCGGCTGTCGCAGGGCTGCAACGGACTACGAGTGCATCCTTTAGCGGACTGATGTCGAGCGCCGCCGCGAGGATCTCCCGCTCGATGGTCATCGCCATCGTCTCAGGAGAGGGGATCGTGCCGCGACCGCCACAGTAGTCACAGGTATCGCTCAAAAAGTCGGCTACGGTTTCGGCAGTCCGTTTGCGTGTGACTTCGACGAGGCCCAGAGGGCTGATGGGCGAGATCCTGGTGCGCGCTTTATCCCTGCGGAACGCCGTCTCAAGTGTCTGGAGCACCTGCTGTCGGTCCTTTACGCTGGACATATCGATGAAGTCGATGATGATGATGCCGCCGATATCGCGGAGGCGAAGCTGACGAGCAATCTCGGCTGCTGCCTCGACGTTCGTCTTCGCGATGGTCTCGGCGAGGTTGGCGCCGCCGGTGAACTTACCGGTATTAACATCGACGACCGTTAACGCTTCGGTGACGTCGATGATGAGGTGTCCGCCCGATTTGAGCCAGACACGGCGCTGAAGACTGCGCTCAATCTCCGGCTCCAGCCCAAACTGCGTGAAGATCGGAACCCGATCGGTGTAGAGTTGAATGCGCTGACGAAGATGCGGGGATGCACTCTGCAGCGCTTCATGGATTTTCTGGTATTCGTCAGGATCATCGATGATCAAGCGCTCGACATCGGAGCCGAAAAGGTCCCGGATCGCTTTGCTGACGATGGTCAGGTCTCTATGCAATAGAGTCGGTCCGCGGGCCGCCATAGCCGCGTCTTGTATCTGCCGCCACAGGCCCATCTGGTCATCATCGGCCGCCGGGCGCCGCCGTTAGCGCTGGCGCGGCTGCGCGCACAGGGCGAGTTGGTTGAAATCACAGCCGCTGACCTGCGCTTTTCGGCGGCTGAGGTGGCCGAATTTTTTGAGAAGAGTGTGGGTGTGTCATTGACGCCGGACATGGTGACCGCCCTGGATCTGCGCACGGAAGGGTGGGCGGCCGGCCTACGGCTGGCTGCGGTCGTTTTACAGGGCGTCAATCCGACCGCGCGCGCGGAGCGCGTTGCCGCCTTGCTGGCGAACTTTCGGGGCGATGACCGCCATGTCTTTGATTATCTCACCGAGGAGGTTTTTGACCGGCAAAGCGCAGAGCGGCAAGCCTTTCTCGTGCAAACTGCGCTGTAGCAGCAGTTATGTGGTCCATTATGTGACGCGGTGACGGGTGACAATGACAGCCAATCCCTCCTTGAGGAACTGGCGCGCGCCAATCTTTTTCTGCTGCCGCTTGACAACCTGCGCCAGTGGTATCGCTATCACCCACTCTTTGCCGAGTTTCTAC
>JABWBA010000027.1 GCA_013360745.1 Chthonomonadales bacterium | reverse complement strand
CACCGGCGGACGCAGCGCGATGTTCACGCCATCGGGGACGATGTGGGTGCACACCGGCGGTGCGAACTTCGTCGCTGCGGACGGCTCTGCGAAATGGCGACGTCTCGGCGCGGCCATCACGCCAGAAAATACGGACGGCAACACCGACCCGTACACCGGCTACGACGCCAACGGCGTCCCGGGATCCTACTGGTGGGATGGCTGCCATGCGTGGTTGTTCCGCCCCAACGTCGACTGGTAGAATAGTCCTGCGCCGGTGCGCGATCCAGGCAGCGCACCGGCATCTCCTGGGAGGACGTGTAACGTGAAGCGAGACCTACCCCTGCCCGTTGTGATTGTCATCATCGTCGCAATCCTGGCCCTCTGCATCGGCGGCGGGATGTATTGGATGAACGTGCGGGATAATCCGAGGCCGACCGGAGGACCCAAGGCGCCGCCGACGGAGAACTCCGCGCCTATGGCCGAACCGACGGTATAGTCATCCCATCGCGCAACGGGCCGTCACACTCCAGTGCGACGGCCCTGATCCGCGATCCATCGTCGCTGGCCGGACCGCCAACCGCAATGCGCGGCCATGCCTCGAAGGCCGACGCTCAGTATTTGTCCGCTCCCTTTGCCGGCAAGGCGCGAATGCGGATATTTCGGTACTCCACCCGATTGCCATGGTCCTGCAGCACGATCGGCCCGGTCTTCGAGATCTGACGCTCAGCCGCGGACTGGATGCCCGTCATCGCTTCGAGGACGACGTTGTTCTGGACCACCACGCCGTTCTGAATGACGGTGACGATCGGTTTGGCGAGCATGGCTCCATCGTCGCCCAGGCGCGGAGCCCGAAAGATGATCTCGTAGGTCTGCCATTCCATCGGCGGCTTGCAGGCGTTGGTCAACGCGGCCGCCTGTCCGTAGACGGAACCGCAGTCGCCAGTACCCGGCGGTTCGATGCCGTAGGAATCCAGAACCTGGATCTCGTAGCGCCCGAGGAGTCCGATCCCGCTGTTGCCCTTCGCCTGCCCTTTCGCATTGGGCATGTTCGGCGTGCGGAACTCGATGTGGAGATGGAAATCGCTGAACGTCGCACGGGTGGCGATATCGCCTCCCCCCACGATCATCGCGCTGTTCTCCACCTTCCACGCGGCGGCTTGATCGGTTCCCCGACGGACCCAGTTCGCCGCTAGATCCTCCTGGGCGCCGGTGAACAGCGCCAGTTCGGTCGGCTTCTGCCCCTGGACCGGAGCGCCGAACGCCAGTCCCAATCCGGCCGCAACAACGGCAAGCACGTACATATTCGATGGATCCTCTCTTTCGTGAGCCGCAGAAGGCTCAGTGTAGGGGCGACAGGGAGCGCGCCCATCCGGATATTATGGACGCCGCACGACCGCTTCGATGCCGGGGCGAAGGCTCGTCGTCTGTTCCGCAACCTCAACTGTCGCCCCTGCGCCGACGACGAGCACGCCGCAGGCAACCTCCGCCCTGCGATCCGTTAGCGTATTACCCGTCAGAACAGCCTCTGAGGTTCCGATGAGCTCGATGATCGGAGCTCCGCGGACCATCGCGTACCGTCCTCCACGAAAGCGATTGTCCCGGATGCTCACGTGCCGAACAGCCTCCAACCGGACCGCCACGCCGAGATACCCCTCAAACGCGTTTCCTGCGATCACGATCCCGTCGATACCGGCCTCGCTTGCGGTACTGTTCCCCAGAGCCGTGGACCGGACGAGGATCTGCCCATGCGCTCCGTCGGCGTAGCCGCGGCAGGTCCCGCCCCGCAGGAAGCGGTTGTTCCGGACGGTGATCGCTCCCGGCATCGGTCCCTCCGGCCAGTCGGGCTCGTTGAGGATCGCCAGTCCTGCGCCGGTCGTGTCCGCGAATGTGTTCCCCTCCACCAGCCCATCGGGAGCCCGGAGGAGGCAGCCGTAGCGCCTATGGCCGATCATCTCGTTCCCGATGATCCGGAATCCGGCGCCGCACGCGTCGAGGTTGTACAGCGTATCCCCCGTCCGATGGTCGGGTCCGGCCACGGCTCCGTCGAGTGCATGGTCCAGAGTGACCCGGTATCGATCACCCGCGAGGGCTACGTTCGTCGCCCGGACGAGGCCGCGGACGCGGCCCGACCGCGGGTCGAGAACCTGAAGCCGATCGCCCTGAACGATCCGACATCCGGCGCTGAGCAGCCATTCCGTGGGAGTCCGACGTTCCAGCAGGATGTTGGGCGGTGCATAGATGTTGATGGCGTCGTCGGCCATCCCCTCGAAATGACAGGCTTCGATGATCGGCCCCGATCGGTTCTGCTGGCAGTGGACGCCATCGGCGTTGGTCGTGAGAAGCCTGTCGTGACCTGCCGGGAACCGGACCTGTAGTCGGCGGACGCGGATGGAACCGCGATTGCCGACCAGCCCTACGGCCAGGCCCGGGGAGGCGTGGACGGTCACGTTCTCGATACGGATGCCATCGCAGCCCTGGGCCAGCACGGCCCCGCCGTATCCCCGCGCGAGGTGGACATAGCGATCGCCCGGGCGCATGTCGCGCAGCGCGAGGCGGTAGTGCTCCCCGTTGGTAAAGAACCGCCACGTTCGTCCGCTTCGCCGCTCCCAGCGGGGCGTCATGAAGTGATCGCTCGTACCCGACCGGATGCGCCTCAGCCTGGGATCGATGATCATCCCCCATTTCCCATAGGGCTCGGCGGCTTCGACGAAGTTCCGACTGTCGGGGGTGGAATATCCCGGGTCGATCTCCAGATCGAACCAGCCCTCCTCGACGCTGACCTGCCGGACGACGCCCTGAGTAAAGGGCAGGGGATCGTAGTCGACCGACAGGTCGGTAAGGGCTACGTCCGAGCCGTCACTGATGAGAAAGAGGCCCGCGTCGGGCTCCGTTACCACAAGGCGCGTCGCACGCCCTTGCCCTCGGATGGTCAGGCCTCGGGCGCCGGCGACGGAGAAGCAATAGGCTCGCGGGGTCGGCGCGGACACGCGAAACGTTCCGGGGCCGAGTTCGACAACGGCGCCCGGACCCGAATCGCTGGCTCGCGCGATGGCGGAGCGTATCGCCGCCGACGCGTCTCCCTTGCCCTCGGCCTCGACCCGGAACACGCGGGGCGGAGGAGTGTGGGCAGGTCCGGCCACGAGCAGTGGGGCAAGACATCCGATGAACATCCACGTCCTCCGATCACGTCCGATCCGGTTCGACCGAACGAACCTTCGGCGTCGGCGGATCCGATCCCTGCACCCGGTCCGTCGGAGTGCAGGATAGGGTACAACGTCCTGATTCCCTAATGAAGGCCGGTACGATGCCAACCCCCCCTCTCCCAACGCTCTTCCTCGATCCTCCCGCAGCCTATCGCGGCCTGCCGTTCTGGTCGTGGAACGGACGGCTGAACCGAGCGGAGCTCCTCCGCCAGGTGGAGGTCCTCAAGGCCATGGGTATGGGGGGGTTCTTCATGCATTCCCGTACCGGTCTGGCCACGGAGTATCTCGGCCGGGAGTGGCTGGACTTGATCAACGCGTGCGCCGACAGGGCGGAGGGGCTGGGCATGGAGGCCTGGCTCTACGATGAGGACCGCTGGCCGAGCGGGACGGCGGGCGGGATGGTCACCGAAAACCCCGCCTTCCGGATGCGCTTCCTGCGGATGGAGGAGGCGGCGTCCGGCCGGTCCGCATGGCCCGAGGATGCCCTGGCGGTCTTCAGCGGAATCCGTGATGGACACACCGTCCGCGAGGTTCGACGCCTCACCGGAAGAGAGGAAACGCCAGCGGAGCCTGATCGCACGGTTCTCTGGTTCCGGATCGTGGAGATGGAACAGCGCTCGTTCTACAACGGCCAGACCTATGTCGACACGATGAATCCGGAGGCAACCGAGCGGTTCCTGGAACGGACCCATGCCCGTTATGCCGAGGCATGCGGCGATCGACTCGGGAGGAGTATACGGGGCATCTTCACCGATGAGCCCCATCGAGGGGCGTTGATGGACCCGTTTGGCGGCGACGGCGAGCGTTCGGAGCGCCAGGTTCCGTGGACCGACGCCCTGCCGCGCCGATACCAGGAGGCATTCGGCGTCGACCTCCTCGACCATCTGCCGGAGCTCTTCCTCCTTCGTGACGGCGAACCGGTCTCTCCGATCCGATGGCGGTTCGTCGAGATCCTGATGCGGCTCTTTCTCGAAGGGTTCATGCGCCCGTACGCCCGATGGTGCCGGGACCATCGCGTCCTCGTGACCGGGCACGTCCTGCACGAAGACAGTCTCGCCGCCCAGACGGCGATGTGCGGCTCGGTCATGCGGTGTTACGAGCACATGGATGTGCCGGGCATCGACCTGCTCACCGAGGGCAATCGGGCCTACTGGGTGGCCAAGCAGCTGCAGAGCGCGGCGCGGCAGCTCGGGCGTCGCCGGCTATTGTCGGAGCTCTACGGCTGCACTGGCTGGCAGATGCCGTTTCGAGGACATCGGGACGTCGGCGCCTGGCAGACCCTCTTCGGCGTCAACGTCCGATGCCATCACCTCTCGTGGTACACCATGGAGGGCGAGGCCAAACGGGACTTCCCGGCCTCGATCTTCCACCAATCGGCGTGGTGGAGGGCGTATCGCCATGTCGAGACCGCGTTTGCGCGGATGGGCCTGCTCATGGATCAAGGCGATCGCGTCCGCGATCTGCTCGTTCTGAACCCCGTGGAGAGCGTCTGGGCGCGGGTGCATACCGGCTGGTCGGGGTTCCTGAGCGCACGAGACGCCGGCATTCAGAGGCTCGAAGAACGATATGCCGAACTCTTCGGATGGCTTCAAGGCGCCCAGATCGACTTCGACTACGGCGATGAGGGGATGCTCGCGGAACGGGCGATCGTTGAGGACGATGGGACGCTCCGCGTTGGCAAGGCCTCCTATCGGGGAGTGGTGGTCGGCGGCCTCGATACCATCCGTTCCAGCACGCTGGCCCTGCTCGAGCGCTTCGCAGCGCGCGGAGGCGCTGTGGTCGTTGTCGGACCGCCTCCGGCCTATCTCGATGCAGCGCCTTCCGATGCGCCGTCCCGGTTGGCTGCGGGCGCGGTGGCGACTCCGTGGGAGCGGACCATGGCCATCGCAGCCTGCGAGCGAGCCGTGGGGCGCACTGTGGAGGTCCTTGATGCCGCTTCGGGCGGGTCGGTGACCTCAGTGTACGTGCAGCTCAGGCGGGATTCCGAGGGACGGACGTACCTGATGGCGCTGAATACGGACCGCGAGAACGGAACGCCGTCGGCGCGGCTGCGCGTCGTGGCGCGGGGTCCGGTTGCGCGATGGGACTGCCTCCGGGGCGAGATCGAGGGGGTCGAGGCCCAGATCGACGGCGCCTGGATCGAGACGCCGCTCCAGCTGGCCGCGGGCGAAACGATGATCCTCGTGTATGGGGGCGCAGTCGGGGCGAAGCCGACGGAGCCGCCGAACCCGCGGGCAGGGCAGGGAGCTGAGACGGGCCCGGGGCGGATCGCCATCGAAGGACCGTTCCGATATCGGCTCTCTGAGCCCAACACCTGCGTGCTCGATATGGTCCAATGGCGATACCCGGGCGGCGACTGGTCGACCCGGATGGACGTTCTGCGGGCCGATCGTCAGGTCCGCGGCTCCCTCAGTCTGGAGGCGCGGGGCGGCGAGATGCTGCAGCCGTGGTTTGTGGGCAAATCCGGCCATGCGATCCTCAGCGAGGTGGAGACGCTCTATCAGTTCGACGTGCGCGCTGCGCCGACGGGGCGAATCGCGCTGGTCATCGAGCCAGCTTCGGTCCATTCGGTCGCGGTCAACGGTACCGTTCTTCCGCTGGACGACGTCGATGGGACGTGGGTGGATATCTGTTTCGTTCCGGTTCGGATCCCTCCGGGCCTGCTGCGTGAGGGGCCTAACGACGTGACCGTCACGACACGGTACCACGCCGGCATCGGTCTCGAAGCCATCTACGTGATCGGGGAGTTCGGCGTAGAGGTTGTTGGCAGCCGATGCGCGATCGGGCCGTTGCCGCAGACGCTTGCCGTCGGCGACCTCACGGCTCAGGGGCTACCCTTCTACGGCGGAGCGATCAGTCTGGAAATCCCCCTGCCCGAGGGTAGGGCTGCGTCCAGCATCAGAACGCCATCCTTGTCGGCGGCCTGCGGCTTTGTCCTGCCGCGCGGAGCGCCTCTGCCTCGTACCGCCGATCTCGCGCAGGATCCCGCCTTTGTCGACGGTACCGCACCAGATCGGCTGCTCGCGTGGGAGCCCTATGAGACCGGTCTTCCGCCCGGCGCTCAGGCGGATGGGGGCTTCGATCTCCACCTCTATCTGACGCGCAGGAATACGTTCGGCCCGCTCCATCAGCGTCCGATGAGTGCGGCCGCCTATGGTCCTGGCAACTGGATGACCGAAGGAGACGCCTACAGCGAGGGGTACGTGCTGTGGCCGATGGGTCTCCTCGCGCCTCCGGATGTGATGGTGTCCCGGTGACTATCCGAATGCGGCTCGGCGATCGCGGTCGGATCCTGATCGTGGCGGGGCTCCTCCACCTGGCGGCGCGCGCCTCTGCGCCGACGGGCGAAACGGTTCGATTGACCATCCTCCATACCAACGATGTCCACGGGCGTCTCCTGCCGTTCGCCTATGCGGAACAGGGTCGGGGCGGCGCGCTGCGGGAGGACGTCGGCGGGGCGGCCCGACGCGCCACGTTGATCCGGCGGCTCCGGGCGGAGATTCCCGGCGATGAGCTGCTGCTCGATGCGGGTGACGTGTTTACGCGCGGTGCGTTGACCAACGCCTACGAAGGACAGGCCGATATCGCGGCGATGAACGTGGCCGGGTACGACGCAGGGGCCATCGGCAATAACGAGTTCAAGGCCCGGGATGCGGTCGATGCCGGTGACGCGCGCGGTTCGCAGGCCGCGCTCCTCCGCTTCGTCCGCGCCTCGAGGTTTCCGTGGCTCTGCGCCAACCTTGCCGACGGCACGGGTAAGCCGCTACCCGGCATCCGCCCGTACGTGATTAAGAGGATCAACGGTCTTCGGGTTGGGATCGTATCCGTCACCGCACCACGATCGGCCGGTTATCCTCAGACGCGCGGCTGGCGCATCACGGACCCCTTTGCGGCGATGAAGTCCGTCGTGCCCGAGGTGCGGAAGCGGTGCGATATCGTGATCGCTCTGACCCATATCGGCATGCCGATGGATCTTCTGCTGGCGGGCTCCGTCGATGGCATCGACGCCATTGTGGGCGGAGATTCGCACACGTTTCTCTATGAGCCGCTATGGGTTACCGGCCCATCCGGAAGGCGAGTGCCGATCGTACAGGATGGCGAGTACGGCGTCAACGTAGGACGGCTGGACCTCAACTTCGGACGGGTTGATGGGGATTATCGTCTCGTCTCGGCTGAGGGAAGGCTGACGCCCGTGGATGGATCATTACCTGCTGATCCGAAGGTGCAGCGCGTTCTAGCGCCGTTTCTGCGGCCCTTTGAGAAGGTTATCGGCGGGATCCCGGACCCTGGCGCCACGCGCGAATCGAGATCTCGAGTGACGACGCAGCTTACCGTCGATGCGATGCGCAGGGCCGCAGGAACGGATCTCGCGCTCAACCCGCTGGGAGCCGGGCTGATCGACGTTCTGACCCGCTCGCGCGTCCGCCGATACGATCTCTACGCTGCGATGCCGTTCCGGAACATCGTCATCACCGTACTCCTCCGCGGGGCCGAGGTGCGTGAGCTCCTGCGCAAGTATCCGTCGACCTGCTGGAGCGGCGATCTGGACAGCGTCCAACCCGATCGCATCTATCGCGTAGCCATGGTGGATTACGTCGCGGACACCGAATACCGCATCCCATCGGTGCGGATCATCGATCGGGGCGTTGATATACGCGTTGCCGTCGAACGCTACCTCGCGTCCTCCTTCCGTTCCAGCGCAACGACGCCCACGCCGGGCGCCCGGTCCACCGCGAGCCGGAGCCCCTCGCCCTTCCTCCGGGCTCTGAAACTGCCACGCGACCCAGGGATCGCTGCGGGTGGAGTAGGGTAGGAGCGGGTAGTAGTCGGCGAGCATCAGCGGCGCCAGCGCTCGCCATTGTCCGACAAGCCTCCGCAGACCTGCATAGTCGAGATCCTCGCGCCGTACGTCCCAGCAACAGGTAATCGAAGGGCAAACCTGGGACCAGAAGGTGTACGGATCGACGCCGTGCACGCCGGCGCCGTTGAAGGGTATCCGTTCGTAGCGAACGCCTGCGATGTTCATCGGGCGGCCGGCCCGGCCGTTCTTCTGGACAGGGTCATGGTTGGCGATCACGTACAGGCCAGCCGCCGGCGGAGCGTCAACGATGGCGCCTTCGAACTTTGCGGCCGCCCATGCACGCGACAGGGCCATCTCACGGTCGGTTACCAGAGGGCAAATGGATGAGACGGTTGCCGCAGCCGCTCCGAATACTGCCATCATCTCGCACCTCCATGAGGCGTCACGGGTTACGCCTCTGGGATCAGTTTACGGTGCGGGGTCGATGCAGTCCTGCCCGGTATACCGGGGATTATTGACGGCTCGGGATACGGCGTACGCTTCGAGGTCATCGCCAGGCCAGGGGCGGAGCATACCGCGCCAGCGCTCCTCAGGCGGCTCAGTCCGCGCCGTACTCCGTTGTCGGGCGGACACGCCCGCCATCCACGGCTCCTCCTGCTCTTCGGAGAGGATGGCGGGCATCCGGTTATGAATGGGCGCCAGCAGTGCGTTGGGCTCGACGGTGATGATCGCGCAGGAGATGAGCGGGCTGCCATCGGGCGAACCCCACTCTTCCCAGAGGCCTGCGAAGGCGAAGAGGGCCTGGTCGGTCCTGCGTATGTAATAGGGTTGCGTGGATCCGCCCGTCCGTAGCCATTCGTAGAATCCGTCGGCGGGTATTAGACACCGGCGTCTTGCGAGCGCGTGCTTGAAGGAGGCTTTCTCGGCGAGCGTCTCGGCGCGGGCGTTGATGAGCCGGCTGCCGATCTCCGGATCCCTGGCCCAGAACGGCACAAGGCCCCATTGGGCCAGGAGCAGCTCTCGTCGGCCCCCGTCGTTGATGATGATCGGCACGCCCTGTGTCGGTGCGATGTTGTAGCGCGGACCCGGGTCGAACGGCAAGGGACGGACGCCGAACCGTTCGCAGACCGAGGCGAGATCATGGACGATGGTATACCGCCCGCACACCGGCCCGTTATCCCAGAGGGGTCCGAATCTGCTCGCGGCCGGAGAAGCGCGTGACCTCGGTATAGCCGGCCTCCCGCAGCAAATCAGCGGCAGCGCGAAAGTCCCGGTTGAGGTTGGCGGGGTTGTGGGCGTCCGCGGTGATCAGCACGGGGATTCCTCGTCGCTTAGCCTCTCGGAGATGCCATGGGGAGGGATAGGCCTCTCTGGCGGTCTGATAGCGGCCCGATGTGTTGAGTTCCATGGCCATGCCCGAGTCGCGGATTGCATCCAACGCGTGTCGGGCGTCTGCGCTCAGATCGGCCACCGGGTATCGGCCGAACTTCTTCGGCAGATCGAGGTGGGCGACGATGTCGAATCCGCCGGACTGCGCCATGAGGATGACGCGCCGATAGTAATCACGCCACTTGTCGTCTGCCTCCTCCTGACTGAGGCCCTCCCAGAACCGGCTGTGTTCATCGACCGGGAAACCGTCGATGAAATGAACCGAGCCGATCCGGTAGTCGAAGGGGCAGCGGTCGAGCCTGCGTATGGTCTCTTCGGCGGTCTCCGGGATGAAATCGGACTCGATCCCGAGGCGCACCGGCAACGGGGCGGAGGCGGCCACGGTCATGATGTCGCGCGTGTATTCGTCGAGGCGCTCGGTGGGCATGCTCCACTCCAGCGCGACGCCGCTCGGATGGAGGACGAAATGGTCGCTGATCCCTACCTCGTCCAAATCGAGGGCGGCGGCCCGTGCGACGGTTGATGCGACGGTCTCGGCCCCATCGCTCCACTTTGTGTGAACGTGATAGCTGGTGAAGCCCGTCGAAGGGTGCGGATCAGTCATCGTCATGATCTCCTGCGACCCTGAGCCCGAACCGGGAAGGGGGTTCGGCGACATCCGGGCCTTTGATTGCGTGCCACAGGATATGGTTGAGGATGGCATCCGGCGCCGCATCCGCATCGGCGAAGTTGAGCGTGGCGGAGAGATCGGCCTTGAACGCCGTCCTGCCGTTGACCTCGGCGATAATCTCACGGGCGGGCAGGATGGCGGTGTAGGGCTCGGCGTTCTCGGGCCGCCGGGTAAAGCAGTCGAACGGTGGCGCTACCGCGTCATACTGGCACAGGGGTGGGAGGCCGAGGATCAGCTCCATGGTGCGGAGCGCGCTGTCCGTGTTATAAAACCGGCTGTCGACGGCGGACCTGCGTGAGTAGGGGCTGATCACCAGGGCAACCGAGCGGTGTGCGTCGACATGATCGTGACCCGCCTGCGCGTCGTCCTCGACGATGAACACGGCGCTCTTCGTCCAGTATGGTGATGCGCTGATCGCTTCTACGATCTGGCCGACCGCGTAATCGTTATCGGCCACCATGGCCCGGGGCGAGCTGACACCGACGGTGGTACCCTGAGTGTGATCCCTCGGGAGCCGGATCATGTTGAATCGGGGCAAGTTGCGGTTGCGGACGAACTCATCGAACTCCGCCTTCCATTCGGCGTACCGGCTCGTGGCCCTGCGGACTCCGAAGGCGCGTTTCTGGTTCGGAGCTGGGCATTGATAGGTCACCCAGGCGTCACTGTCGGCATAGGCGAGGTCGTACTGCAGGAAGCTCTCGTCGGTCGCCCGGATCAGCGCTCGTTTGACGGCGGTATTGGGCCGTGCGACGATTGACCCTTTCTTGTCACGATCCTCCTCGCCGTATTCCTGCAAATAGAAACCGTAGTTGCGGAAGGACACGCCTTTTCTGGCGCACAGGTCCCATATATAGCCGCCGGGTGAGGCAGCAACATCCCGCAAGCCCATCAGATCGACGGGGGAGCCGTTGTTGAGGCCTTCGTAGTCGTAGGCTCTGCCCCGTCCGCTGTAGCTGTACAGGGAGTTGCGTACGGTGTACTCGTTGGCCATGCCGGATACGGACCAGTTCCATCCGTCGGCTGATACCTCGGCGCAGCAGTGGAAGTTGTCGAACAGACCGAATCGCTCGGCGAGCGCGTGCTGGTTCGGCGTTACATCCCGGGGGAACAGGCAGAGGCTCGGGTCCCCATTGCCCGACGGGATATCTCCGAACACCTGATCGTAGGTCCGATTCTCCTTGATGATGTAGAAGACGTGCTTGATGCCCGGATTTCGGAACTCCGTGCGGCGCGCCTCGGCGATGCGGTTGTTGGCGAGCGTTCGGAGCGTTTCCCCTTCGAGCGCGCTATCCGCTGGCGTGGCGAAGCTCGAGACGGCGCCCTCGATGATGTTCGGAATGTACTGACCCCAGGCGCCGCCGGGGCCGGCCGGGGTCCCATTGGGATTCTGTACGGTTGTGCCTTTGCCGTTGGCCACGAGGATCTGGCTGCCGTCGTGGGATAGGCTGAGAGAGGTCGGATACCATCCGACGGGGATAAAGCCGATCAAACCCCTGCGTTGGAGGTCGACCACGCCGATAGCGTTCATATCGGCCAACGCCACATAGAGCCGCCGCTCATCAGGGCCGAGGGCCAGTCCGAGGGGCGTGGCGCCCGGCAGTCCTCGCAGATCCTCCGGTCGGACGAGGATCGTCTCGACGATGCGATCCCGTTCTGTATCGATGATACTGATCGTGTCGCTGCCCGAGTTGGAGACGAAGAGGCGTTTTTGCTCGTGGTCGAGCGCCATCGTTGTTGGGTTGGCTCCTGTGCGTATGGTCCGTATCAGTCGGGCGTCTGAAGGGTCGATGACCGCGACCACGCCGTCCCGCTCACTGCTGACATAGACCTTACGATCGGCAAGCCTCCCTTTTGTCAGAGCGATGACATCGTAGGGGAATCCGGGCACCTCGACCGTGGCTATCGTTTGGCGTTGTGTTGTATCGAGGATATTGAGGGTCCCCCGAAAAGCAGTGGCGCGAGAGGTGTTGTTGCCGGCTACGTACAGCCGAGAGCCATCCGAGTTGAGAGCGAGCCCTGCTGCGACCTCCCGCGGGGCGCTGCTTCCGCCGGGCCTGCGGATCGGAATGCTCTGATCGGCCTCACGGAGCATGCCGCCTTCGTCTACGGTAAAGAGAGTGACGCGCTCTTCGGATCCTCGTGAGACCCAGATCTCGTCATATTGAGCGCCGGGCCGAACGGCCAGCCCGTAGTAAAGCCCTTCCTTGACGCCGTTGCGGCTCTTGGAGAACTCGATACGGGACGCAACTTCGCCGGTTTGTACATGGACAACGGTGAGCGCCTGGCGAAATCCCGCGTTGGTGACCAGGGCGTACTTTCCCGACCGGACCAGCGCCATGTTGCACGGGAAGCTGCCGACCGGCGTGTGTTTGCCTCTGGGCGTAATCGTCTTTCCCGTGGGCAACGGAACAGGCGTCTGCGCCTTCGCGGCGGTTAACAGACACAGGCCGATGCTAAGGATAACCGTTGGCTGACGCCGGATCATTGGACACTCCCGTTCCGGATAGATACGAGTAGAGTCTACCCGTCATCGATGACCTGCAGTGTCCCATCCCACGGCTCCGATCGAAGCACAGGAGTTGGACCAGAGTGTCTGTCGCCGATGCACGCCAGTCTCGAGGGGATAAAAAGAGAGCGGCCCGGCTTTCGCCGGGCCGCTCACAGTACGAACGATCGCTCGCGCGGATTAGCTCTTGGAGAACCGGCGGCGAAGGAAGACGCCGCCCATGCTCAGGAAGCTGCCCAGTGCGACCATCGTGCCGGCCTCAGGGACCGGATCATCCGGTGTGTCGCCGACATGGAACTGATCGTACGTATAGTCCCCAGACGAGTAGAGCTGCAGGCTGTTGCCGACGCCGCTCCAGTTGAGTCCGTTCGCGGTTACGCTGGCGGTGGGCATGATGTTGTTGACCCATGCGTACGCCTTGACATTGACAAGGGAGCCCGTGCCATCGATATCGAACTTGGCCTGGACCAGATAGGTGTTGCCCGCGCTGTAGGCAAACGGCGTCCTGATCGGCGGATTCGGGCCTTGCTGAATGTAGAGGTACGTCCCGGTATTGTCGCTGTTCAAGCCGACCGTAACCGAGTTGGTTGCCCAGTAGGCGCCGCCAAGGACCATCGAGCCCCACTGTCCGAAACCAGTATCGGGACGAACCAGGAACTGAACCCAGGTGCTCGAGTTAGGAGCGCCGTAGGAGGCTGACGTGAACCTGTTGATGTAGGCCCACGAGCTGCCGGAATAGTTGGTACGAACGGCGTTGCCGCTCGTGATGAGGCCCGGGAAGGTCAAACCGCCCGAGGTGATCGTGAATGCTGGCGAGAACGGAGACGACGAACCCCAGGGTCCGGCCCATCCTGAACCGCCGTTCTGGCCGCCCAGATTGGTGGCCGGGACATAGGCGAAATCGTCGACCGCTTGAGCGGACACTGCAACGGGAACAAGTGCCGTTGCGAGTACTGCAAGGACTAGTAATACGCTACTAAGTCTCACAGGCGCTACCTACCTTTCTTCTGTATTTGTTCTTGTAGCGATACCCATAAATGCTAGATCGATCAGTCACCGACTGCGTTCCCGGAAGAAACGAAGCCAACAATCCCTTGGTCCTGCATCGACGTTCAGGATCGCACGAAGAGAGTATACGAGGAGTCCGCCGCAATGTCAATAGTTTCGAAGCAAATCCGTAGAGTCGATTTTCATGATCCTTCGGTTGAACCGCCCCGTATAGCATAAGGACGAACCCCGGATACCGGAAGTTCCGGTATCCGATGCGCATCCTCTCAGCAAATGAAGGATGGACTCGCGCCTCGAACATGACAATCGTCGAACGTTCCGGAAGGCTGCAGTCATAGCGCCGTCGAACTCATAGCCGGAGGAATACGGTTATGATCAATAGTGAACGCCGGGACGTGCTGCTGCAGGGACGTCCGAGCATCGACTATGCGGGTGAGCCTTCGCTTGGATCTGTCTATGGCGAAGAGGAGATCGAAGCCGCGATCCTATCGATCCGGCACGCAGCCCATCCTGAGCGCGGCTTTCGGATAAGCGGTTCGGAAGGCGAGTTGTTTGAGGCTGATATCGCCGACTATGTCGGCGTGCAGCATGCGATCACGATCAACAGCGCGGGTGTCGGCCTCGATATGGCCATGATGTCGCTCGACCTTGAGCCCGGCGATGAAGTCATCTGCCCGTCCATCAACTTCAAGGCCGCCCCGATGGCGATCATCGGGCAGGGAGGCACATGGGTTCCCTGTGAAGTAGACCCGAAGACTCTGCAGGCGGACCCTGCGGACGTAGAGCGGCGGATTACCGAACGTACAAGGGCGATCCTCACGGTTCATATGAACGGCCTCTCGTCTCCCATGGATGAGCTACTCGAAATCGCCCAGCGCCGACCTCATCCGATCCACGGTCCGCTCAAGGTCATCGGGGATGCCGCTCGGGCGGCCGGCGGCGCCTACAAAGGGCAACCCATCGGAGCGAAGGGGTGGATGACGATCTTCAGTTTCCATACACAGAAGAACATGACGACGCTCGGCGAAGGCGGCGCCATTACGACCGACGATGATCTCCTGGCTCAGCGACTCATCAAACTGCGGTTCTTTGGGGGGTCGGACGGGTGGGGCAGCAGCTATCCGATGACCAGCGTTCAGGCGGCGGTCGGGCGGGTGCAGCTCCGTAAACTGGATGGGTTTATCGATGCCCGAAGGCGTGTCGCGGAGGCCCGCACGGCGATGCTTCGGGATATTCCGGAGCTGACTGTGCCCTACGAACCGCCGGACTGTCGTCACAGCTATTACCTCTACACGATGCTCGTGAAACGAGAATGGGCGGGCGAGATGAGGAACCGACTTTGTGCGATGCTCCGTGAGTTGCACCACGTCAACACGATCATCGCCAATCCGCCGGTGCACAGCGCCGTACCGTTTCTCCAGCGTCATGTCGGCGATCTCCATCTGCCGATATCGGAGGATATTGGCGCCCGGCTATTCTGCCCGCCGATGCATCCGGCGATGTCCGAGGAGGACAATCGGTATATCTGTGCCGCGATCTGGGACGTGGTCGAGCGGCTTCGAGCTGAGGAGGCTTAACGTCCGATCGCCATTCGTTCTGCCGATGGACAGGGCTGCCGCAACGCCACTAGCCTTGCTCGGCAGCATGGGAGACAACCGTGTGGGCATTCGCCGGCGGCGCCCCTCGGGTTTCGCCGATGGTGAATCGGAATACGGCGCCCTCGCCCACGACGCCTTCGGCCCAAACCGCGCCGCCGTGCATGCCGATGACGCGCCGTACGATGGCGAGACCGGCCCCCAACTGTTCGGAGCCGCCCTGGGAGCCGCGAAACAGGTCGAATAGGGCGTGAACGTATTGCTGCTCGAAACCGATTCCGTTGTCACTCACATAATACGATCCGTCCGAATAACCGACCTCGACGCGGGCAAGGGTGGCCCCTCGCGTGGCGCGCATCGCGTTATCCAGCAGCTCGCCATAGACGATCCTCAGCATCTCAGCATCGGCCAGCGCCGTCGGCATCGGCAGAATCCGGACATCGACACCGTGCGAAAACGAGGATCGGATCGAGGACAGAGCCTGGGCCGCGATTTCATCCGGATGTACGGTCTCTAGATTCAGCCGACGCCGACCGAGTCGGGCCAGCGCAAGGAGCGCCTCGATCAACTGACCCATACGATCCGTCGACGCGTGGGCTCGTTCCAGATCGCGCCGCACTTCGAGTGGCAGGGCCGCCGGGGCGTAATGGAGCGCACTGTAGATGAACGCCTCGACCGCGCGTACCGGCGATCGAAGATCGTGCGACAGAGTATGGACGAAGGCGGACATCTCAGCGCTCAAGTCCTCAAGGTCTGCTGTACGCACTCGCACCTCTTCGGCCAGGCTCTCTCGCGCTCGAGTCAGCTCAGAGTGCAGCCGAGCGTTGACGACCGCCACCGCGACCTGTTCTGAGAGCGGGAGCAAGAGGGCGACATCCTCTTCGGTGATGCGCCGATCGGTCAGGAGATTATCACCCACGATGATACCGACGATCTCCTTGCCGGCTCGGAGCGGCAGCACGCAATGCGACCGTACTCCGTACATCCGATGGCCCGGGGGCAGGTTCTCAGCGGCAGTGTAATCATCGGTCAGCAGGAACGGCATATCGCCGTAGACGATCTGGTACAGAGAGTCTTTGGGCGACGCCCCGATGCGGATGATCCGCTCGCTCAGGTCCTCGATCTCGCCTTCACGCGTGGTGCCCCAGGAGCCCAGGAAGCGGTCCTCGCCCGGCTCGCGCAGAAATATCGCCACGCGGTCCAGTAGGCCCGCATCAACGATGCCATCCCGGGCAAGACGGAGGACCTCGCTGATGTTGCTCTCGGCCGCTGTTGCAGCGCCGACGCGGGCGAGCTGAGCGGCGAGCAGAAGGCGACGCCTGTTTTCATGCAGGAGCCGGGCGTGCTCAAGGGTGCCGGCCAGAACCGCCGACCAGTGGGCGAGGATGTTCGCGTTGCTGCTGTCCTCCTCGGTCCCACCGCGCTCGTGTTGACCCCATATCAATCCGATGAGGCGATCACCCATACGGAGAGCGGCGACTACGCACGCCCCGTTCTCATGTGGCTCCGTCAATGGACAGAAGGGCAGCCTGCACATCGAATCGCAGTGGAGGACCGTTTCATCGCCCCGAATCAGCGCGGCGCAGACGCACTCCGTCCCGGACGATGGGCATTGAACCGCTCTACCACCGTTACGGGCTGCGCCTGAGACATCCCAGTAGCCCATATCGATGAACTCACCCCTACGCTCCTCGAATACGAGGATGCCGGCACGTTCAAACTCACCGCCGCTGACGGTCGCCTCGCATAACGCAGAGACGATCTCACCCATATCGGCATAGTTAGCGATCCGCGCATGGATTCGGGCAAGATGGCCGACAAGAGCCGCCACCCGTCGCGCCAGGGCCGCGCCATTCGATGGTTGGCTCGCGTCAGGATGTTCGTCCATGGGATATATGCTATATACCAGACAGACCAACCGCCTGCAGCGGATCCGAAGGCGCGCGCTCATTGCTGGCGCCGGACGATCGGAGATAACGCGTCCGCGTAATGATCGCCTCTCGAGCCGCTTGCAGCATTGCGCCGATCGCTGGGAGCTACCATGCCGCTGGCTATTTCGCCGAATCGTCGTCCCGTTCGTCCGTTGGCGGCAGCCATTCTGCCGCTGATTGGCCTCCTCCTGTCCGGGATCGACGCCAGGACCCAGGGCGGGCCGGTTGAGCAAGTCCTCGATCCGATGGAGGCAACGCGCGGTTGGAGGCTCGGCGGCGATCGAATCGCGTACTCGCTCGGCACGAGCGCTCTGCAGATCGCAGCCGCCCTGCCACGGGAAGGCGCCGAGCGATACATACTGCTCAGCGCTGACTTCACCGATCCCGCACGGTCCATGGTCTCCGCCGTGCGGCTCGAGCCGACAGGGGCGTTCGATTGCCGGAGTATCGGCCTGTGGGCGCTTGGCGATGGTTCGGGATCGGAGCTGCGCATCACGATTGAGGATGCCGAAGGGCGGTTCTTCGAAGCGGCCGCAGCCAGCCTCGACTTCACCACATGGCGACGGGTAGACATTCCCATTACGGATAATCCGGCGTGGAAACCGCTGGTGCGCACGGGTGAGTCGCCGTCCCCCATCCGCCAACCCGTCGCCGTCCGGAGGATCCTTCTCGCTCCGCCGGAGGATCGGTCGAAGCTCCAGGCCTCGGGCGGAATCGCCCGGGTCGGCCTGAGCGGCCTCGCGGCCCAGATCGAACCCAACCCGCTCGACGCGATCATGGGCAAGGTCGTGCCGACGCAACCGGCAGGGATCTTTGTGCAGGGGCAAAAGGCGGAGCTGCGCCTGATTCTGAGGAATAAAGGTTCGAGCGCCATGACAGGCCGATGCTCGGCCCGCTTGATCGATATGGACGGTCGCACCATCACCGCCGACCTCGGGATCGCCGCGATTCCCGCGGGTGGACACCGGTCATTGTCCTATGTGCCGATGGTAAAGCGTTTCGGGCCGTACACCGTCCGTTTCCGCTTCGAGGTCGCCGGGAGGAGTCGCGAATGGATCGGGCGTTTCGGTCTCCTTCGTGGCACCGAGCCGCTGCGGCGGCGCTCCGATGCCCGGCTCGGCAGCAACGGGGCCGTCTACGGGCTTCCAACGGCGGCCGACAGAACCCTTCGCAGCCTCAATCGCCTCGGCGGCATCGGCGTCACGCGCATCGGCCTATCCTGGGAGCAGGTGAATCCCGCTCCGGGCGTTTGGGTATGGGATCGGCCCGCGATGATCCCCGGCCCCTCCGGCCACGGTATGCGTACCGGCCAGAAGGCGCTGCAGGCCAACGATGGAGCCCGCCTGAATGCGACCGACGAAGTTACCATCGCGTTCTGGGCTCGGACACCCGGGGGTGACGCAGGCCGGCAGAACATCGTGAGCAAGGGCGCATACGGAGGCCCACGCAACTACAGCGTCTTTCTTCGCGCTCAGAGCGGCAGATTCGCTTTCTCAGCCTCCTCTGAAAAGGACCCGGGTTCTGCGGTGGAGTTCGACGCCCGGGTGGACGGCCGGGACGGGCGCTGGAGGCATTACGCGGTAACCTATTCGCGCCATATCCGTCAGGTAGCCCTCTATGTCGATGGCGCCGTGCGCACCACGGCGGTCTTTGATGGAGGGCGCCTCCTCACGAACGGATCGCCGCTCGTCATCGGGGATGCGAATCCCCTGGATCTCGACGAACTCGTTCTCTACCAACGCGCACTGGGGCCCGCCGATATCGCCGCGCTGGCCCGCAAGGCCAGGCCTCCGGCCGACGGCCTGCTCGCACGATGGTCCTTTGATGGGCCGGATCCCCTGTCGGGCCGGGTTGGGCGCGGGGATCTGCGGTTGACGGCGGTGGAGCCGCTCGGGATCACGGCGGCGCGCCAGGCGCGTGCACAGCGGATCGAGCCGCTGCTCATCCTCGGCTTCCCTCCAGAGTGGGCGTCAAGCTGGACTCCGGGCAGCGCAGGACAGCGCCCGTGGCTGCATCAGCCCGACCTGAAGGCATGGGCGGCCTATGTTGAGAACGTCGTGCGACGATACAGGGACATCGTCCAATGCTGGGAGATCTGGAACGAACCGGACAGCCCGGCCTTCTGGGAGCCGGCGCCCGATCCCGTGCGCTATGGCGCCCTGCTCAAAACCGCCTTCGTCGCGGCCAAACGGGGGAATCCCCGGGCGATCGTGGTCATGCCGGGTGTTGCGGGGAGCGGGCCGCGACCGGATTTCCTGGATGCGCTGCTGCAGAAGGGTTACGGACGGTGGTGTGATGCGATCTCGATCCATCATTACAGTCCCCTTGCTCCCGAGACCGAGCTGGCTCGCCGACTGCGCCATATCAAGGAGCTCTGTAGCGCTGCGCACCTAGCCCGTCCGATCTGGATCACCGAGCTGTCGCGAAGCGTCCAGACGCCCGATGGGGTCACCGAGCGAGTGCAGGCCTCCCTTCTGGCCAGGAGCTGCATCGTCGCGCTGTCCGAAGGTCCCGTAGAGAAGATTCTGTGGTTTCGCCTCAACGATCCTGGGGCCGATCCGTTCGATCTTGAAGATGGGTACGGCCTCTGTCGCGATGATCTCAGCCCGAGAGCCGCCTTCTTCGCCTTCCGCACCCTGGCCGTCTTGTTGGGACGAGCGCGGAGTCTGGGAGCGGCTGCGCCCGGGCGCGGTATCGAAGTGAGAACCTTCCGCAGCGCCGGGGAACGCCTGGCCGCAATCTGGAGCCGTACAGGACCCCAATGGGTGGGCGTTCAGGCGCATAAGGCCCGGATTCAGACCACCGACCTGATGGGGAACTCCGTCCTTCAGTCCGCCAGCGAGGGGACCCTGCTCCTGCGGGTGGACGATGCGCCCACCTTCGTGCGGTACCTGCCCGACGAGGTCCGCTGGATCGGTCCGCTGCTCACCGTATCGGGCCGGATCGACGCTCAGGAAGGCCGAATCCTCATCGAGGCGCGGGTCACCAACCCCTATCGAACCTCGATCGAGTGCCCCGTAACAGTACGCCTCGGAATCGACCGGACCGCCGAGGCCCACGGGACTCTGACCGTCAAACCGGGAGCGACGAAGCAGATCCGCCTTACGTTGCCGCTTCCTCGCGACGACGGTTCGATCCGCCTCCATTGCAGGGCGCAAATGCGGGGTCGCACGATCGATGCCGCCTGCGAGCTCGCTCGGCCCTAACGGCCCGATACGACGGGAAGCTGAGGGTTGAGAGGCAAGAGGCAAGAGGCAAGAGGCGAGAGGCAAGAGGCAAGAGGCGAGAGGCGAGAGGTTGAGGGGGAATGTGAGCGTTGTTTGATCCGAAGATGCTGCTCGACTACATCGTTGATGGTCGGTACCGTCTGGCGTCGGTTGCCGGCACGGGCTCGTACGGCTGGGTCTTTGCGACCGATGAGATCGCGTTCGGTCAGGTGATTGGTCAGGCGGCGGTGCAGCTGCTGCGCGTTCCGGACGATGCGGCGCGCGAGGGAGTGATCCGAGAGGTCACAGCGATGCGGCGGCTGACGCGAATAATGCCCCCCACACCCGGGCAACCGCAGCGTCTATCGGGACGATCCTTCCCGCGAAGCGCTCGGCGAGATCGCGCTCCAGCCAGTTCTGCAGCGTCGCGCGCCGGTTCGGATCGGTGACGCGCTCGATGCCGGCCACGACTTCACCCATAGCGAGGACGCTGATGGACTGACCGGCCTCGTCCTGGCGCCGCAGCCACTCGACCAGCCCCTCGTTCGGTCTGGGCCGCGCGAACTCGCTGGTGGTGCACGTGTCGAGCAGGTATCTCACAGCTCGGGCTGCGGTCTGATCGGAGTTCGGTCGCGCTCGATGGCGATCCCGCTCCCGGCGAGCGGCGACCGGATCAGGAAGTCTACGAGGTCGCCTTGCCGCCCGTAACCGCGCCGATAGTCGTCCCAGGACATGATGACAGCCACCTCCTTGCCTCTCCGCGTGATCACCTGCACGCCCGACTCGTTGGCCCGATCAACGACCTCGCTCAGCCTGTTCCTGGCCTCCTGGAGTTGCCATGCAGTCAGAGGCGTGGGCCTCCATAATACGTCTATACTGTCTAGTTGGTACCTCAAGCCCTGCCGCGCTCCCATGTCCGCGCAACGGCTTTCCGATGACGGGAACGCCTCGGGAGCGCCACGGCACATCCGAAATGTCACAGGGCCCCCACCGGAATCGCGCACGCCATCTCAGTCAGCGGCAGTACGTTGGGCGATAAGCACACGATGCCGCCCGGTCCCACGCGAGCTCCGAGCGCCGAAAGACGCCGGAACGCGCCGACATCCGACACCCTGGGCGATGCCGTCTTCTTGATCTCCAACGGGTAGATGGTCCCATCGTGCACGATCACCACATCCACCTCGAGCCCTCCCCGATCGCGGACGTGCCAGACAGGGGGATTCGGCCCGTTGTGCCACCACGTCTTGAGAAGCTCGCCGACCACCCACGTCTCCAAGATCGGACCCGACATCGCTCCGGCCTCAAGCGACTCAGGGGTCGTCCACCCTGTCAAGTAGGCGCAAAGACCGGTGTCAACGAAATGGAGCTTGGGCGCCTTAACGAGTCTTTTCGTCAGGTTGGAGTGGTAGGACTCGAGGAGGAAGACGATCCCTGAAGCCTCCAGGATAGAGAGCCACGCCTTGGCGGTATTCGGCGCAACGTCGGAATCTCGGGCAAGTTCGGCCGCGTTCAGAAGCTGGGCTGTGCGCGCCGCACAGGCTCGCACAAAGCGCAGGAATGCCAGTTCGTCGCCGACACGGGCGAGGTCGCGCAGGTCCCGCTGCAGATACGTCTGCACATAGGACCCAAAGAACGCATCCCGTTCGGGTGAATCGTCGAGCGCAATGGCGGGCAGCGAGCCGAGCCAGATTCGCCGATAGAGATCACTCAGCGATACGGAAGGCACCTGAGCCTGCCGCGCAAGGATGCCGCCCATATCGGGCACGAACGGTCGGTCCTGATCGCCGAGGCCCATCGCCTCACGGAGGCTGAGGCCAAGCATCCTGACAATCGCAACACGCCCGGCAAGCGATTCGGACATCCCCTTCATCACGTGGAACTGCTGCGATCCGGTCAGCCACAGCATCCCGGGCCGGCGCTCCGCATCAACCAGCATCTTAATGTAAGGAAGCAGCTGCGGCGCGTACTGTATCTCGTCCACCAGCAGCGGCGGTCGGAAGCGCTGAAAGAAGAGAGCTGGATCCCTCCGGGCCAAATCCAAGACGAGAGGATCGTCGAGGGTTACGTAGGTCCGCTGGGGCTCAGCAATGCGCCGCAGCGTTGTTGTCTTCCCCACCTGCCTCGCGCCCGTAACGACCACCACGGGGAAACGCGCCGAGGCGCGCAGGAGGAAGTCCTCGATTGTGCGAAGGACGTACATAGGCGGCTTCACCTCGGGCTAATGTGCAATGTTATTGCATTATAGCCTTTGTCTCGTGTGGGTCGGACTGTCGGCGTTGCGGGAAGCGACGGCTAAATGTAGCGCGTGCGTTCGCCTTCGCCAGCGAGCTCAAACGCCGCCTCGCCGCTGGCGGCCCTCGTGCGAAGGATGTGCCCACCTTCCCGCAGCGACTTCAGCACGCCGTCCGTGACGCCTGTGCTTGCGCCATTGGCGTGGCCCACTTTGACGAGGTCGGCCCGCGTAAGCTTGCCGCGCTGCGCTAGGGCCTCCTGGATTGCACTCGCCGCCGTGCTCCGCTTCGTCCTTCCAGCTAAGCCTCGTGCCGGAGACGATCGCTCCCAGTTATCTCGGTCCGTGATCTGGAACCGATCAGACCCGAGCATCTGCAGATACAACGCGGCGTCGCCGAACTCACCGCCACGGTCCTTGGCAATGAGCAGTTGGCACACTCCGCGGTGCCGCCTCGGCGCCCCGGCGTGCGCTGCGTTTCCTTCGGCCCGGTCTTCTCGTGTCCCGGCCTGATCGAGATCAAAAACGGACTATGTATCTCGCAAAACAGCGCCGATGCCAGCCTCGCGCGTCATTGGAAATAAGGATAAGCCCCGTGAGGCATGCCTCGGAGGACACGACCGTGACAACAGTGCAGTTTCCGCGCGATCTCCTTGACAAGTTCGTCGCACTCCCGTTGTGCGTCTGCTGCGGCGAGCCGAGCACCAAGTTCCGGACCGAGAGCCTGTACCGTCCTGAGGGAAACGAGGAGTTCCGCTTCCCTTACTTTGACCGCTGCCACGACCACGATCTGATAGATGCGAAGAGTGCGACATGGGGGTGCGCGGGTGCCCTATTGGTCGCCCTGTTCGTCGGTGCGCCGCTCGCCGGAGACGAGGGCTTCCACTTCATTGGTCATGTGATCGTTCTGGGATCCTTGGTGGCGGGCGTGTACCTGGTCTACGAGGCGATAAGACAAGCAGCGGGGGCAAAGGCCCGACTCCTGGGGCCGAACTGCAAGGCAACGGCTTATGATCCCGCGGTCAAGGTGAAGTCCGTCATGGACCGCCCGTTCGACATCGAGTTCGCCAATGACGCTATAGGTCATATGTGGGCCTTGCTCGTTTTATTGTGGTTCGTGAGGGGATTGGATCCGCTCCATGAGCTAAGCCGCGTCTCGCCACGACGGTTGAACTGGGCAAACTCCGTCAGGAGCTCGAGGATCTGAAGGCCAAGGCTGAGCGGAAATGCCCACCCCGGGTGGGTCAACTTCAACCGTCTCTCATCAGTTACGATCGGTGATGTTTGGATGGTTGATGGGTTCGATAGTGAGAGCTGATAGAGAGGTGCATTGTGTTCATAGGACCGACGAACCAATTCGATCAAACACCATCGTGTACCCAGGGATGTTCGGGCGGTTGGCTGCCTGGCATCATCGCGGTTGTGATCCTCGGAGCCATAGAGATCGTGATGAACGGATCCCGAGCGAGACTCGATTTTGCACCCATCCTTCTGGGTATTGCGCTCGCACTATCATGGGTCCAGTTTCTGTTCGAGAGTAGCAGGCGGTTCCCGTCGGGCGGTTGCGCATGGGCGCTCATGATCTGGATCGTCATTGCCGTACTCCTGTTAGCACAACGCTATCACAAGCCGCCGTCGAGCTTCTTCGGTCTGACGTGACTCCACGCGCGCATCGTCCTATCGTGCGTTCAGCATAGACATTTGTCATCGCAGAATGAGAGGAGAAAGGAAATGCTCAGGTTCAGAAGCACTCGACTTGGTCTGGCGCTAGTCGCGGTTCTTATTATTCTCGCTGCGGTTGGTTGCGGAGGCGGCGGCAACGGCGACCTCAAGAAGGCCGCCGCCGACGCAGAAGCCGTGGCGAACCGGGTGGGTGATGTACTCCGCTCAAATGGCGGCATAGAGAACCCCACCGCGCTGGATGAGGCCCGTCGCGTGGCGGCTGCGGACGAGCGTGTCCGTGAAGTCGTCGTTGGCAGCGATGGTTCCTTGGGCGTCACCATGCGTAGTGGGGGGCGGCTCGTCTGGGTTCAGGACATGCCTAAGTTCGTTCCGCCTGATATGCCAGCGCTGAGAGCCGAAGTCATGGCCGCCGTCTCGGAGATTCGCCGTGGCCGAGCGCCAACCGGAAACCAGAACGCGGCGGTGGTCAACACGCTTTCCGATGACCCCGCCTTATCTGATGCGTCAAGCATGTTAGATCTGTCGGCAGACTTGCTCGAGGCACTCGGGTATCGCGTTGAGCGGATCAACGGCGCTGCTGCAACTGTCGAGCGGTTCAGAGAGCTTAGCTCGGCTTCCCTCATCCTGTACCTCGGCCACTCCGGCGTACCAGGCAACTACTCCATGATGACTGGTCAGTAGGTCAACTGGGTGAACTCAATCCCCACCTACTGGTCGGCGTGGACTGGCGGCGAGGTTGACGTCATTATCGTGGACTGGGGTCTCGATGGCGCCAACGGCGAGCGGACACAGACGCGATCATTCATCGGAGTAAGACCGAAGTTCTGGGACACCAACTACAAGGACCGCAAGTTTGCCAGAGGCCTGTTCTTGAATGCCGGTTGCGGATCGTACGACGCAACGATGAGCAACACACTGTTCGGAGTGGGTATTGCCTCCTACGCTGGATGGACCGACTCACAACCCGTGTCGCCCTGGGCCTACAACCGCCTTCTTCTGCGCATGGCACGGGGCAGGAATCTTCAGCAGGCCGTGGACGACCTCCCGCAGCACCTCAAGGGCGGTGTGTTCAACGGTAACCCGTACATGCTCAAGATCGCTGGTGATCCAGACATCACGTTGAATGCGACCCCCACTACCGCCGGCAGTATCACGATCACGACACCACGTCCCGGACAGACGGTCACAACGCGGGTCCTGCAGTACGCAGGCAGTATCAGCCCATGGCCTGCGGGTTCCTATGCCAGTGTCGAGATAAACGGTGTCCCGTCTCCCCTGACAGTCAACTCCAACGGCAATTTCCATGGCAGCACGGTGTGTCGAGCAGGATCAAACGTTCTTAGAGTCCACGCCGTGACCCCTACCGGAGAAGACGTTGAAGAGGTGCGGTTCACCGGCAGCTTCCCGAGCCAGGCGCTGTGGACTGAACTGAGCTGGAACACGGACGGAACCGACGTGGATCTGCACCTGAATCCGATCAGCGGGTCGGCACAGGGCCTGACGGAATGTTACTGGTACAACAAAGTCACCTCTTGGGGAGCGGCATTGGACGTGGACGATGTCGACGGCTTCGGTCCAGAACACATCACCGCGACGTCACTCCCGAGCGGTAGATACGAGCTCTATGTCCACTATTTTTCGGCACACGGCGTCACGGCAGCAACCACGCCGTACGTGTGGGTCGAGACGACGAGCGGGAATCCGATGTCGTTTATGTGCCCGCGGCCGCTTCCTGAGTACGGCATCTGGCGCGTGGCCTACGTCGATTATCCTGAAGGCAGGATTACGCCGATCAACGAGCTGACTACACGCGCGCGCTCTGAGTTCCCGGTGAAGCCAGGGCGGTAGTGATTCCATGGCAGTGATCGCCTGCGGGTGTGGGTCAGAACCCAATCATCGTGTGCGGCACGTGCTGTAGAGCCCAACTGACAATGGGTACGGCGCATGTCAGCAGGGAGCCAGACAATGAGCCTTGTCGAGCAAGTGATGATGTACGCTCTCATCGTTCTACCGACTCTAGCAGTTTTCGAAACGCACATCTACTATGACTGCTATATCGCGAGCATCCGGCACGGCCACCAGTGGTGGCCAAACACGTGGTCGTACGCCGTCCTGAATGCGCGTCCTTACGGAGAGACAGACGGATCTAGTACCGATCGCGGACGTTACTGGAGCGTACTGCAGACATCGATGGCGGCCATTGCGTGGATTCCCCTGATTGTCTGCGCCTTGGTGGTTCGATGGGCAGCATTAAGGACCGACCACGATCCGGGTTATGTATCCGGAGTGCTGTTGGCCGTTTCAACCCAGCTGCAGGAGACCATCTCAGTGAAGGTTTCGGTGGCTGGTCTGCCAAGCCTTCTCATAGGATATCTGGTGGCGTCGTGGCTGCAAGGCAACCGAGGCTGGAACCTGGCTAAGAGGACGTGCATCCAGATGTGGTCTCACCGGGTGTTCATACTCGTAGTGATGGTCGCCGTCTTCGCGATCAGTTTCGCGGCATGGCTCGTCGGGCAGACGGCGCCCCGCGAATTCCCGTCCCTTGCTTATGCCATCGTTCGATGGAGCAAGGCTGTCTCCCTTTCGTCCATTTTCTACGTTGCATACGTACTCGGCGGCTTACTGTGGGTCTTGCCTGCTTTGTCGCAGCCTGGGCCACAGAGCTGGCAACTACGCATGGAATTCCTTGGCAACCTCGTCAAAGACGGCATCGTGTTTTTCATGCTTTTCGAGATAGTCTTTGTCGGGATGTTCACGCTTGTGACCGGCACTTCCAAGGGAGGAGATGCTCCGATCGTGCATCTGGGAGGCGGTTCACTAGGATTGGGTGTGGTGTTCGCCGTTCTCTCCCTACTGGCCTCCGCGGCGATAGTCGCGGAGCACTGGAACATCACACGCTATGGCTTCGGGTCGCCAACGGGCCACATCATCCAGATGCACGTCTGGATTCGCGACTGGCTCTGCATGGTCGTGCCTATGATCTCCTTGCTCGTTTGGGCCCTCATCGGGTACGCGCGCCATGCGTCGCAGGCCACCGGGCTAAGCGGCGATCCCTTGTGGTGGAGGACGCCTCTGTGGCTGTTCCCTCTAGTGCTGGGGGGCCTGTGGCCATTCTCGTGGTGGATTGAGAGGCGAGTTGCTTCAGCGGGGCCATCTGCGCCGCCGCGGGAGGCGAACGCGAACAGTACAGTGTCCGACGTGGCAACTCCTGCACGCTCGGAATCACGCGCACAAACTGAGCGACAGGAGGCGTCAGTTCCTTCTGCCACGGACCGAGGTGACGGAGGCTCGGAATAAGGACCGCATGGCAATCGCAGCAGGACCTTCCGGCGTTGGCGGTAGCGGGCGGTGGCGGCGGCATTCGCTGAGGAGCAAGCTAGTATGCACCGGGCACGCACGCCGTTCGACGCCTTCAAGGAGGTCCCGGTTCGGATCTCGAGGACCTTACTGGTGGCCTGCGACTCCAACCGAACATGCGTGGTCTACATTGCCTAGCTATTGACAGCGTGTGCCACTGGACCGCTCGATGACAAGAGAACCGTCTAGAAAGGAGAACTACTGTGTTCCGTGTGCTGTACCCCGATAACCGTATGTGGATCGCGATAGCGAAAGCCGGCCTGGTCTTCTGGGGTCTGTACAAAGCCCATCACGCACTATTCCCCGGCCTGCAGACGGTGTTTGGTGCTGACCTCGATGTGGTGCTTCTGTTGCTCTGCTTGGGGTTGGCCTCATGGCTCAACTTGAAGTTCAAGGGGCTGTAGTCCCATTGACCGCCCGACGGCGGTAAGTCATTCACAAAGGAGAACTTGCCCGTGATAACGCGCGTGATCGCTCATGCCTGGACCGTCCAACTTCCGGGTTTTCGCGCCCTGACGACGGCTTCGCGTGCAGTGTCCGTGATGCCAGACTGCCTCGTCGCTGGCGCGTCATTGTGGTTGTCCCAGAACGGCACCTGGCTCAGCCACGCATCCCCGACCCGGCGGTCGAGACGGAGTTGTGCAGGCAACTCATTGAGGCCGGCTATAAGGTGGTGGACCAGGACCGGTACCGGGATATCCGGTACAGCGACGCAGTGGATCGGATCGTGAAGGGCGGGCGCGGCGCCGACACAGAAGCCGCCAAGATCGGCCGGCGGTTCGGTGCCGATATCTTCGTCACCGGCGAGGCGTTCACGCAGGTGGCGACCGACACCACTGAAGACATTGATGGCATTCGTGTACGGCGGCTGCAGTGCCGGGCTCGTGTTGAACTCAGAGCCGTCCGTGTAGACACTGCAGAGCGTATCTACTCAGACGCTGCGCAGCGAACTGGCGCTCCGGATGTGTCGGAGGAACTGGCCAGCAAAGTGGCCTTGGCGCAGACCGCGGAGGTGATGGCAGAGAGGCTCCTCAGCAAGTTGGAGAAGCTGGCGTTCGGCGTGGGGCAACACATAGAGCTTGAGATTCGAGGCGTGCCCAGCGTCGCTGTGTCGTCGGATGTCGAGAAGGCCATCAGCAAGCTGCAGGGGGTAGTCGAGGTAAGTCCGGGAACGTACGAGACCCGCATCTATAGGACAGAGGTCCTCATCGCCAGGTCGGCCCTGCGCGAGTTCGCCGCCAAACTTACTACCGTCTCGAACCTGAAGCGATTCCGCCTGAAGATACTGAGTGCCACAGGAAGCCGCATTGTCGCGCAGATGCGTTAGGGTTCACGGCGGGGGATAGGGCGCGAGTCCATCGGCCACCGCATGAGCGGGGCGCGGCGATAGGGGCAAAGGTCGTGACAGGCGTCCTGCAAGATGGACGTTCGGGATGCATCCGAACCGGAAGCATGTGGCACGGCCCATGTCCTCCGTGATGTTGTGGTCGTGGGCCTTGCGATCCAGTCGCGCTGCGACTGTAAGTACGATTCTAGTGTTGCCTGCAGGATTTCTGCGTCCGGTGCGCTTTGCCCGGCCGTGGTCAAAGAGCGTATAATGCTATCATGACTGTCACGCCACGCTCGGAACCCCGCATGACCGTCGGACCCGCCGCACAACGGAGCACCATTGGCAGGTGGTCCTGTCAGCGACGCACAGGGGCAGCGCCACGTCCCCGAGGCCCCGAAGCCTCCGACCTTCTGGCAGCGGTTCTTGGACCCCCTAGCTACTGAGAAGTACCGAGCCGAACTCCTAGCGTACCTCGTGGCGACAGGTGTAATCACCGACGTCGAGCGAAGGGAATCAGCCAGAGCCGTGCGCTTCATCACCATCCTCGTTGCGTGCGCTGTCGTCGCATGGATTGCGTACGGGGTGTTCTGCGCGGTTCTGGAATACCGCAGACTGAGTGCCGCTCTCGATACGGTGCCGGCCGTTTCCTAACGCGCGGACACAGGTGCTCTAGGTTCGCAGCGGTGAGGCACGCCCACCCCACAGGCAGGCCCAAGGGGCAGTTGCCGGTGCTGTGTGATGGGAGGCCAGCCTGCCAGTTGGGCCATCATGGTTGCGCGCCGGTCGCAGTCGTTGGTAACGCCGTTGGGCCACTCGTGGCGTATGTTACGTTGTTTCGTGAGTAAGGAGGTGTCCGCATGTTCGTGCGAAGGCTTGTCCTGCTCTGGTGCGTTGTCTTCCTCGCCGTCGGGCTAGCGGGCGACGCTCAGCGGAGCGTACGCGTCCGCGGTTACTTCCGAACGGATGGGACCTACGTTGCCCCGCACTATAGGTCGGCACCCGATGGAAGTTTCCTATACAACTGGTCCACGCGGGGCAACGTGAACCCTTACAAGGGAAAAGTGGGTTCCCGTGACTACCCCCCTGTCAGGTCGCGCTCCGGCATTGGCAGCGTGACGGCGTCAGGTGCGGCGAAATGAGGAGCCTGATCCGCGAGGGAACAAGCGGGAGACGGGTTTCGAACCCGCGACCTCCTCCTTGGCAAGGAGGCGCTCTACCACTGAGCTACTCCCGCATGCGGGACGCCGGTACGCCATACCATGGGCGAGAGGAGATTCGAACTCCTACACCTTTCGGCACTGGTTCCTAAGACCAGCGTGTCTGCCATTCCACCACTCGCCCGCCACGGAATGGCCGCGGTCCCCATGGCATCGCTATTATAGCACCGTCCGCTCCGACGATGTCAACAGGATCGGCTGCAATCGATGGTCGCCGGACGATGCCGTCGGGACGCTCCTCTCCGGCACACCCTGCACACTGGCGCAGGGCGGTGATGGCGGAATGCGATCCGGCGTCGCGCGTCCGTCCCGCGCGATTCGTCGCTCCTTTTTTTATCGGTCGGACGTTTTGACTCCAATCAGCGAGATCGCGCCGAGATTTGCCTCGTAACGGCGGAAGACGCTCCTCATCTGGAGGACCCGCTTCCGTGCCGGAGCGTCGCGAACGACGTTCATCAGGAAGCGCATGGCGCCGAACCAGCCTTCATCGCGCACAAGGCGCATCGGCTCCAGGAGATGCATCGGAGCGCGATGTTCCTCGCACACCTCGAAACCCGCCCGGGTCAGCTCCTCACGCCATTCGGCGCAGGTCAGGGGGCGCGCTCCCACGCGGATCGAGTGGCTCAGCGCCTGTTCGATCTCGTGTTTTATGGTGTCGGGGATATCATCGGGGCTGAGGGATAGTTCGTGGATGCCGTATCGGCCACCAGGCTCGAGGATCCGATAGGCCTCGCTCAGGATGCGCCGCTTGGTTTCGGTGGTCTGCATGGTGAGCATGGCCTCACCATATACGACAGTGGCAGCGCCATCGGGCACTCCGGAACGGTCTGCGCTTCCGGTCTGGCACCGCTGGGTCGGACCGGTCAGCCAGCGCCTCAGCAGATCGGCTGCGGTTTCATCCCGTTCGACTGCGGTATAGGCGGCCGGGCGGCGGCCGAGGGTCAGGCGGGCGGTGATGCCGAGGCCGGGCGCGAACTCGACCACCCGGTCGGCTGGCTGGACGTTGAGGCCTGCGAGCATCTGCTTCGTCAGACCAAGGCCGCCCGGGCGCAGCACCCGTTTGCCCAGTTTGGCCAGCACCCAGTGTCCTGGCATTGTTTCAGCCCGAAGATGGGCTCCGGGCAGTGCGTCTTGCATGGTAGCACCTCTATGGACCCGGTTGACGGCGAACGCATCGTCGCAATCGGATTTAGTTGCGACTGTGTCGCATATAGCTGCAAACACATGATACCGATTCTGTTTAGCGATGTCAAGGAATCGGCGCGTTCGTTGGCCGCGTGGGACGGTTGTCTTACATGGGCAAGTACGGGCACAGCGTGGGTGGGAGTGGGTGGGCATAGGTGGGCGGGGTGGACTGGGTGGGATTGGGTGGGATTGGGTGGACGTGGGCGCACAGGGGCGATACAGGAACCGCTTCAGCGGATGAGCCCCTCCGGGCGGGCGCTCGGCCCGCCCCTACGACAACGGGCCTCTCGCCCCTTCCATCGGCCAGCTCAGGCGCTTACGACTCCGATGGGTGTGTGCGTATAGTCCGGGAAGGCGGCCGCAGCGGCGGTCGCGCCGAGGGTTCTCCGGACCGCTTCATATAGCGGGCGACGGTAGTCCGTTGTGACGGCAAGGTCGCCGGGCGGCTCGAGGGCCCCGGGCGCAAGGCCGGGCCAGGCGGCATGCACTTTGCCGCCCGCGACTCCGGCCCCGAACAGGAACATGCAGCTGCCTCTGCCGTGATCGGTGCCCAGACCGCTGTTCTCATAGGCGCGCCTACCGAACTCGGTCATGACCACTCCGGTCACCCGCCCGATCTCCGCACCAAGGTCTCTGGTGAAGGCGTCAAGCCCCTGGCCCAGTTCGGCGAGACGGGCCGGCAGCCAGCCGCTGTCGCGCCCCTGGGCCACATGGGTATCCCAGCCGGTGGCATCGAGGAAGGCGGCCTCGAGGCCCAGGCGGCCCTTGATCAGGCAGGCGGTCTGTCGGAGGCCGTCGCCCAGCGGACCCGGCGGATAGACGGCGCCCCCGGATGGCCGATAGGCAGCCGGATGGAGTGCGGCGATAGCGTCCATCACGCGCAGACTGCCCCGCCCGGCCTGGAGCAGGCCGAGGTCCGCGTCGCCGGCGGGGTCCATGCCGTAGAGCGCTTGCAGGGTCCGGGCGGTCTCGAGATCGCCGTGGAGTCGGAAGTCGGTCAGGGATCGGATCACGGTAGCGCCGGACGCTCCCCGGAGGATATCGGGCATGGTTTCGGTGAACGCGAGGGCTCGGAGCGGCGATACGCCCCCCTCGTCGTCAGCCGTAACGGCGCGCGCCAGCCACCCGCCGGAGGGTCCCTCGGTGGAGCCGGCGAGGCCCCGTTCCATGACGGCCATCGCCTCGAAGTGGGAGCGCGTGCGGTCTCCGGAGCCGACGGCATGGAGCACAGCGAGGAGCCCATCCCGATAGAGGCGTTCGATGGACCGGAGCGCCGGATTGAGGCCGAAGTAGTCGTCGAGCGGGATGGCCCGTGCGGCCCTGGGTGCGGACCGATCCTGAGGAGAGGCCAGACTCAGCGTCGGTCTCAGCCTGTGGTACTCGGGATCGGCCACCGGCGGCACGATGGAGAGTCCGTCGGCGCCGCCCCTCAGGAACAGCGTCACAAGGACCCGATCCTGACGACGCTCCGGAACCGCCGCCACCGATGCGAGCGCCATCTGCCGGGGATCGGAGGCGGCCAGCGCCGCCGCCAGAGCCGTTCCGGTCAGCAGTTCCCTGCGCGATAGGTGCGCTGCCATGCTGTTACCCTCTCCACTGAAAGGCCGAAGCGCACAGGGTGAGCCCGGCCGTGTTGGCGACCACATCCTTCAGGTTCGATCGATCGGCGCGGCTCGATTGGAGCCCCTCCTGGATCGTTGCCGCAATGGATCGGGCGATCGGGTCGTCGGGCGATCGCCCGAGAAGGGCGGAGACGATGGCGGACGGGGCGCGGAGCGGTGTCCGATCTCCGTCGGCGAGCGGGGCTTCCAGGGGGCGTACCGTCACACCGTCGAGTTTGCCGGAGCAGAGGTCCAGCGCGAAGTTCCATCGTGGAAGGAGGCTGCCGGTCCACGCCGCAGTTCGGTCCGGGAAACCGTCGGGCATTGGCCACTGGTAGAGGGGCTGGCCCATCTCGGCCAGACGTGTCTGGATCGACGGTCCGCCATCCGTATCGGCCCCCAACGCGCGAAGCGCCGAGACGACGAAATCGAACGGGCGCTTGAGGGAGGGGCGCACGTCGCCGCGGCTCGCTAGGGCGTCGAGCAGGATGGGGCGGAGCATCGGCCGGATGGCGCAATCCGACGAGGCGTAGGCGTTGGCCGCGGCGCTCAGGACCTTCTCCGGCGCATGCCCGAGGAAGCGGACGCAGAGCTTTCTTGCCAGGTATCGGCCCGTTGCAGGATGCTCCGCGAGGCGGCTGATGGCCGATTCCGCCTCCGTCTGATCGCCGTCCGGCGGCAGGATCAGGTCGAGAAACGGCGCCCGTTTGGCCTCGATATCGTGCAGGGCCCGGTCGAATCGAAACTGCCCGCGGCTAAAGCCTTCGGCCACGGTCCAGCCTGTCAGCGCACGCGCCAACACTCGGATATCCGATTGGCTGTAGCCGCCATGCACGCCCACGGTGTGGAGCTCCATCAGTTCGCGGGCGTAGTTCTCATTGGCCACTCCCCGACGGTTCCTCTGATTGTCCAGATAGGCGAGCATTGCAGGGCTCCGCGCGGTGGCGAGGAGCATCTCGCGGAAGTTGCCCAGAACGTGCGGGCGAAGGGCGGTTTCGATAAACACGGGCAGGAGAACGCGACCGTCCGCTTTGAGTGCGTAGATGTTGAAGTGATTCGTCCAGAAGTCCGCCATGACTTCGCGAAGCTGGGCTTGACTGTAGACGGCTCGCACGATTACCGCTCGCTGCAGTTCGTCCATCAGCTGGGCGTCGCTCAGGCTGGCGAAGCGGTCGGGAGCGTCTGTCGCGCCCTCGACGGTCTCCAATCCGGCGATTCGGAGGGATACGGCGGGCGAATCGCTCCCTTCATCGGCCAGCTGGGATTCGATCCATCCCCTGATACCGGTATCAAGCGCTCGGGCAAGATCTCCGGGAGCCGGGCCGTAGGCGGCGCGATTCAGGACGAGACGAGCTCGGTCGAGCGCCTCGCTGGACTCCGGCACCGGGAGCGGCGCCCAGTTGGCTCCCGCATAGCGGCGCACCGCATCCCGGAGCGCGGCGCAGCCAGCAAGCCCCGCCAGTGCGGCTGCGGCAATCAGGGTCCGGCGGATCGTGGTTGAAACCATGAACGGCTCCTCAATCGTTGGCGGGAGGTTTTCATGCGGGTCTTTGGGACTCCCCATGATTCGTCGGCTTGGGGCGGTGCCACGGGTGAGTCTTTATGCGCCGGATGTGCGGCGAGTAGGATCTGTACCGTAACTGCGGCCAAAGCCGCCTGGGAATAGGCCGGAAAATCCGTTATAATCTGCCCAATCTCACCCACGGAGCCTCAGCATTGCAGAAGACGACGCGACTTCCAGGAACGTCGAGCGACATGGACGACGATTCTGCCCTGACCGCCGCCGCAGACGAGGTGGTTGATGGCGGCTCGAATGGTCAGCCCTCCTCGGCCAACGGTTCGGCGCCTCGCCGCCGGGCCACGGCCCAATCGATGGCGGCCAGCCAGCGCGACATCTCCGTCAGCGAGTTTTTCGCCAAGAACCGTCACCTGCTCGGGTTCGACAACCCCCGAAAGGCCCTGTTGACCACGGTGAAGGAGGCGGTCGACAACGCTCTGGACGCCTGCGAGGAGGCCGGCATCCTCCCCGAGATCTGGGTCCATATCGAGACCACCGGCGAGAGCCGGTTCAAGGTGGGAGTGCAGGACAACGGTCCGGGGATCTTGAAGAAAACCATCCCGATGATCTTCGGGAAACTGCTTTACGGCTCGAAGTTCCACCGGCTGCGGATGAGCCGCGGCCAGCAGGGCATCGGCATCAGCGCGGCCGGGATGTACGGCCTTTTGACCACCGGCAAGCCGGTGAAGATCATGTCGAAGATCTCGCCGCGAAAGCCGGCCCACTACTACGAAATCCAGATCGACACGAAGCACAACAAGCCCGAGATTCTCAACGGCCGCGGCGAAGGGGTAGACGTCCCGCCCGGCGAAAAGGGGCGCGAGGCCATCGAGAAACTCGGGATCGAATGGATTGAGGTCAACCACGGCACGCGAGTGACGATCGAACTCGAGGCCCGCTACCAGCGGGGCCGGGGCAGCGTTGACGACTATCTCGAGCAGACCGCCATCGCCAATCCGCACGTCACGATCCACTACCAGGATCCCGACGGCAACGCGAAGAGCTACTCGCGGGTTGCCGAGAGTCTGCCGCCGGAACCCAAGGAGATCAAGCCGCATCCGTACGGGATCGAACTGGGCCGGCTGGTGGCCATGCTCAAGGATTCCGAGGCGAAGACGCTCTCGGCGTTCCTCAGCGATACGTTCACCTGCGTCAGTCCGGCGGTCGCCAGGCGGATCTGCGAGACAGCCAAAGTCAGCACGCGTGCGAATACCAAGCGGATCGGCCGGCACGAGGCCGACGCGCTTTACAAGGCCATCCAGGAAACGAAGATCAAGGCCCCCGCGACCGACTGTATCGTGCCGATCGGCGAGGAGTTGATTCTCAAGGGGCTGCACCAGGTCGTGCCGGCCGAGTTCTACGTGGCGGCGACCCGCCCGCCGGCCGTGTACCGCGGCAATCCCTTCGTGATCGAAGTCGGCCTGGCCTACGGCGGCGAACCGACGGCCCACAAGGTCTCGCGCGAGGCCCTGGAGGAATTGCTCTCCCAGAGCGACAGCCGCACGCTGCGGCAATTCCTGGCGACGAGCTTTGAAGGCTTGGGGTTCGAAGCGGCCGATCGCATCCTCAAAGAGGCCGGCCTCAAGACCCGCATCTCGCCCGGCAAGCTCAAGAAGCAGAGCATCGACAAGCTTCACGAGGCGATGCGGAACGTGAATCTCAGCTCGGGGCAGTCGATGAACGTGCTGCGCTATGCCAACCGCGTGCCGCTGCAGTTCCAGGCCGGCGCCTGCGCGATCACGCAGACGATCATGCAGACCAACTGGCGAGCCTACGGCCTGAGCCAGTCGCGCGGCGGCCTGCCGAGCGGGCCGGTGACGGTGATGGTCCACGTCGCCAGCGTCTGGGTCCCCTTCACGAGCGAATCGAAGGAGGCCATCGCCGCCTACCCGGAGATCCAGAAAGAGCTGCGCCTGGGGTTCCAGGCCGTCGGACGCAAACTGGGAATGTACGTCAAACGCCGCCAGAAGGTGAAGCAGGAGGGACAGCGGCGGGCGATCTTCCTCCGCTATCTCGGCGAGGTGGCCACGGCCTGCAGCCGGCTCAACGGCGCCGACCGTGAACGGCTCTACAACGACCTGTTGCGGGTCGCCACCAAGAAGACCGCCGATGCCGACCTCCGCTTCGACGAGAGCGGCCAACCCATCATCGACGAAGATCCCGAAGAATACGGCGAAAACGTACTGATCGTCGATCGCCAAAATGGTCATTAGTCATTAGTCATTGGTCATTGGTTGTGGGCGGCTTGTCGCGCAGGCAAATGACCAATGACCAATGACCAATGACACCTTCTACTCTCGAAGCGCTTGTGATGCCCAAGAAAGCCCCGAAAAGAGTCCCTGGTGAGAAAAAAACTCCGGTGAAGTACACGGAGCAGGACAAGAAGACGCTCGGCCGCCTGACGGGCCTGGCCGACGGTGTCGTGCTCGCTGCGGAGAAGAACCGGGAGCCGCACGTCGACATCCCGGCCCGCACGCTGTCCAACGTGCACTACAGCCCGAAGAAAAAAATCATCGAGATGGGCGGCAATACGAACCGGCGGCAGCTCTTCAACCTGTCGCAGGCGAAGAGCTACATGCAGACACTGCTGGTGGCCACCGGCTGCAAGCAATTGATCGACGAGGGCAAGACCACCAGCATCCGTGGTCTGTTCTACATCCTCAAACACACGATCGAAGGGACCAAGGAAGAGACGTTCAGCGACCAGGCGGAGTGCGACCCGATCATCGAGGACGTGGAGGTGGCGCTCGAGGCCCTGCGCGAGGAATTGCACGTCTACGCCAGCAACCGCGGCACGATGGTCGGGGAGATCACGCTCATCGACAGCGGGGACGAGATCGACTGCACGCGGCTCGGTTCGGGCGGCTATTCGATCCCATCGATCTGCGAGCCCGACGTGATCCGGTTCCGCAAGTGCGACGCGAAGTTCGTCCTCCACGTCGAAAAGGACACGGTCTGGCGGCGGTTCAACGAGGACAAGTTCTGGCGGAAGCACAAGTGCATTCTCACCCATGGGGGCGGCCAGCCGTCGCGCGGCGTCCGCCGGCTGCTCTACCGGCTGCACAACGAGCTGAAACTACCGGTCTTCTGCCTCCTGGATAACGATCCCTGGGGGTATTACATCTATAGCGTCATCAAGCAGGGGTCGATCAACCTGGCCTACGAATCCCGCCGCATGGCCATTCCCGACGCGCGTTTCTTGGGCCTGCGGAGCAAGGATTTCGAGCGGTGCGGGCTCTCGAAGAGCGTGCAGATCGGATTGAACGACACCGACCGCAAGCGCGCCAAGCAGATCGCCGGCTATCCCTGGTTCGAGCACAAGAAGGAGTGGCAACACGAGATCCGGCAACTGCTCGACAACGGCTTCAAGCTCGAGGTCGAAGCGCTGATCAGCAAGGACATCAGCTACGTGACCGAAGAGTACGCGCCGCAAAGGCTTCGCGAAAAGGACTGGCTGGACTGAACGCCACGGCCGCTTTTCAACGAACAAGCCCACGAGCCTTCGCTCGTGGGCTTGCAGTTCGATCGCGAAAGGACCCGCCGGCATTCAGCCAATGCCGGCCATCTCGTCATGGTCCAGCGTCTTGTCGATGTCCAACAAGATCAACAGTTGCTTCTCAAGCTTCACCAGGCCCGTGAGGTACTCACGACCCAGCCCCGCCACCGTCGGCGGCGGAGGGGCAATCTGGTCCTGCTTGATCCGGAGCACCTCGCTCACCGCGTCGACGATGATGCCGATCGTCTTGCCGACGGCCTGCAGCACCATGATGCGGCTCTCGTCCGTGAAAGGGCTCTCCGGCAGCCCGAACTTCGCACGCAGGTCGACGACCGGAATCACTGTGCTGCGGAGGTTGATCAGCCCCTTCACGTAATGGGGCGTCTGCGGGATGCGGGTGATCTCCGTGATCAGGATGATCTCACGGACCTTCGTGATCTCGATCCCGTACAACTCGTTCGCCAGCGAAAAGCTCACCAGTTGCGTGGTCCCCGTGCTCAGGGAGTCGCTCTCCTGGCGGGCGTCTCGTTGCAGGGTTGCGGTGGACATGGTCGGCTCCTTTCTACGAGACCTTGAACTGGACGACGAGGTCGCGGAGCGCCGAGGACTGCGCCCCCAGCTCTTCGCTGCTGGAAGCCATCTCCTCGCTGCCCGCCGCCGACTGCTCCGTC
>JABWBA010000094.1 GCA_013360745.1 Chthonomonadales bacterium | reverse complement strand
CTAGATCCTCCAGAAGAGCCTCCGGGACAAACTGCTCTTCGAATCGAATGATACGGGCCTGGCTTCGTTGCTGAAATAGGCGTGCGAGCATATCGGGCTGGAGCTTACGAATCGAGCTTCCCTGACGCCGGAAGTACCCACCTGGGGCTTCATGCACGAACATACTTCTGGGGATATCGATCTTGAGGATAGCCCGCTGTGTTCCAGAGCTGTCAGGAAGCTCCATGCGTTGGGACCGAAAGCTCACGGGTGGTCGGATAGCATCGTTACATATCTCGAAGACGTATCGTTCAACGTCGTCGAGCCGTTCGACCGGAATACCATCGATTTCGCGGGTCTCGTCATCGACACCTAAAATCAGAGCTGCATCCGCCGTGTTCGCCATCGCGGCCAGCTCATTAGCCAGATCCTCGCGTGTTGGCGCCTGGACGCGTTTCCCGCTAAAGCGCGCCGACTTGAACTCGACCGTGGAGTCTTCGCCGAGCCTGATCCTGCGGAGCAGTTCTTCGGGGCTATCGAACATGACTAACCTCTCTCAGCAATTCTGCGATAGCGCTGACGGAACGCCTCTTGCCCGCCTTCGAGAACCTCACAAACGACTTCGCGTGCTTTCGTTTCCTGGAGACTAGCCAGACACTCCGTCCTGGTCTCGCCGCCTGCGACCTTAAGGCCGATCACCAACTCCGCGTCGCCATTCACGACGATGTTCGCGTTATGGGTGACCACTATACACTGTCGTCGCCGTTTGGTTTCTCGCAGCTGCCTGACGATGAGATCATAAATCAGGTGGTTGTCGAGGTCATCTTCCGGCTGATCGAGCACTAATGGCTCGGATCCGTAGGACAAGAGGAATGCAAGAAGGGCTGCGGTTTTCTGACCGTCTGAGGCCGCGTCGATGGCCCGAAAATCCGTGCCGTCCGATCGTGAGCTGTATTTCACCTGTATGGTGTCCTCGGGGAACCAGCAGTCTAACCGATCCAACGTCTCCGGATCAAGCCCGGCCAGGTGAGTCTGAAACCTCCGATCTGCGACATCACCGTTGCTCGTGTCGCCAGAGGCGATTCGCCGCACCCGTTGTTTCAGATCCTCGAGTCGTTCTTCATAGCCCTCTGCTGTGAGGTTCTCGGGGTAGAGACGGTCCAGAAGCCCCTCCCTCTCGTTCTCAGGATGTCCGATGTCTTTTTCGAAGCTGCCATCCTCCTTTCTGAGCAGTCTTCGGAGGTCTAGTTCGACGGTTGCCCCAGGGACATGGGTAAGGACCTCCATGCGTACGAACTTGCTGTCGCCAACCGTCTGTTCTATGAAATCTCGCCTTCTCTGGGTCAGGTCCTGGCGGAGAGTCTGCATCTTCCGCAGCGTTTGGACCGCTTGGGCCTGCAGAGTGGCCACCTGAGTGCGCATGGAGTTAAGATTCCTCACCTTCTCTTCCAGCACCCGTTCCTGCAGCAGAAGTCGTGCATACTCGGAGGGATCGCCTGCTCCCTCATTTCGGAGCGTCTCGCAAAGCAATTCATAATCGCACAGAGCATCCGCATGCGCCTTATCCCATTCGGAGGTTTCCCGAAGCCTGCGCCATTCAGCCTTAAGATCTGCAAATATTCGGGCGCTTTCGCGCATCGTGTCGATGGCGTCCGCGATCTTACTCTGAACAAGCTCGGCCTGAAACAGGATCAAGAGATCGGCGTCGTCGTTACCGTCAAAAGTTGAGGGATCGGGTAAGTCCAAAGCGATCTCTTCAATCGCGCGCATAAGGCGATCCGCTCCGTCGGTCCAGCTTTGCTCCCAATCCGTGAGCGCGCGTGCCTGTCGGCGCCTCTTATGGTACTCCCTCAAGACGCTTGCGTGGTCCGCGGTCTCGAACACCTCCAGACGGCGTTGCAAGTCGATCAATTCCCCTTCAAGGCGCGCCTGGGTGGCGAGAGCAGAATCAAGTCGGCGCGCCTCGGCACGGAGGGATAGATAGCGCTTCTCTTCCTCGTCCCAAGCGCTCTTCCATGAGCGATGGTCCACGTCAGGAGCGTCGTCAATGATCTGCAGGAGGGCCTGCGGATCTCGTGCAAGCTCGAACACCTGCTTCTGGCTGTAGATGCGCACCGGGAACCGGGCCGACACTTCTCCAGGTTCCGACCTCCATCCGCCATCCCCGTCGTCGATCTCGATCGGGGTCGCTGTGCCATCCTGGCTCCACTGGATCCGATACCTGTTTGGTCCTTTACGGTAGACGGCTTCGACGACCGTTGTCGATGTCAGGAGACCGTTGTCGCTTCGACCGCCGTAAACCTTCTTGAACGCTTCATGATCCTGCTCCAGCGCCCGGGGGATCTCATGCTCCCTCCGAAGCGCGATGCGCAGGAACCCCACAAGCGTGGACTTGCCGGTTCCGCGCCCGCCGATCACGGAGTTCAGCCATGGGTTCAGAGTCACAGAGAATGGTGCCGATCGGCCCATATACTGGGCCTTTTCGACTTTTATGGACTCAATCACTAGATCGGCATGCTGGTTCGGATCGCCTTTCGTCTCATCGGAACATTCCAGGGAGATGGAGCCATCGGTCAGTGCCAACCTGAGACCATCAAGGCTGGGCTTGCCCATCTTCACCCAGGTGAATCGACTGCCCGGATAACAGGGGCCGCCGTCGCCGATCGGAGGATGGTGCGAGTCGGATCCCAGAACTCTGGCCCATTGGAGCTTGCGGTCTATGTACATCTGAGGGGGAGGCGCTTTGGGGTCCACAACCTCCATCGCGAGGATGCCCTCGACGTCCAGCGCCGGCGCGAGGATCGATTTGGCATCTGTGTTGAATAGCCCGCAATCGCGGTCCACATGAGCTGGAATGGCCAGGCCGTTGAACTTGACGATCTCCCGTACTACGTCAGGAAACGGCTTATCGGTGTGCGGATCTCTCGAGCGGCGAGTTTGCGCGAGGCCGACCGCGCCCAATAACCGATCGATATCGGAAGTCGAACTTACCGGATCGAGTATCGCCAGGAGGTGTACCGATCCGTGGACCGTTATCTCCACGCCCGGGAACAACGTTAGCGGCCTGAAACCGTCAGGCGGCGACCCTTCCATTGTGTTGTACGCCGCCTTGAGCACATCAACCCACTTTCCGGTGTTGTGGTCGGTGATAACAACGCAATCGATGCCTGCCCGCATGTAATCGAGCAGCCAATCCTCCGGACTACGGGTCTGCAGCGTCTCCTGGGTCAGCCCCTTGCCATAGTCGAGAGACGCAGGGGTATGGGTGTGGAAATCGAACTTCCACCATCGAGCGCCGTTCCATTGCCATGAAGCCATAAGCCGCTCCGCCTTACCAAGATGTCCAGATCCGATAGGTTATTACCGAACCCGACCGTCGACCATACATTCCACGACGCAAGGTAGCGTCCGGCACCTCGCCGATGCAGCCGAACGACGCACATCGGCGACGCCAAGCTCCAGCCCTCTTCCCGCTCTCCGCCCTGACCGAACATGATAACATAACCCGCGAAGGCGGTCAATCGGCGGGCGGAGCCGGAGGTCCCCCCCCCCGATCAGCGGGGCGCCCAGCCGAATGTCCGGGCCGCGGTCGCGGTCAGGAAGCAGACGCCGAAGCCGAGGGCCAGCGGCAGCAGCGTCGCCAACCACGTCCATTTGCGGCTTCGCGTCTCTCTCCAGATCGTCATGATCGTGGTGCTGCAGGGGTTGTGCAGCAGGCTGAAGAGCATCAGGTTGACTCCGGTCAGGAGCGTCCACCCGCCGTAATGGATCAGCACGTGCCGCGTGGCCGTGTCGTCGAGCTCGAGCATCACGCCCTTCTGCGCGAGCTTCGACCGGGCCGCGTTCAGGGTCAGCATCAGGATCGTGGGGATGACGATCTCGTTGGCCGGTATGGCGACCACGTAGGCCAGCAGGATAATCCCGTTCAGCCCGATCAGCGCCCCGATCGGATCGAGGCCCAGCGCCATCCAGTGGGCCAGCGATCGGTGCGCCACCTCGACGTTGCTGATGAGCCAGATCACGGCTCCTGCAGGCGCAGCCATCTGGACGGCCCGCCAGAGCACGATCAACGTGCGGTCAATGACAGAGGTGTAGATCGTCTGCCACACTCGGGGCGGCCGATAGGGAGGCAGCTCGAGGCTGAAGACCGACGGCGTTCCCCGCAGCAAGGTGCGGCTCAGGAACGCGGAGACGAGCAGTGTGACAACGATGCCCAGAACCGCCACGGTCACCACGGTCAGGGCCGCAGCGAGGCTGGCCGCGGCAGGGGGCGCCGAGGCGCCCACGAAGATCGTGCTGATCAGGATCAGCGTCGGCCATCGGCCGTTGCATATGGAGAAGTTGTTCGTCAGGATGGCGATGAGCCGCTCCCTCGGGCTGTCGATGATCCGCGCGGCGACGACCCCCGCTGCGTTGCACCCATACCCCATCATCATGGTCAGCGACTGCTTGCCGTGGGCGCCGGCCCATCGAAAGGTGCGATCCAGGTTGAACGCGACCCGGGGCAGATAGCCGAAGTCCTCCAGCAGGGTGAAGATGGGGAAGAAGATGGCCATCGGCGGGAGCATCACGCTGACAACCCAGGCCACAGCGAGGTAGACGCCGTCGATGCCCAGCCCCTGCAGCCATGCCGGCGCATGCACCGCGTCCGCAGCGCGGTGGAGCAGCGCCGCACCGTGGTCGACGAGCAGGCTCGTCAGCAGCGCCGACGGGATGTTGGCGCCCGCGATGGTCAGCCAGAATGCACCGCCGAAGAGGGCGGCCATCGCCGGCAGCCCCAGAATGCGGCTCGTCAGGATCCGGTCGAGCAGAAGGTCGAACTGGAACCTCCGTGCCTCGCCGGACCGATCCAACGCGCGGGCCGCAATCCTCCCGGCCTCTTCGTAGAGCCGCTCGACGAGCTGGTCGTGCAGGGGGGTCCGCAGTCGGGCGCGTTCTGCCTCGGCCAGCGATAACAGATGGTCGGCAGACCCGCTCATGACGCTCCGGTCGGAGCCGCCGCCGGCTCGTCCACCACATGGCCGTGCAGACCGTCGCCCAGGGTCCCGTTGCGAGCCTCCCGTACGACGCTCGGGTCCCCTTCGAGCAGTCGAAGGGCGACCCATCGGGCGTTGGGCAGGCCCGGGTACTCCGCAAGGACCGCTTCGGTAAGGCGGGCAAGGCTCGCTTCTACCTCGGCGCCGAGGTCGGGCGCGGGATGGATTCGACATTGGATTGTGCCGGACGCGACGCCAAGAATCGCCGCTCGAAGCTCCGGCAGGCCCAGCCCGCTCCGCGCCGCCATCGGCACCACCGGCGCGCCGAGATCCCGCCCGAGCGCCCGGGTGTCGACACGGATGCCCTTCCGCTCGGCCTCGTCCATCAGGTTGACCGCCACGACGGCCCTGTCCGTGATCTCCAGCACCTGCAGAGCCAGGTTCAGGTTCCGCTCCATCGTCGTCGCATCCACGACCACCACCGTCACATCGGGCCGACCAAAGAGGATGAAGTCCCGCGCTACCTCTTCGTCGGAGCTGTTGGAGAGGAGCGAATAGGCGCCCGGCAGATCCACGATGCGGAACTTCTTCCCGTCGATCCGGAAGGCTCCCTCGGCCCGCACCACGGTCTTGCCCGGCCAGTTGCCCACATGCTGGCGCAGGCCAGTCAGCGCGTTGAACACGGTGCTCTTGCCGGTGTTGGGGTTGCCCGCGAGCGCGACGACGTAGTCGCAACCCTCGATGGAAAGCCCGGGGCGATGCACCGCCGCCGAGCCCGCCATCGGGCAGCTCTGACAGCCGCTGTCCCCGTCGCCGCTGCCCCGCCTAAGCCGCATCCTTCGGACCTCCGGAAGGAGCGCCGCCGTCGGCGCCGGAGCACGGCTCCACCTCGATCTGATCCGCCTGACTGCGACGCAAGCTCGTCATCGAGCCCCGGACATGGTAGGCCGTCGGGTCGCCCAGCGGGCTAACAAAGCCGCTGACGACGATCGTTCCGGGCACGAAGCCGAGATCGAGGAGGCGTCGGCGCTCCGGTCCCCCCATGAGCAGCCGCACAATGCGCCCCGCCCCGCCCCGGGGCAGGGAGCTCAGGAGCACGGTCTGCTCAGCCTCGGATGCGCTCATCGGGTCCCGTCTCCATCGCCGGCGCGCTGGCGCAGGAATCGCCCAAACGCCGCCAGCGTCTCGGGGCTGATGTGATGCTCGATCCCCTCGGCGTCCCGTTCGGCGATCTCGGGCGGGCAGCCAATGGCGAGGAGCACCGATCGGACCGTGGCATGGCGCTCCCGAGCCTGCGCCGCCAGCCGCTTCCCTTCGTCGGTCAGGAACACGGCCCGGTGGCGCTGCCGCCGCACGATTCCGTCCCGAACGAGCCGATTCAGCTTCCCGACGACTGTGACGTGGCTGGTGCCGAGGTGGGTGGCCATGTCGACGATGCGGGCCTCGCCGTTCAGCCGCTGCAGGTCCTCGATCAGCTCCGCGTAATCGGCGGCCAGCTCCATGGCGTGGTCGGATCGCGTCTTGGAGAACCGATCCTGCGACAGGCTGGCGCTCGCGTGGCTATGGTGGGCGATGCCGTCCGGTTTCGTGATCATAGTCAACCATACGAAATGTAGGCGCGGTTACATTCCCGACGGCGACAACATCGCCGATCATCCTGAGGTGGACAGGTTCCGGGCGGCGATCGACCGGGAACCACGTTGGGTCCATAAGGCGCTCGACTCGATCAATGACGCGGAGCGGACCGGGTCCTGGGAACGTATCGGGCTGCTCATCGGCATTCCGCCCGATATGGCGCTGGGCGGCCATGCGATCGTCGCGGCTTATAGCGGCGACCTCGCCTATGCCGCCGATACGGGAACCGCCACGCTCACGATCACGCCCTAGGAGAGAACAAGAACCCGCCGCGTCACGTGGGGCCCTGCAGGCCAGGGAGCGAGACGCATTAGTAGATCGTCAGATCCGATTCGCCAGCGCCAGCCTCCAGCCAGGCGTCGCCGGCGAACTCGCACCGAATCTTGTAGAGACCCGCGGGCTCCGCCGACTGATACAGGCCGCGCGCTACGCCGTCGCCATCGGTAGTCACGGACTGAACCAGAACGCCGTCGACCATGAAGTCGACCGTCTTTCCTTCCTGTTTCCTGTAATCGTACAGGCGGCGCACATAGGCATAGAGCTTGACGGTGTCTCCCTGCGCGATCGTCCTTGGCATCACCCATATGTACGGCAACGCCTTCTGTACCGTCAGGGTTGCCGCTTTGCTGACCGGCAGATAGCCCCCGTTCCCAGCCCATACGCTGAGGATGGTCCGCGCGCCGGAGCCTGCGCCATCCGGCACATCGTAGTACGGATATCGGGCGTAGCCGGCCGCGTCCGACGGCCGAGTGATGACATAGGTTCCGTCGACCAGGAAATCGACGTTCTTGCCTGCGATCGGCACGTTATCGGACCGCAGCAGTCGCGCCTTGAGCTCGGTGCGTCCGGAGATCCTCTGGGTTCGGTCGAACCCGACCATCTTGGTAGCCCACACCTGGGCGGTCAGACTCGCCTGCCCGAAGGAGGATTGGAGGCCTTCCACGCCCGGGAAGACGGCGCGAATGGTTCGGACGGCCGGTCCGGGAGTGACGGTCCAGTTGAGATCGGCGCGGCCCGAGGCGTTGGTGACGGCCGATCCCACGCTGGTCCCGTCGATGGAGAAGTCCACGGTCTTGCCCGCGAGCCATGTGTCATCGGCGAGCCGTTTCAGGTAGGCACGGAGCGTGACGACGTGGGTCACCGTACCGGTGCGGTCCAGAGTGGAGAGGGACGTGAAGGCAGCGGCATCGATGGTCGCGGAGTCCCAGCAGGGCGCCGCCTCGCTGTCGCCGGAGAACTCCGCGGTCAGCGTGTAGGTCTCTGCGGAGGGGATCCTGTGATCGAGCGTCGCGATCCCCTCCGTGTCGGTCGTGACAACCCCGACCGGAATCCCATTTACGGAGAATACGACGTTTTTGCCTGCGAGCCCCGCTTCGGTATCGGAGCGACGCAGTACGGCCCTGTACTGGACGGAGCCGACGCTGCCGAAGACCGTCAGGTCGGTCAGCTCCGCTCCGATCTGCGGGCGGGATATCCATAGCGGCGCACCGAACAGGAGCTGGCCGTCCTTTTCGGTGACTTTCGTGTAGAGGCATATCTCACCCTGGGCGGTAACCGGCAAAGAGGCGAGGTCCGAGTCGGTGAGGACGACGCTTTGATCGAAGGAACGGGCGTTGTGGTTGGTCCACTCGGCGACGGCGATCCCGTCATGCCGAAGCAGCTGGACCTTCTTTAGATCATCCGACGGATCGGCGGCCCGGATCCGAATCGTCAGCAGGCCGCCCGCCGGCGTCCCGAAAGCAGAGCCCATCCACCACGGCCAGGGCGATACGCCCGCATCGGCTGTGACAAGGAGCGCGGCATCTCTGTCCTCGGCGCCGAAGGTTCGGCGCGCCCGCAGGGCGTCGAGCAGGGACGATTGGCGTTCCAGCGCGGAGCCCGAGGCCGGAGGGGCCATGTAGATGCCGGTGCAGGTCGGAGGGCCGAGGTTATGGTGCCATACATAGCCGCCGAGGTGATTGTCGCCGTTATTGCTCGGGGCCACGCGCCAGCCAGCGGACAGCGCAGCGCGATACCAGTACTCGGCGGACCAGCGGGGGGCCATCGTATCGTTATCGGATACGGTCCCCTCGTAATCGATCCCGAAGAGGTTGTTCGGGTCCTGCACCCATGATCCGACTTCGAAGAGGGCGACCGCCTGGCGCGTTCTCGGATCGGGCGCGAGGGCATAGCCGTTGTGATGGTCGGAGCCGTCGTGTGCCGTCGGATGGTTGAACTGGGCCACTACCATGGGCGCGCCGGAGCGGGAGGCGTCTACGGCTTCGGCGTCCGTGGCAAGCCAGGCGTAGAAGGCGTTCAGGGAGCCGAAGACATCGGCCGGAGTATTCTGACCGGTCTGATAGGCTCCGATTCGTGCTGTCGATCCAAAGACGTTGCAGTGGCCCGTATCCGGTACGTACGTGGTGGCCGTCCATTCGAACCCGTGGATCCCGACGAACGGCCAGTAGCTCGCCGACGCATTGAGCGCGGCCTGCTTGCTCAGGGTCCATTCGTTCAGGTTCAGCATCTCGCCGTGATCGGTCACGGCAAGGGCTCCGAGACCCCGGGAGTGGGCGTACGCGTAGGCTGTAGCGGGGCTCGTCGCCTCGGGCCAGAAGAGCGAGTAGGCGTCGGAGTATTCGGTATGACTGTGCAGGTTGGCGCGATAGAGGATCATGGCCGCCTCGCTCTGTGCTGCGGCTCGGGCCGTCACGATGAGCGCGAGCGCGCCGAGGGCTGCGACCATCCGAAGGCGCCTGTGGATCGGCATAGGGGACATGGATTTTATCCGCATCGTATTCCAGAGCCGGAGGGGATCGACGCGACCTCCGGCACCTTATCCGACGGCCTCACGCCCGTTCGATGTTCCCAACGGGCGCCAAACCGTCACGATACCGCCCGGGCGGCGTTTCGATTCTTACAGGAAACAAC
>JABWBA010000026.1 GCA_013360745.1 Chthonomonadales bacterium | reverse complement strand
GCGGCTCTCTTCGCGCCTTCATGGAGTCTGATCGATCCCTGGTTCGGCGGTCAGGCCGCCGGCGCGCTCACGCTCTGGCTGATTCTGTTGCTGATGATCGCCGGAACACCCTTCGTCGATGGGGTCGGGACGAACTCGGGCATGCCGATCGGGTTCGCGGTCCTGGCCCTCACGATCCAGAACATCGCGATGGTCGCAGTGACCTATGCCTATGTGCGGTGGCGTTATCGCCTCTCTCTCGACGATATCGGTCTCCATTGGCCTCCAACGCGGTCCCAGATCCGGACCGGGATTTTGCTGGGAATCGGCCTGCTCATTATTGGAGGCCTTGCGGAAGCCGGGGTGAAGGCAGTTGGCGACGCCATGTTGCCGGCGCATGTGAAGACAGCGGTCGAACGGCTGAGCGGCGCGATGAGCGCTGGCGGCCTCCTTGCCGATGCGCGTCCCTCGCCCCTGGCCTTCCTGGGACTCGCGTTCGCTGCGTCTATTGCCGCGCCCGTGGGCGAGGAGGTGTTCTTCCGCGGATTCCTCCACAACTGCACGAGGCGGAGATTCGGCCCTGGCCTCGGAACGCTCTTGAGCGCCGGATGTTTCGCCGCAGTGCACGGGGGACCGCTGATGATCCTCGCGATCCTGCCGATGGGCATCATTCTCGCGTGGGCCTACGATCGAACAGGGTCGCTCTGGGTCCCCATCCTCATGCATGGTTTCAACAACGGCGTGTTGTCGATCGTTGTCGCTCTGAATCCCGGGATGGCCCGATGAGGATGTGGCGGCAATGGCTATGGTTGCTCGCCGCCCTGGGCACGGTATCCCTTGTAGGTTGCGACACGGTCGATCGGGTGATCGGCCGCGGGCCGGGCCCGAAGCTGGCTGAGGTCAAGGCGAAGCTGGACGAGAAGGACTGGCGAGGCGCTCAGAAAATCCTGAAGCGTTTGCTCCATGGTAAGGCGATCGGCGCTTCGGTCTATGCGGCAGCGATCGAGCTGCTTCTGGATGCGGATCGACCGACAGAGGCGTATGACTGGGCCGTCGCGGGCCTGAAGGCTACTCCAAACGGGTCGCCGACTGAGCACGCACAGCTCTACAGACTCAAGGGAGCTGCCCTTCTCGAGCTTCAGGATCCGCAGGGTGCGGTGGCAGCGAACCGGGCGGCTCTCCATCTCGACCCGAGTTCTCCGCTGGTGATGAACGACCTGGCCTATGCGCTGGTCGAGCAGTCCGATCCCATGCCCCATCTAGACGAAGCGAACCGCCTGGCGCTCCGCGCCGTTGAAGGCGCCGTGAAGGCGGGTATCACCGATGTCGGGTATGGCGTAATGCTCGATACCCTGGGCTGGATCCAGTTCAAGAGGGGCGAATGGACCTCCGCAGCAGCCAACCTCGGGCGCGCTGCGGATCTGGCCCCACGGGAACCGGTTATCCTGTACCATCAGGCGAGGCTATACGAAGCGAGAGGTCGCGATGAGGAAGCGACGATTCTCCTGAAACGGGCGATTCGCATCGATCCATCGCTGGATATCGCAGCCCGCGCTCTCAAGGAACTCCTGATGACGCGGGATGCGTCTTGAGATCGTCGGTCCGATCTTTACGGCGACTACGAACTTGACGGCCTCCGATCCCTGAGGTAGCATGAGAATGATAGGCACAATAAAACAGGTTAATGAGCAATGTCCCGAATGATGACCGAACAAGAAACCGCCGACGCCATGCGAATCTCGGACCTGTTCGCCCAGATACTCTTTCGCACACTCAATCGTCAAGTGGTTGGCGATGTGTCGGATCTTCAGCTCAGTTTCGCCCAGGCGCAGGCGCTCCGATACATCTGGCTGCACAGCAACGTGTTGATAGGTGACATTGCATCCGGTCTGAGCATCAGCTATCCGTCGGCCACCAACATGGTTAAGCGCCTCGAACGGCGCGGTTATGCCACACGGCATACCAACCCCGCGGATCGACGAGAAGTCGAGGTGCGGCTAACCAGCGCGGGCGAATCTCTTGTCGAAGCCATGGAGAATGAACGGGTCACACGGCTCGGCGCGTCATTGGGTTCGATGGATCCAGAAGATCGCGACGCCCTGATGCGCGGACTGAGGGCGTTCGTAACGGCTACGGTGCTCCAACCGGGCGCCATCGCTCAGGACATCTGCCTGAGATGCGGCGCGAAAATGACCGAGATGTGCCCTGTCTACGAGGCTCTCCACGAGCATCAGGACAGCATCGTCGGAGGCCTGTCGTCCGACGAGCGTTGACCTCCGGCCTTCTCCGTCTGGCGCCTCCGTCCTTCTCTGGTCGTTCTGTTCCCGCCCGTGACACCCGGTGTCGTTGGATGGACACCAGGAGGAATCACCGATGAAACTACCCGTATATCTCGATCACGCCGCGACCACGCCAGTGGCGGATGAGGTCCTGGCTGCGATGGTCCCGTTTATGGCGCAGGCTCCATGGAACGCCTCGGCTCTATATGCCGGAGGGGCGATCGCTCGGGATGCAGTCGAGAAGGCTCGTGAGGAGGTTGCCGCGCTCATCGGCGCCGCTGCCGACGAGATTTACTTCACCGCCGGGGGCACCGAAGCGGATAACTGGGCGCTGAAAGGGCTGATGCCTCTGGTCTCAGACGGGCGGCCCCATGCCCTGGTCAGTTCCGTCGAACACTCAGCGGTTCTCGAGAGCGCTGAGGCGCTCGGGAGGCAGGGCTGGGAGATAGAGCGTCTACCGGTGGACAGCCGCGGTCTGGTGGAACCGGAATCTGTTGACAAACGTATAACGGAGCGGACCCGTATCGTATCCGTCATGGCTGGGAATAACGAAGTCGGGGTGGTGCAGGATCTCCGGAGCATATCGGACTGCTGTCGCAAGCGGGGAGCGCTGTTCCACACCGATGCCGTGCAGGCGGCGGCGGGGTTGGTCTTGGACGTCAACGAGCTGGGCGTCGATCTCCTGTCGCTTTCCTCGCACAAGATATACGGACCCAAGGGTATCGGCGCCCTATTCATCAGGCGGGGTGTGGCGAATCGACGTTGGATGGATGGCGGAAGGCAGGAGAAGGGAATGCGCGCAGGTACGACGAATGTACCGGCGGTCGTCGGGTTCGGCGCAGCTTGCCGGATTCAGCGAGATATGGTCGCGGAGGAGGGCCGGCGGTTGATGTCCTTGCGGGACGACTTCGTCGGTAAGGTCCTGGAGCGGATTCCGGATGCGCGGTATACCGCGACGACGGCGCCGTGTATGCCGCATTACGCGCACTTCTGTTTCAAGGGAGTTGAGGGGCATCCAATTCTGATCGGGCTCGACGCCGCAGGGGTCTATGCTTCTGGAGGGGCAGCCTGTTCGGCGGGTTCTGTGGAAACCTCGCACGTGCTCCGGGCCATGGCCGTATCCGACGATTGGGCCAGGGGAGCGGTGCGGTTTACGCTTGGCAGGGCGACGACCGGTGAGGAACTCGATTATGCCGTATCCGTGCTCGATGAAGTCGTTCATGATCTGCGTTGATGGGTAATCCAGGGGCACGGCGCTCTCTGGTATCCGCTTGACAAGGTGTCGTGATGATCTTATAATGGCCGCGCTCCCACAAAGCGGCCTGTATATGCTTGCCGCGGGAGCGATGGTCGGCGGCGGACGGAGTGATCAGGTGAACAGAAGGGCCACGGCGGCCACGGCGCGACGAAGCGTCAGGACAGGCTTGGGGATGGAAGAGCAGGACACCGACATTGAGGTCCAGGATGAAGCCGGTTCGGACTATAGCGACGAGCCGGCGGAGCATTACTTCGGGCTCACGGATGTCCTCGCCGACGACGAATCGGACGGACCGCCTCAGGGCGTCGATGACGGCGTAGAAGACGAATACCGCCCCGAACAACCGGGATCGCATGATGAAGAGATGCATCTCTGGCTCGGACGCACGAGGAGCAGCAACCTCCTCACGGCCGCCGAGGAAGTTCAGCTGGCTCGAAGAGTGCGGCAGGGCGATAAGGCCGCCAAAGATCGGCTTACTGAAGCCAATCTGCGCCTCGTGGTCAGCATCGCCAAGAAGTACAGCGTCCGGGGAATCGCACTGCCCGACCTTATTCAGGAAGGCAACATCGGGCTGATACGCGCCGTCGAGAAGTTCGATCCGAACAAGGGCTTCCGATTCAGTACCTATGCGACGTGGTGGATCCGAAGGGCGATCGCTCGCGCGATCATCAATCAGGGCCGGACGATCCGGATCCCCGTATATGTATCGGAGATCATTCATAAGCTCGTCAAGGCGCAGGGGCGCTTGAAGCAGCAGCTGCATCGAGAGCCCACCGTAGAAGAGCTAGCCCGTGAGCTCGAGGTGACCGTCGACCGGGTCAACGAGATCATGAGGATTGCCAACGAACCTCTTTCGCTCGAGACCCCTGTCGGTGAAAAGGAAAACAGCCAGCTGGGCGATTTCATCGAATCCGACACGGCGCCGTCGCCGGCCGACGCGACACTGAACCTGATCCGCAGAGAACAAATCGACGAAGTTCTGAGCCGCCTGACGCCGCGAGAGCGCGAAGTGCTGATGATGCGGTTCGGCCTCGAGGACGGTTATGCTCACACCCTCGAAGAGGTCGGTACACGGCTTCGCGTTACGCGTGAGCGCGTACGACAGATCGAGCTGCGCGCCTTGAAGAAGCTGCGGACGATGCGACTGGATGAGCTGACGAGACAGTAGCGGCGCGCGCCTGCGTCTCGCAAAGCCCCGACTCCTGGAGCGCCTGCGGCATCGCATCGGCGCTCCTTATCAACTGCCAGTACAGGGAACCAGATATGATCAAAGCGGCAGCCATCCTCGCAGGAGGGCCCGGGCAACGCATGTGGCCATTCGCCACCGTCCGCAACAAATGCGCTATGCCCGTAGCCGGTATGCCCAATGTTCGACGCCTGTGCAACGACCTGACCGAGATCGGCGTTCAACGCATCTGTGTCGTCGTCGGTGCGAATAGCGGCTCGATTCGGCATGCTCTCCTTGGGCTCGATCCGGAGCCGATCGTCGTGCGGCAGGCCGAGGGCGCCGGAACTGCGGGCGCCGCCCTTGCGGCGTTACATGCCCTGGGCGACGAGCCGACGCTGGCGCTCCCGGGAGATCTCGTCACGCCCGCAGAGGTCCTGCAGGACTTCGTCCATCGATGGCAGGCGTCGGGCGCCGAAGGCGCGTTGCTCAGCGACACCATGCCGCCGGGTGAAGGGGGCGATTGGTACGCGGTCTCGGGAGCCGGCGGCCTGAGGCCGACCATCACGGGCCATGAGTTCGGGGCTGAACGGCGTTGGTGCGAGGCGGCGATCGTCAGTCCATCGTTGAAACCGGCGCTGGAGGCTAACCCGGGTCGACTGATGCAGGTGCCCGTGGGCGGAATGCCGCCCATGGAGCCGGATCTAGCCCAGAGCCTCAACGATTGGAACGTCGATAAGGTAGTCATCGAGGCCGCGGACTTCGTGGTCCATATGGATAAACCGTGGCACGTGATCGAGGCGAACCGCCGCATGGCCTTCTACCTGACCGGACGATTGGAGGCCGATCGCATCCATCCCACGGCCCGTATTGACGATGGCGCCGAGATCGATGGCCATGTGTCCCTGGGCCCCAACTCGATGATCGGCAAGCGTGCAGTTATATCCGGCAATATCATCGTCGGGGCCGAGACCCGGATCACCAACGGGCCCATCGTGTATGGCGGCAACGTCATCGGGGACCGAACTCAGGTTCGGGATTACTGCCTTGTCGACCGGGGCGCCGTCATCGGTTCGGACTGCATTGTGGGCCACGGCGCCGAGATCGATGGGGTGATGTTCGACCGGAGCTATCTGTGGCACTATTGCGAGATCAGCGGTCTCGTCGGCCAATCGGTCGATATCGGGGCAGCCACGGTCTGCGGCACGCTCCGGTTCGACGATCAGAATGCCGAACACCGCATTCGTGGCCGACGGGAGACTCCGCGGATCGAAGCCAACGCTACGTATTACGGTGACCATTCCCGAACCGGTGTCAACGTGATCACCATGCCGGGAGCAAAGATCGGCGCCTATTCCTGTGTCGGGGCCGGTATCGTTGTATACGAAGATGTGCCCGATCGAACGCTCATGCTCCTGAAGCAGGAAACGGTGCAGCGACCGTGGGGTCCGGAGCGGTACGGCTGGTAGCCGTGTGCTCGACCAAGCTAACGGAGCCAGTTGCCGGTCAGGATGAACGGCGCCCAGTAGTAGGGATGTCGATAGCGCGGGTCACGGGCGACCGCTAGCTGGGCCTGGCGCAGCGCTTCGGCTGTGCTCAGTTTGGACGGCGAACCCGATGAGAGCCGCCGATAGAACTCGACCATCAAGGTGCGGGTGCTGGTGTCCGCTACCTGCCATTGCGATGCGATGGTTGCCGACGTGCCGCCGATGAACAAGGCCCAGGTAAGTCCCAGGATACCCTCGCCGTTGACGCGCTTTCCTCGTGCGGTCTCGCACGCGGAGAGTACGACAAGGTCCGCCTTCAGGTCTTGCCGGGCCAAATCGCGGGCGGTTAGACGACCATCACTCGTAGCCGACGGGCTCAGAACGACGGCCGACTGCATGGGTGACCGTTCATCCAGGACACCGTGGGTCGCGAAGTGGATATACCGTACGCGGTTGATGGCTTCGATGACGCGCTCCTGAGTCGCGGATGCTCCGATAAGCGTCGTGGCGTGGCGCATCGTCGCGGACACGCGTCGAACCTCATCCGCTGTGGCTGGGAGCGGGCTGAAGCCGGGCCCGAACTTCGGGGCGCCAACGGCGAGCAGACCCGCAGCTCTGCGTCCCCGGGATCTGGCGTCCTGCACCATCCGAACCAGAGCGGTGACCGATGGTGCATAACTGACCGAGCGACGTTCTATCAACGGGCGCCCTCTGGCGTCAAGGAGCACGATAAAGGGTATATCGGGCATCGCCACATCCGTGGAGATGATGAGATGAGTCTTCCCTGCCAGCAGCGTCTCCACGGGTCCGATCATACCGGTATACAGTGCGCGGGCTGCGCCGCGGTAGGTCGGCTTATGGGCCATGATCTCTCGCCAGAGGCGATCTGCCTGATCGTAGATACGGCTTGTTCTCATCGGCGAGACGACATGGTGAATCGACGCCGCGCCCGATTTCGTGCGCCGCAGCACGAAGATATGGCATTTCTCATCGATGAATGTATAAGTGACGATCGCGGACGATGGTGCAGTTCGAAAGAGGGCGGAGGCAATCTCCTGCAGCGACGCAGGCGCAAACTCGCCGCTTCGCGCTTCTAGGTCGGGCCGCTCCAGGTACAGCGCAATGCGAAAGTCATCGATCTCCTTTTGTGCCTTTTGGATTGCCGTGGTCAGCGCATCGAGTTCATCGGTTACAACCGTCTGTTCGGCGCGTGCGCTGAGCTCCTTCAGGTTTTCATCGAGCTCTCTCGCCCGCTGGCGTTGATCCGCCGACATAGATCGGGATAGATCGATGCGTCCATCACGGAGCATATCGACCAGTCCGCGGGCCTTGGCTCGCTCCGATGCAAAGTAGGCCTCATCAATCCGGCCGGACTCGAGAAGCGCGCGTATCCAGCTTCGATAGATAGGAATATGGAGCCGTAAGAAGCTGGTCTGGAGGGATTGTTCCTGTGTAGAGTAGCGGTCTTTCTCGATGGCGCTGATCGCACAACCGTACGCATACGCGGCGGCTGGCCATTCCTTGCGCTTTTCCGCGATCTTCCCGTACCCCCGCCACGTCTGTCGCTGGAGCAGGCGGGATTGTAGGCTGTCGGCGATCTTCGCTGCGGCGTCAAACTGGATCTTCGCCTCGTCAAGACGGTCGAGTCCCGTGAGCGCAAAGCCCGCCACGAGGTGTGCAGAAGCCTCCTGGACCCGATTACCCGTCGCCCTGGCTGCTTCCAGACGACCCTCCGTGAGGGCCAGGGCCTGGGCGTACTCGTTCGTCTCCAGCATGATCTCCTGGAGCAGGCCATCGGTCTGACTCTGGTATCGCCGCTCATCGAGCTGTTCGGCCAGCCTCGCAGCTTCAAGGCCTAGCTCGAGGGCCTGGTCCATGATACCAAGCCGGGCCAGCAGGCCCGCGAGGTTATGAGTTGCCATCCATTCACCCGAATGATTGCCGACAGCGCGGAACGCGGCCTGCGCTTCTTGCAGACTCTCCCGGGATTCGGAGAGCCTTCCCAGCTCATCAAGGGTGGTTGCAAGGTTGTTCAACGCATATCCCAGACTATCGGAGTCCTTGTGCTCCCGTAGTATCTCAATCGCCTTGTAGAAGAGCGCTACGGCAGGCCCATAGCGGCCAAGGTCGGACAATAGCCCCGCCTCATTCGCCATCAGGATAGCGTCGCGGCGCGTTTCGCCTCGACGCTGCCGTATGAGCCTGGCCTCGGTGTTCCGCTGAAGCGCCTCTTCGGGCCGCCCGAGATCCTTTAAGACCGCGCCGATATCCTGCAGAGCGTCCGCTTCGGCGTTGTCGTCCTTGATCTCGCGGAACAGGCGGAGGGCGTTCTCGTAGAACACAATCGCCTTGGTATGCAGTCCGACCCGGGTATAGATGCTGGCCGCGCGACTCTGGGTCTTTGCTTCACCCTCCTTATCTTTGTCCGCTACGAACTCGATGCGGGCCTTCTCGTAATCGGCGAGGGCGCGATTCCATTCGATACGTCGCTTGTAGACCGATCCGCGAGTCAAATATCCATAGCCGAGTTCGTAGTGGGCGTTGAGACGTGCGCCAACGGCGAGGGCCGCCTCCGCCGCTCGCAGCGCATCATCGTGCTTGCCTTCGATGGATAGCTTCTCCGCCGCCCGCCGGATTTGCAGGGCGATCGTCGGGTCGATGAGTTCTGCATTGGCCTGGAGGACGGACTCGCGCTCGGCGGCTTCGGCCGCTTTGATGAGCTCGGCCTGGACGTAGTCGTAGGCGTCGCGAACCGCCTGGATGAGCCATGCTGTTCCCTCTGCGTCCAGACGGACATCGATCGCAAGGGAGCGCATACCCTCGTCGGTACGCCACACGGTCTTTGCTCGCACCACGGCTTTGGCCGCGTCTCCAGATCGATACCACGTGGTCAGCTTCGCATCAGGTGCGATCCGCAGCGCTGCGGCTGCCCGGGTGATCTCCTCTAGATCCGCGCGGCGTGCCGCGGCGGAAGTGCATCGGCGCAGCGCCTCGTCGACCCGACCGTCGACGAGGTTCATCATATATCCTCGCACAACACCGATCGGCGCCGATTCGTAGGGAGACGGCTGGGGCGCGTCTCCATGCGAAGGCTTCGCCTGCGCTAGAACGAAGGCAATGGCTATATATCCAATACCGACGGCACGAGGACCGCGACTGCACGGCATACCGCGATTACTCGATGGCCGCAAGCAATCTCCGGACTGCTGCAAGGTCGAGCTTGCCGTAACCCCACCTTGGGTTTGGAGCCGAGCCGGTGTAGGCATCGGACGACAGCGATCGCCTGAGCAGGTTTCGGATATCGCCATACGTCAGCCCGGGCTTCCGCTCAAACATCAGGGCAATCACACCGGCTGTATAGGGAGTCGCCGCGCTAGTTCCGTTGAAGATCTGGTAGTTGCCGCTTGCATCCCGCATCCCGTCGGTTTCGTCGAGAGGAGCCGGCGCTGAGTAGAACTGCCCTGGAGCGACCAGATCGGGTTTCGTGATGTTGGGATCGCGGCTCGGTCCGACGCTGGAATAGGATGAAAGGCCGCCGATAATCATCGGTTTGCCTTCCGGACTGACGACAACAGGACCATCTTTATGCTCGAAGCGATCGTTCCAATCGTAACTGCCGATGGTGATCGCTCCGGCCGCTGTGCCCGGTTTGCCGACGAGCTTGGAGAAAGTCGAACAACTCGTATCAAACGCGCCGCCGCTGATGTAGGCATCGCATTGAACTGGCTGTTCGCCGCTGGTGAAGATCTGCATCGACCCTTCGCCGACACCGGTAATCGGTATGGGGACCGATGCCTGTCTCGTGTGAGGGTTCACGGATGCCTTGAGTTTCGGGAGGATGACTCCAGGAGCTGGTCGGAATCGGACTGTGCTCATATCCGAGGTCGAGAAGATCAGGGACAGGCTGGCGCCAGGACCGGACTTCCATTTGAGCTCCGCCGGCTTGCTGGAGCTGCCCAATGTGACTTCGGCATGAATCCTCTCGTTACCTTCATTGCCCGCTGCAACGCACAACGCTCTGGACCTGGTCTGATCGGTAAACCGTGAGCTCAGATGCTGTTCCTCAATACTCGTACCATCATGCGGTCCCGCATGGCCGCCGAAGCTGCACGACACGACCAGCGGCGTCGAACCCGCCACTTGATCGAGCCATTCGCACGCGGCATTGAGTGTCCATGCGAAGTCGAGTCCTCCCGATGCGGTTCCTCCGATCCTGATGCCAATGATGTCGGCATTCGGGGCAACGCCGATATTACGCTTGAGGTTGTTGCCATTGCCAGCCGCGATGCCGGCGCACGAGGTCCCGTGGCCATTCAGGTCTCTGTTTCCGATCACGCTGGATGCTCCTCGGAGGTCCTGGGTCAGCTGGTCACGGGTATACACGGTTCCTACGGAAGCTCCGTTTGGATAGCGGATGGGCGCCCGGGAGCCGCCGCGCCCAGCGTCGAAATCGCCGCTGGTCGTATCCCACAAATAGAGGAGACGCGATACGGGTTTGCCATCCTCGTACCGGATGAAGTCCTTATTCCGGAAGTCAAGGCCCGAGTCAACGATCGCGATGATCACGCCTTTGCCCGTGAGCCCCGAGAGGCCGCCGCGGACGATCGGCTCTGGTTCGCCGCGCGATGCCTTATTCCCGGGTTTGGGGGCCGGCGGCGCGGCAACTCGGTCGGCGATCGCTATTCGGACCAGGCCCGGGACTTTGTCGATCTGCGGTGCGAGGGCGCTGGCATCGCTGACCGGCACGAAGGCATCGGCATAACGATCCGCCGAGGCGAATACCGGAGCTCCAGCGACGGCGTAGGCCTTTCGATTGGCCTCGGAGTCAAACTCCATGTTCATGATAAGATAGGCCTCGCCTGCCGGGTCCCGGGCGACAGCGTCGGCGCCATCCGACTTGATACCCATCCGAGCCACTCGGATGGCGGACTGCTGGATGATATCGTTCGTGTTGAGGCGCGCCGTAACCGCGATCGCCCGATTCTGGGATGTGGAGCTGGCGGGGCGTCGTTGGGCGATCGCAGCGAGAACGAGTATTGCGAGAGCGCAGGCGAGCGCGAAAGACAATGAACGTCGATGCATCGTTTCGTACCACCTCGTAGGGGTCTATGGTGCAGACGCGAAGATATGTCTCGATCATGGCGCCGTCGGCGACTGCAGAAGCTAATACGAACGTGGTGCGCAACCCGTTCCAACCCGGTTCGCGCCATGTGCTCCGCGCTTGACAGAGTGGCCGTTGTGGCAGTATGCTCTATTAGCACTCGAGCAAGGCGAGTGCCAGATCGATCTGGCATGGCGCCCGAGACAAGAGCAACGGAGGTAGTTCCATGCGTATAAGGCCTCTCTCCACCAAGGTGGTTGTTGAGCCCGCAGAACGGGAGGAGCAGTCGGCCGGCGGGATCCTATTGCCCGATACGGCAAAGCAGAAACCCATCGAGGGCAAGGTCATTGCTGTCGGCAAAGGCAAAACCCTGGACGATGGCACGGTGGCTCCCCTGACGGTTCAGGTGGGCCAGACGGTGATCTTCTCTAAGTACGGCGGCACGGAAGTGAAGCTGGAAGGCAAGGATTACGTGGTCCTGGATGAGGACCAGATCTACGCGATCAAAGAGTAGACGATTCCGTCGGTTTCCGACGGATGGGCATTCTGACCAACGATTGTAGGAGGAAACAATGGCAGCGAAGATGCTCCTCTATGATGAGGAAGCGCGCCGAGCGCTTGAGCGGGGCGTGAATACGGTAGCCAATGCCGTAAAGGTTACGCTTGGTCCTAAGGGCCGCAATGTTGTACTGGATAAGAAGTGGGGATCTCCTAATATCACCAAGGACGGCGTAACGGTCGCCAAGGAGATCGAGCTCGAGGATCCCTATGAGAACATGGGCGCACAGCTCGTCAAGGAAGTCGCTTCGAAGACGAACGACGTCGCTGGGGACGGCACGACGACCGCGACGGTACTGGCGCAGTCGATTGTGCGCGAGGGGCTTCGATATGTCGCCGCCGGCGGCAATCCCATGCTGGTAAAGCTGGGCATCGACAGGGCAGTGCAGGCGGCTGTGGCCGCGATCAAAGCCGAGGCGATCGAGGTCAAGGGACATGAGGAAGTTGCGAACGTGGCCGCCATCGCAGGCAACGATCCTGCCATCGGCACTCTCGTCGCGGAGGCGATGGACAAGGTCGGCAAAGACGGCGTGATCACGGTTGAGGAGAGCAAGGGCACCTCGGATGCGCTGGACGTCGTTGAGGGGATGCAGTTCGATAAGGGCTATATCTCTCCGTACTTCGTGACGGATCATGAGCGTATGGAAGCCGTGATGGAGAATCCGCTGATTCTGATCCATGAGAAGAAGATCAGCTCCGCGGCGGATATCGTCCCGCTGATGGAGAAAGTGGCTCAGATGCGCAAGGGCCTCCTGATCATCGCTGAGGATGTCGACGGTGAGGCGCTCGCAACGCTGGTGGTGAATCGCATTCGTGGCACGGTCGTTTCCTGCGCGGTGAAAGCGCCCGGGTTCGGCGATCGGCGCAAGGCGATGCTCGAAGATATCGCGGTCCTGACGGGCGGCAACTTCATCAGCGAGGATCTGGGCGTCAAGCTCGAGAACATCGATATGGGAATGCTGGGCACCGCGGCACGCGTTGTCATCGGCAAGGAAGAGACGACAATCATCGAAGGCGCAGGCAGCCACGATGCGGTTACCGGCCGGATCAACCTCATCCGAAAGCAGATCGAGGATACGGACAGCTCCTATGATCGCGAGAAGCTGCAGGAGCGGCTGGCGAAGCTCGCCGGCGGTGTCGCGGTGATCAAGGTAGGGGCGGCGACCGAAACCGAGCTGAAGGAGAAGAAGCACCGCTTCGAGGATGCGCTCTCCGCGACGCGAGCCGCAGTCGAGGAGGGTATCGTCCCGGGTGGCGGTGTTACCCTGATCACTGCCCAGGCCGCTCTGGACAGCGTCGAGGGCTCGGAAGATGAGCTTCGTGGGGTCGCCATCGTTCGGCGCGCTCTCGAGGAGCCTGTGCGCCAGATCGCCAACAACGCCGGCAAGGATGGCTCCGTGGTCGTCGGCAAGATCCGCGGTCTTCCCAAGGGCCAGGGCTTCAACGCGCTCACGGAAGAGTATTCCGACCTGGTGAAGGACGGCGTCGTCGATCCGGTCAAGGTAACGCGATCGGCGCTGGAGAATGCGGCCTCGATCGCGGCAATGCTGCTGACCACAGAGGCGCTCATCGTTGAGAAACCCGAGAAGAAGAAGGACGCTCCGGCGCCCGGCGGAGGCATGGACTACGACATGTAGTTCGGCGTATTCCGCAGCCTGATCTACGTTCGCGGACCTCTTCGCCGTTGCGGCAAGGGGTCCGCGAGCGTTTCGCTTGGTAGGCTATAATGCGGAAATACCGACGGCGCCGTAGGGAACGTACAGGGAGAAGAGCATATGGTCATCATCGAGGGTATTGGAACCCTGAGCGTAACAGAGCCCGGTCACGACCGGGGCACGTATTACGAGAAAGCCGACATCCACGTCTACGGCGACATCGTCCACTTCTTCGCCTACGGCAAATACCATACGGCGGCCGCCAGTATGTGTCTGATCGGTTGGGATACGCCGCCAAGCGTCCGCGTAACCGAGTAATCGCCGGGCGGTCTTATTCCGGTGACGGATCGGATGGAGCAAAGCGAAGTACTCGGCCCTCCCTAACTGATCCAGTTAGTCGGGCGACACGGCGACGTGGGCCGGCAGCATAGGTCGCATCGACTGTCATCGTCCAGACCGCACCGCTCAGGGTTTCCACATCCTCAAGGACCTGGAGCGCGATCAGCGCCATATCCCGGTAGTTCATATTCGCGCCGCATAAGAGATCGATCGTGTAGTCGGGCGACAGGATTACGCGTACGGGGATCATCAGCTTTCTGTACCGAGCGGTGAGCAGCTCGCTGATGAGACGGCGATCTGCGTCGGTCCATCCGCGTCCTCTCAAGCGGATTCGGGCTTTGATCTCCGCCTGCGTCGGAGAAGCTCCGGACGCGATCGACTCCGGTATGGTGTCCGTAGACAGGTGGAGTCCGGCTGTCGCCAGTGCACACCCGATCCCGATCAGCGACGCCATGGAACGAAGGTCCATGATCCTCCGCCGTCTACATGATATGCTCGAGGGAGTTCCGTCGCCCTCATTCGGTCAGACCCTGTCGGGCACTACATAGGGAGCTCGATACTCTCTAGTCAGCAGACGGTTGGCTTCGGCGTCCTCCGCGAAGCGCTCGGCTTTAGGGTCGATCACGAGCTTGCGGCCGTGCCGATAGGATTCGGCCTGCAGGGCTATGCCGTTGGATGCCAGATGATCTTCAAACCGCCCGAAGGTCTCCCAGATCTCATTGTTCGCGTTCGCAAACCGCTTCGCCCTATTCGTAAACGGCTCAGGAGCGCCGAGCCTCAGGGAGATGTTGCCCAGGTGGCCCAGCGCCGCCGACTGATGCCCCTCCTCGATGTCACAGTTCAGATCGGATGATCGGCGCGAGCGTACTGCCTGCAGGAAGTTCGCATGATGATTGCCGCCGCCATCGAACTCTGCGATCTTCGTACCGTGCAGATCATAGGCCGTTGCGGAGCTGTAGCTGCCCGAGACAACGATCCCTTTGGTTCCGTACCAGATGTTGCCCACCCGAGCGCCGCGAAGGTCATTCGTCGGCAATCCGCGCACCTCGAAGATGATCCAGGCGTCGCCGTAGTCCAGAAATACGAGCTCGGTATTCGGCGTCTGACCATCGTCTTCATAGCCGAACCGTCCGCCCACCGCAAAGACCGACTGGGGAAACCGCTTCTTATTCAGGCCCCAGCGCGCCTTATCCATCTCATGAACACCCTGATTGCCGAGGTCGCCGTTGCCGTAATCCCACTGCCAGTGCCAGTCGTAGTGGAAGCGCCGGCGCAGGACAGGCGCCTGCGGCGCCGGCCCGAGCCAGAGGTCATAATCGACCGTGGGCGGCGGGACCGTCGGTTCGGTGACCTTGCCGATGCTCTCGCGGCGTTTATAGCAAAGACCCCGTGCGAGGTACACCTTGCCGATCCCGCCTTTATGGATGAACTCGATGGCGTCCCGCATCCCCTTGTTGGATCGGCTCTGTGTGCCTACCTGGCAGATCCGCCCGTATTTCCGGGCGGCTTCAACCATGCGACGCCCTTCGAGGACCTCGTGGCTGGCCGGTTTCTCGATATAGACGTCCTTGCCCGCCTGCATGGCCCAGATGGCGACCAGCGCATGCCAGTGATTGGGGGTCGCGGAGGAGACGCAATCGATATCCTTCCGTTCGAGGAGTTTGCGCACATCCTGGAACGTTGCTGGTTCCGGCTTGCCCGCTTGCTTGATGATCTCCAGCGATGGGGCATAGGTCGCCGTATCGGCGTCACAGAGGGCGACGATCCGAACATCTGGCATCGCAGCATAGGCGCGTACATGGCTCTTGCCCTGCCCGTTGATCCCGACGACGGCGACGTTCACGACCTCGTTCGGCGAAACCCGCCTGGAGGCCGGTCGGGCCGGAGCCTGCACCGCGGCCTCCCCAGCCGATGCTGCTCCGAGCAGCAGCGCGGAGTTCTCGATTAGCCGTCGTCTTGAAATCTTCTCCATCGGGTCTTCCCTCCCGTTTCCCGGACGTTGATCACCAACCACGACAGGTTATTATGTGATGCTGTGTACTTCATTGGCCCGGCGGACTCCTGCCGTAGGCTATACTGCATGATCAAATGACAGGTGTAGCGCAATGACCGGACGAGACCGAACCTTCGCGTTATTACGGGACGAAGGGCCGGAACGATTGCCCTGTCTCCCGATCACCATGCAGTTCGCGGCGGACCTGGCGGGGATCCGTTACCGTGATTATGCCCTCAATGCCCGCTCTCTGGTCGAGGCTCAGCTTCGGGTCGCCGAGACGTTCGGCTTCGACTACGTCAGCGCCATCTCCGATCCGGCCCGAGAGGCTTCGGATCTCGGGGCGGCCGTCGTCGTGCACGATAACATCCCACCGGCCATCGATGAATCCCATGCGCTTCTTGCGGATAAGAGCAGGTTCGCCGATCTGTCGGGGCGCGTCGAAGTCTGCGGTCCCCGAATGGAGGATCGCATTCAGGCCGTCTCGATGTTGAAGGAGCGAGCCGGCGATACGCTGCTGGTGGAAGGCTGGATCGAAGGGCCGTGCGCTGAGGCGGCGGACCTTCGCGGCATCAATACTCTCATGCTCGACTTCAGCGATGACCCTGCCTTCGTTCTGGACCTGTTCGCGTTTGTCACGCAAATGGAGATTGGCTTCGCGAAGAAGCAGATCGATGCGGGCGCTGATATCATCGGGATCGGTGACGCCGCAGCCTCTCTCGTCGGCCCTGCGATTTACCGCGAGATGGTGTTGCGCTATGAACAGGAAATGGTACGCGCCATCCATACCATGGGCGCTCTCGTACGGCTCCACATCTGCGGCAATACAAAACGCATTCTGACCGAGATGGGGCAGGTGGGCGCCGACATCGTCGATCTCGATTACTACGCTCCTGTCGGGCTGGCGCGCGAATCGATGGGACCGGAACAGACGCTCCTTGGCAATATTGACCCGGTTCGAACGTTGCGCGATCTGGAGCCTGACGGCGTATACGATGCGTTTCGGGCGTGCCATGCAGCCGCGGGATCAAAGTACATTGTCGGTCCTGGGTGTGAGGTCCCGCGGGATACCAACCACGACAATGTCCGAGCGATGGTGCAGTACGCTAGTGAGCACCAACCTTGAGCAATACCGAGAGAGGATGGACCGTCGGAACTTGAGTGACCATAACACCCATCTCGTACGGCTGCAGCCGATCGGCACCGAACTGCGGGTGCCGGGCGGCACGCCGATGCGGGACTTCTTATTTGAGCAGGGAGTGGAGTTTCCGTGCGGCGGCAACGGACGGTGTCGCGGCTGCAAGATCCGGATCGTCGAGGGTGATGCCGCGGTTAACAACGCTCAGCAAGAGCACCTCTCACAGAAGGAGCTCGATGCAGGATGGCGCCTCGCGTGTCAATGCAGGGTTGAGCAGAACCTTACGATCGAGCTCCGCCAATGGGACGCGGCGATCCTGGCCAACGAGGCATCCTTCGCCTTCGTCCCGCAGGAGGGGCTCGGCGTCGCGATCGATGTGGGCACAACGACGCTGGTGGCCCAGCTGCTGGACCTCGCTACCGGTCAGGTACTGGGTGTCAAGACCGGCCTGAACCCGCAGGCGCGCCATGGCGGCGACGTCATGACCCGCATCCAGTTCGCGCTCGCGGGCACCGGACTGGCCACACTACGTGATCTGATCCGGCACGAGGTCGGTCGGCTGATTCGGCAGCTCCTTGAGGCGTCCGGCTCCTCACGGGAGGCTATGCGCAAAGTCGTCCTCGTCGGTAACACGGTCATGCACCATCTGTTCTGCGGGTTGGACGTTGAACCGCTGTCCCGGTATCCCTTTGAATCGGATCACGACGGCCTGCACGTGGTGAGCGCAGCGGAGATGGATTGGGATGTGCCCGATGCCGTCCAGGCGTTCTTTCTGCCCGGCCTCGGGAGTTTCGTAGGCTCCGATGTTCTGGCCGGGATGCTGGCAACCGGAGTGCATGATGGCGATCGGCCCCGAATGCTGGTCGACCTCGGCACGAATGGCGAGATCATCCTCGCGGACAAACACAGAATCCTCTGCGCCTCCACGGCCGCGGGACCCGCGTTCGAAGGGGCTCGGATCTCCTCTGGAATGCGCGCCTCCACCGGTGCGATTTGGAAGGTGTTCGCAAGGAACGGCCATGTTGGATGCGAGGTGCTCGGTAATGTTGAGCCGCGGGGCATATGCGGCAGCGGCCTCGTCGATGCTGTGGCGGTCGGACTCGATATCGGCGCCCTTCGCCCGGGCGGACGACTCAACGGGGGTGATCAATGGAGCCTCTGCGGGGGTGTGAGCCTGACCCAGGCCGATATTCGGCAGCTCCAGCTGGCCAAGGGCGCGGTGGCCGCAGGCGTACGGTTGATGCTTGAGCGCTGGCCCATCAGCGTGGAAGATCTAGAGTGTTTCTATCTAGCAGGAGCGTTCGGCAACTATGTGGATCGTTCCAGCGCCCGGCGGATCGGCCTGCTAAAGGGATCGCCCGACAAGGTCGAACCCGCCGGCAATACCGCCCTGCTCGGAGCGAAAATCGCCTTGTGTAGCGGTTGGGAAGCCGACACGAGCTATACGGAGATCCGGGCGCGTACGGAACACGTGGGGCTGAACGAGGATCCCCGCTTTCAGGACGTCTACGTTGAGGAGATGGTCTTTCCCGCCGAAGACGACTAGCAGGGACAGGGAGGGTTGTCATGTTAACGACAGCGCAGGCCGCTGAGGCAAGAGCGAGGGCCATCGGGTATCTCGATCGCGCCGGAATCGTGCTGACACTATCAGAGGAGGCCGAGATCGAGGTCGCGGACTTCGGGCTCGGCGAGCTGGCTGCGACCGGCCTTGAGATTGTCACCTATGTGAATACCCGACGATGCTGCGCCAAAGAGCTGGTTCTTTTCCCCGGGCAGACTTGCCCGGAGCATCGCCATCCGCCCGTGGACGGGGAACCGGGCAAGGAAGAGACATTCCGTTGTCGTTGGGGTCTCGTGTACCTCTATGTCCCCGGGGTTCCGACGGTGGCGCCCGGGGCGCGCCCGCCGGATGCACCGGATGGAGCGTACACGGTCTTTCACGAGATCATCCTGCGCCCCGGCGATCAGTACACCCTGGAGCCCGATACGCTGCACTGGTTCCAGGCCGGACCGGATGGCGCCGTCGTTTCGGAATTCTCAACTACGAGCCGAGACGGATCGGACATCTTCACCGACACCCGCATCCAGCGCATACCGGTCGTTGAAGGCTGATCCGCCCTCAAGCGTGATGGCCTGCGGAGATCCACGGTGACTCCGGGCGCCCCGCAACGGCTCGCCGTCGTTCGGGAGAGGAGTGCGCTGCTGCGTGTTTGGTCTATCCGCTAGCGAGGTTGGTCAATAGCTCCGTTTCTTGCCGACAGCATTGACGATCAACCAGAGGATCGCTGAGACGATCGCTACTGAGAACGCCAACGCAACGAGATGGCGCAGAAGGTAGTTGAACAGCCAGATGGCCAGAACGACAGCCAGCGCCACGGCGACGATGCGACCCGTCGATGATGTACCCATGAGCCTCCTCCAGGCTAACGATCCCTACAGGGCCGAAGCCTCAATCTCGACTACGGGATCGCGATAACGGCGGTTTCGTACGCTCACCTTCGAAGCGCCCAGAAAATGGGTCGGATAGATCGTTCGCGCTTTCCTTGACATTTGCCAAATACTATAGGATAATACCGTTGTGAAACCTCTGGTATCGGTCCCTGACCGATCGGAGGGATCGCCCGCAAAAGGAGGGCCGACGGCATGGAGCCGCCTGACACTCTAGCGGATATATGGCCGGGGAGCGCAGCTTCCTGAGAACAGTCGCCGAGTCACCGCACTATCCCGAGGGACAGCGACGGCTCCGACGATACTCGAGGCGTAGAGAATGCGCTAATGGGGAACATGCTCCCCGGTCATCCCGACGAACCATCCCTCGGTTGCAGTCGGATACCCTCCTTCGACGCAATCCCGGCCGGTCGATTGGACTGGCGTTGAAACGCCGCCATCCGATACTCCGTCCATCATGGAGAATAGACATCCTCCTCAGGAAGGTTCGTATTATGAAGCGCTATGTGCCTCGCCTCTCATTCATCCTTGCCGCGGCTCTATGTTCGGGGCCCATCGCTGCCCAGAATGGCTCAGCCGGCCAGCAGAAACGCCCTGAAGCGCCGAAAAGCTACCGCGCTGAGTTCGGCGTAGTAGCAGAGAGCCTGGCGAACACCTACAACGTCCGGCTGATCGTCGATCCGGGCCTCTTTATCGCCTCTCCACCAACACCGCCAAAGGAAGCTCGGAGCATCGAAGAAGCCCTGAATATGCTTCTGAAAGGCGTAACGAACTCGGCATGGCGACGGGCCTATCTTGGTCAGGCCGAATCGAGTGCGGGCCCGAATCCGGCTCGGTTAGCCGCGATGGTTCGGGCGATCGATTCACTGGAAACCGGCGGGCTGGTATTGGAGAATCCGACAACGCGACGTGCGGTGTCGTATCAGAAGAACATGCCGGTTCTGCAGGGATTCCACGAGGAGCTGAAGAGCCTGAAGTTCGATCCGGTCCCGATCTATGTCGTCTACAGCACCCTGGGGGGCGGAGAGGGCGGAAGCGCGCAAGATCGATTTCTGGACCTGCAGCGTCAGCAAATGGAGCTCATGATGCAGATGGACCCGGATACGCTCGCCTCAGCGATGGCTCAGGGGATGCAGATGTGGATGAGTCTCGATCCGGCGAGCCGCTCCCGTATGCTTGGAACCATGATGCAGGCTGGCACTCAGATGTTCATGCAGATGGACCCGCGCACACGGACCGAGCTCGTCGGTGGAATGATGCGCTCTGGGATGGAGATGTGGGCCAATATGCCGCCGGATCAGAGACAGAGGATGACTCAGGAGATGATGCAGATGGGCCAGGAGCTGGCGAACCAGCGAGGCGGATCTCCGGGCGGCCGCCCCTGAACATACGAACCGGCCTGATGGGCCGCCTGGGATCGGGCGGCCCGGAGGGCGCCAGGTCGATCATCCTGAAGATCGATTTCTCTGCAGGAGTCGCAACGTAAACCGTCGAAAGCATCCGACGCCAGACCGATAGGCAGGTTCAACGGAGGTAGTCGACGAATGGCGAGTGGCTCGCGGTATTTGACCTTCGATCTTGGAGCTGAGAGTGGGCGAGCGCTGCTGGGTACGGTAGCGGACGGAATCATCCAGCTCGAGGAGGTCCATCGTTTCGCCAATGAACCCCAGCGGATCCTGAACCGCTTCCACTGGGATACGGTCCGGCTCTTTTCGGAGATCCAGGCAGGGCTGACACGATGCGTCCATGAGCATACGGGCGACCTCCAGGGCATCGGTGTCGATACATGGGGAGTTGACTTCGTCCTGCTGGACCGGAACGACGATATTCTGGGCTTGCCGTACCACTACCGAGACTCACGCACGGACGGAGTGATGGAGCGGGTATTCGAGCGAGTTTCCAGGGAGAGCATCTACCGCACGACCGGCATACAGTTCATGCAGCTCAACACCTTGTATCAACTGGCCGCTCTCCGATTTGCTGGTTCTCCAGCGCTTGATACCGCTCACAGTTTCCTGATGACCCCGGACTTGCTGAACTACTGGTTAACCGGCAACAAGACGAACGAGTTCACGAACGCAACCACCACCCAGTGCTACGATCCCATCAAAGGAGATTGGGCGCGGGATATCCTCGATGCCCTGGACATACCGAGCCGATATCTGGGGCCGGTCATCGATCCTGGGACGGAAGTCGGGGTACTGCATTCGGCGGTAAGGGAAGCCACAGGAGCTCGGCCCATTCCCGTGATAGCTCCGGCTACCCATGACACCGGCTCGGCTGTGGCCGCGGTGCCCGCAGCAACCGGTGACGGTTGGGCGTATGTGAGTTGCGGGACCTGGTCGCTTGTCGGCGTCGAGTGGCCACATCCGATCATCAATGACAAGTCGCTCGCCTGCAATCTGACGAACGAGGGCGGTGTCATGGGCACCTATCGTGTTCTAAGGAACGTGATGGGACTGTGGCTTCTGCAGCAATGCCGCCTCTCCTGGGCGAAGGATGGCCGGGACTATGGATACGGCGACCTTGCAGCTATGGCGGCCGCGGCGAAACCGTTTCAAGCGATGATCGATCCGGATCATCCGTCGTTCCTAAAGCCCGCCGATATGCCGAGGGCGATTGTCGAGTTCTGTCGTTCGACCAACCAGTCTCCGCCTGATTCGGTTGCCCAGATGGTTCGGTGCATCATCGAGGGACTGGCGCTGAAGTATCGATGGGTGCTGGAACGGTTGGAGGAGCTTACCGGTCGATCCATCGAGACGGTACATATTATCGGTGGCGGCAGCCGCAATGAACTGCTGTGTCAGGCGACAGCGGACGCCTCGGGTAAGCGCGTCCTGGCCGGCCCCGTCGAGGCGACGGCTCTGGGCAATGTGCTCGTGCAGGCGATCGCCACGGGAGCGCTGGAGACCCTCGCCGCGGGACGAGAGGCAGTTGCGCGATCGTTCCCGATGACGGAATACACCGCGCAGTCGGCGGGATCGTGGGACGCGCCCTATGAACGGTTTCGAACTCTTCTCACTGTATAGCTCCCGCAGACGAAGTGGCAGCCGTTCGATCGCCAATGCATCTTGCGACCCCGGCATCGGGCCCGTCCTTTGACATCCGTTCGAACTCGATTGGCTCTTCTGTGCGGTCTCATGGCCCTGCTGGCGGTCGCGGCCATTCCCGTGCTCGACATTCTCCAGGGGCGTCGCATGACGATGCTTGTCGAGCGTGCGGCCAGGAGGAGTATACAGTCGGCAGACATCGACCGGTTGACCGGACTGGATCGGGCGAAGTTCTCAGCCTTTATCGTGGACTTTACGTGGTGGGATGAGCTTGCCACGTACGTAACCCAACCCGATTCCGACTGGGCTATCACGAATCTGGATTCGAGCTATCATGCGGTTAAGGCGGATTGCATCTGGGTCTTCGATAAGCGGCTGCGCCAGGTATACGGCGGGACAGCCGCTGGCTCGCAACTCACATCGGAGCTGCCATTTGATAAACGCATCCTGCGCGATGAGCTCGCCGCAGCTCCCTTTGCCCGGTTCTGGGTTCGTACCAGGACAGGGCTGGCTGAAATCCGATGCGGCAGGATCCATTATTCCAACGATCCCAATCGCACCGGACCGTTCACCGGATATCTCGCCGCGGCGCATCTATGGTCAGGGCGGGATCGAGAGCAGCTCAGCAGGGTCTGCGACTGTGATATCGCGATCGTTGCGCCATCGGACTCTCGACCACGGATCACCGGCCGCGGGGAGTACAGCACATCCATACCGTTAAAGGACCACTCCGGGCGGATACTGGCACGGATGCGGCTCTCCGGCGTCGTAGCGGGAGCGGAGGCGCTCAGGGGCACCGAACGACACGAGCGGCTGGGACTGATCGGTTTCGCGGGAGCGATGTACCTGACTCTGATCATCGCGCTCAGCGCGTGGGTGAACCGGCCTCTCCGTTTGATCAGCGAGGCTATGGCCAGTGAGAGCCTCGCGCCGCTGGACCGACTGACATCCGGTGCGGGTGAGTTTTCGGATATCGCTAGACGATTACACCTTGTGGTTGAGCAGAAACAGCAGATTCAACAGGATGTGGATAAGCTGCAAGCCGGGCAAAGGGCGTTGGCCGAAAGCGAGGAACGGTACCGGAGCTTCTTTACTCAGAACCCCGTGCCATGCTGGGTGTATGACATCGAGACGCTGCGGTTCGTCGATGTTAACGATGCGGCATTGGATGCCTATGGATACTCGCGGGCGGAGTTCCTCGGGATGTATCTCACCGATATCCGGTATGGTGAGGACATCGACGGGCTAAAGGCATCCTTGCGTCAGGAGACCGGCGTCCGACACCGCACCGCCATGCCCTATCGGATTCGATCAGGCGCAACGATCAGTATCGATACTACATCGATTCCTATGTTCCTTGATGGACAATCCTGCCGCCTGGTGGTCGCCTATGATGTAACAGAGCGTGTCGCGGCGAAAGCGCGCGCCGACGCCCTGCGCACCGAGCTCATGCGGAGCAATCGGGAGCTTCAGGAGTTCGCCTCAGTGGCGTCTCACGATCTTCAGGAACCGCTTCGTAAGATCAGCGCATTCGGCGATCGGCTGGCGCAGCGCCACTCCGAAGCCCTCACTCCTGACGGCCGCGAATACCTGGATCGGATGCTGGCAGCCGCCCAGAGGATGCAGCAGCTCATCGAGGGGCTGTTGAACTATTCGCGGGTCGCTACCCGGGGCCTCCCCTTCGAGCGCGTGGATCTGAATGAAGTGCTCCAGGGAGTTCTGAGCGATCTCGATGCGCGTATCCATGTGTCTCAAGGACGGGTCGAGTCGGATCAGCTCCCCGTCCTCGATGCCGACCCGCTCCAGATGCGGCAGCTTTTTCAGAACCTGATCGGTAACGCCCTGAAGTTCAAGCGTGCCGGAGTCGCTCCAGTCGTTCGTATCACCGCGGAGCCTTGCGTTGTCGAGGAGCGCGACTGCTGGAGATTGACCGTGGCGGATAACGGCATCGGGTTTGAGCCGGAATATGTCGACCGGATTTTCGGCGTGTTTGAGCGGCTGCACGGACGGGATGAATACGAGGGGACCGGTATCGGACTGGCCATCGTTCGCAAACTCGTTGCGCGACATGGAGGGACGATCACTGCAGAAGGAAAACCCGGCAGCGGGGCGGCCTTTTCCATCGTCCTCCCGGCGCGTCACGAACCGATCGACGTCGAACCAACCGGCGAACAGGAAGGCGGAGGCCAGGGCTATGGCGCTTGAGATACATTGCTACACGGTAGGACCGCTCGAAAACAATACCTATGTGATACGTCCGGACAGCGAGGAAACCGTAATCGTCGTAGATCCGGGATTCGGCTCCGAAACGGTTCTGGAGACAGTATTGAACTCGGGATATCGGATCACGGCCGTGATCAATACCCACGCGCATCTGGATCATATCAGCCAGAACCGCGCGTTTATCGAAGCTCACGGCGCCCTGTTGATGCTCCATCCGGACGATGGGCCCGTGTTGCAGACCGTGCCAGCTCAGGCGGCATGGATGAATGTGCCTCTGCCGGATCTGCCGGAGCCGACCGTTGGCCTGTGCGACGGCATGGTCCTGCCCGCAGGGAAGGACTCCCTGACGGTGATCCATACGCCCGGGCATTCGCCGGGACATATCTCGCTGCTCGGGCCGGGATGGGCGATCGTCGGCGATGTGTTGTTTGCCGGTTCGGTGGGCCGGACCGATCTACCAGGGGGCGATCACGATGTCCTGCTTCGGTCTATTCGCGAACGGTTGCTAACCCTGCCCGATGACACGGTCGTCTACCCCGGCCACGGTCCTGCCACCACGGTAGGTCGTGAACGTCGCCTGAACCCGTATTTGAGCCATGGAGAAGTGTCATGAACCTCGTGAAGCGCGATGGGATCGTTCTCACGCTGGCCGGCGCACGTACGATACTGGAGGGTGCGCTGGCCGAGGCCGCAACAATCGGCGTGCCCATGGATATCGCCGTGGTGGACGCGGGCGGACATCTCCTGGCGTTCTATCGAATGGAGGGCGCGAAGATCACGAGTATCGATGTGGCGATCAACAAAGCGTTCACTGCGGCTGGAACCAGACGGAGCACCCACGAGTACGCTGAGATCGCCGGCGCTGGAGGGCCTGCCTTCGGGATCCACGTCAGCAACCAGGGTCGGTTTATGATCTTCGGCGGCGGCGTTCCGATCGTCATCGATGATCAGTGCATCGGCGGCGTCGGATGCAGCAGCGGATCTGCCGAACAGGATCGTCTTGTCGCCGAAGCGGGTCTTCGGGCGCTCAGCGAGGCTATGGCCAGGGAGGATCGATAGCGCCCGTGGACGGATTCATCCCGTCGCTCGATCAGGCGGGAATAGGCATTGAGGCTCCAACAAGCGCGTTGATGTGTTTGGTTGAGGCTGGCTGCAGAAGGATGCACCGGTTGGCGCCAGCCCAACGAAACTCATCACTCCCCCAATAGGCAACGTAGGCTGGCTTGCCGTCGTTAGTAGGATGCCAGCCATCCGTTCCGTGACCGGTGAACAGGACAACGCGCGCATACGGCTTGATCGGGGCGTCCTCTCTGAATACATACATGATGGGCGGCCGGATCGCCGAATCGGCGCACAGATAATCCTCGGTTACGACGATCCAGCCCCTGAGGGAGATCGTCGTTAGCCCCTGGTTCTGGATGACAATGTACTCCCCATGGACGTTCGCCGAAAGATGTACGTCAACGATCTTGAGCATCGGTGCGCACTCCTGTGGTGAGGTCGATGGGGCGTCGCGTCAAGAGCAGCCAACGGTCGCCCCGCAGTTCAGACACTTGTAGCATGCGCCATTGCGCACCATCAGGGATCCGCATTCGGAACAGGCAGGCGCATCCGATTGGAGCTCGAAAATCCGCCGTTCACGGTCGTGATATCCGCCGTCGCCCGGCTGGTGCGCTGTGCCGCCTCCGTTGAGCGACGGCTCATCCACCGGTGGTTGGGCATCGGACGGCAGAAACTTATGACCGAGCCAGCGAAAGATATAGTCCGGGATCGATTTAGCGAATCGGATGTCGGGATTCGGGGTAATGCCGGATGGCTCAAATCGCATATGGGCGAACTTGTTGACCAGGGTCTCGAGTGGAACGCCGTACTGCAGGGTGAGGGAGGCCATTGTGGCGATGGTGTCCATCAAGCCGGAAATGGTGGACCCTTCCTTGCTCATGGTCAGGAATAGTTCTCCCGGCTGTCCGTCGTCGTACATCCCGACGGTGACATAGCCCTCGTGCCCGGCGATGCTGAACTTGTGGGTGATGGATCGCCGCTCGTCAGGCAGCTTACGCCGGATCGGTTTCCCGGGGGTATGCACATCGCTGGACGGCGCCAACCGGTCGTCGGAAGCCGCTCCAGATGCGTGATGGGTGTTGACTGGCTGAGTCCTCTTGGATCCGTCACGATAGATCGCGATGGCCTTCAATCCCTGCCGCCAACCCTCCATATACACATCGCGTATCTGCGCCGGTGTCGCGTCGTTGGGCATGTTCACGGTCTTCGAGATGGCTCCGCTGATGAACGGTTGGACCGCAGCCATCATCCGGACATGGCCCATGTAATGGATGGATCGAACGCCCTGCGCCGGCTTGAACGCACAATCGAAGACGGGGAGATGCTCCGCCCGGAGCGCCGGCGCGTTCTCAATCGTGTCAAACTCCGCGATGTGCGCTACGATCGAGTCGGTTTCTGCCGCGCTATATCCCAGAGTCCGCAATGCCTCAGGCACGGTCGAGTTGACGATCTTCATCATCCCGCCGCCGACGAGGCTCTTGTATTTGACGATCGCGATGTCCGGCTCCACACCGGTCGTATCACAGTCCATCATGAAACCGATGGTGCCGGTCGGGGCCAGCACGGTTGCCTGGGCGTTTCGATAGCCGTGTCTGGAGCCCATGGCAATGGCCTCGTCCCAGCTCGACCGAGCGTGATTGAGCAGATCCTCCGGCACCAGGGAGGCGTCGAGAGCATCGACCGCCGCGCGATGACTGCGCATCACCTCCAGCATCGAGGCGGCATTGGGCTGGTAGCATTCGAACGGACCGCCGTGATCGCGAGCGATACACGCCGACTGACTGTAGGCGGCGCCGGTCATAAGAGCCGTAATCGCACCGGCCATCGCGCGTCCTTCGTCGCTGTCATAGGCGAGACCGCGCGCCATGAGCAGGGCGCCGAGGTTCGCGTATCCAAGGCCAAGGGTCCGGAACAGGCGGCTGTTCCGGGCGATCGCCTCCGTCGGATAGCCGGCGAAGCCCACGATGATCTCCTGCGCAGTGATGATGATCCTGCAGGCGTGCTCGAAGGCGTCACAGTCGAACGATCTATCCGGGCGCCGGAACTTGAGGAGGTTCAGGGATGCGAGGTTGCAGGCGCTGTCATCCAGGAACATGTATTCGGAGCAGGGATTGCTTGCGTTGATCCGTCCGGACGCCTTGCAGGTATGCCAGCGCTGAACGGTCGTATCGTATTGCATGCCCGGGTCGCCGCAGATCCACGCGGATTCGGCGATCTCCTCCATCAGCTCGGTCGCGGCATAAGTATCCGCCGGTCGGCCGTCCAGGACATAGCGCGTCGTCCACGGCTGATCGGCTTCAACCGCCGCCATGAACTCATCTGTGACGCGTACCGAGTGGTTCGCATTCTGATAGCTGACACTGTCATAAGCCCCGCCGGGCACATTGAAGTTGCCGCTGTAGCCTGCGTCGATGAGCGCCCAGGCTTTCCGTTCCTCATCCGCCTTGCATGTGATGAACCGTTTGATGTCGGGATGGTCCGCGTTCAGGATGACCATCTTGGCTGCTCGACGGGTCTTGCCGCCCGATTTGATCACGCCTGCGAAGGCGTCGTAGCCCCGCATGAACGATACCGGCCCGGACGCGGTTCCGCCGCCCTGGAGGCTTTCGACACTCGATCTCAACGACGACAGGTTCGTACCGGTGCCGGAGCCGTACTTGAAGAGCATTCCCTCGGTCTTCGCCAGGGTCAGGATGCTCTCCATGGTGTCCTGCACCGAGTTGATGAAGCATGCTGAACACTGCGGTTCTGGCTGATCCGGTAGTCCGACGTTGAACCATACGGGCGAGTTGAACGCGGCCATCTGGTGTAACAGCAGATAGGTCAGCTCATCACGAAAGGCAGCGCGGTCGCTGTCCGTGGCGAAGTACCGGCCGGTGTGTCCCCATTCCGTTATCGTGTGTGCGACCCGCGTGATCAGCGCACGCACCGAAGACTCTCGCGTTGGAGTGCCGAGATGCCCTCTGAAGTACTTGGAGGCGACGACGTTCGTGGCCAACTGGGACCAGCTTTCCGGCACCTCGATATCGTCCTGCCGGAAGACCTCATCGCCCTTGTCGCCCGTGATCACTGCAGACCGTCTCGTCCAGACGACACTGGCCCAGACATCCTGACCCTTGTGGGTGTAGTATCGGTTGATTGACAGCCCGGGTACCGCCATCACTCCCTCCGATCCATCGGAGGTGGTATTACCGCTGCGGTCGATCGCAGCGGAATCACCATTCGACTCAATGGTCCTAACACTTGCGGATATATCGGTAACGCTCATCTCCGTCGGCCTCTCTATGCTTCTTTATTGCCGAAGTTCATCGGCTGCGGCTGTAATCATGATCTCCGCCGTCGAAGGCGGTTGACGATCTCTTTAAACTGGGTTGCATCCTCGAACTGTCGATAGACCGAGGCGAAGCGAACAAAGGCAACCTGATCAATCGTCCGCAGGCGCTCGACCACCATTTCGCCGATGACCTCGGTTGGCACTTCGCGTTCAAGTCGGTTTAACAGCAGGCGCTCGATATCGTCCGCGGCGGCTTCGAGCGTATCAGCGCTGATCGGCCTGCCCTTACACGCGATTCGCATGCCCTGCAGGACTTTCTCCCGTTGATAGGGTTCTCGCCGTCCGCTCCGTTTGACGACGTACAGCTCCATTTCCTCGGTCTGTTCGAACGTGGTAAAACGGCGCCCGCATCCCTTGCACTCGCGGCGGCGACGAATCGTCGACCCGTCCTGCGCCTCGCGGGAATCGAGCACCTTATCGTCGTTGGTTCCGCAGTACGGGCATCGCATGGGAGCGGGTCCAATCGGTCTGGACGTACAAGATGTTGTGGTTACCGACTCTATCACCGCTAGATATTGCGTGTCAAGCCCTGGCGGAAAATCTATAGACCGTTTTTCATCGCAGTGATAGGTCTCTGCTCGGACATGGGCCGCGCTTATTGCCTTTTCGATGTTGCGTGTGTTATGATTACGCTCGTGTGTTTCTCCACACTCCATGGCGCCTGCGTGTGCCATGGCTGGCCTACCGCCTCGGGAAAGGAAAGCACGGATGTCGTATGCCCGGGTCTCTTTACCCAAGCGCCGCGCATGGTACTGGACTTGCCTGCTCTTGTTAGCGTCCTCGTCGGCGCATGCGGCTGAGGAAGATCCCGGTAACTACCGTAAGCTTGCGGGTGCGGTCAGCGCTGAGAACCTCTCGTCGACGATCCGCACTCTCGCGGGGTATGGCTCTCGAGTCGCCGGATACGAAGGGGACGCCAAGGCCGCCGCCTACGTGGAGGGACGCTTCAAGGCGCTCGGTCTCGAGGATGTCGCTGTTCAGAAGTTTCCGGTCACCGTTCCCGTCGACCGTGGCGCTGAGATCCGGATTGGTGATCTCAAGACGCGCCTTTATCCGCTCTGGCCCAACCTCGTAAGCACATCCCAGCTGCCTCCCGACGGCTTGACGGGCGACTTGATCTACGTTGGTGATGGGAGACTGGGCAACTTCAACGGTAAGAAGGTTGAGGGGTCCATCGTCATCGTCGACTTCAATAGCCGCGCCGAATGGCTCAATGCGCCTCGGCTCGGTGCACGTGCCGTTGTCTTTGTCGCTCCCGAGACAACGATGCGCGGCGAAGCCGAATCGAAGTTCATCTCGATTCCTATCAATATCCCGAGATTCTGGCTAAGACGCGAGGATGCTCCTGCGGTCCTCGCGGCGGCCGCCGGTGAGACCGCTCCGAAATGCACGGTCCGATGTGATATGCCGTGGGAAACGCGCGATTCCAGCTGTGTATTCGGCAAGATCACCGGCACCGACCCCAAACAGCGTGAGCAGATCATTGCAGTGCAGGGCTACTTTGATTCGATCTCCGTCGTCCCGTCGCTGGCTCCGGGAGGAGAATCGGCCTGCGGCATCGCCAGCCTGCTGGAGATCGCGCGGATTTATAAGGCGAACCCTCCCAAGCGAACGATGTATTTCGTCGCGACCAGCGGGCATTTCCAGGCCCTCCGGGGTATTCGCGAGTTTCTGAATGCCCATATCGACGATTGGGAGCCGCCGAGTCTCGGAGAGAAGGCCGTCGCAGTCGAGAACGCCTCCAAGAACGCCATCTGGATCACGGGTGGTCTCCTGCTGTTCCTCGTCTGGCTTGTTTCGCGGGTGGCCAGGCCCGATCCTGAGACGGGGCGCCGCTTCAACGCGGGCACCGGCGTCATCGCGGCATTCACGGCGCTGTTCGTCGTACTGAACACTCTGTTCTATATGCAGCCGCGCGACAAGCCGCTTCGAAAGCGGGCCACGATCTATCTGTGGGCCGGGTTGGATCTCAGCAGTCAGACAAGGGGCCTGGGCATCTTCTATAAGGGCTGGTTCTACGACTTTCGCGAGGATATCCAGGGGCGGTTCTCGGATATCGCTCGCGTCTGTCGCGAAAACGCCGATAAGATCGGGAATGTACTCGGATTCGAGGCGAAGAAGGTGTTCGCCGACGGGGTAAATCCGGTCGACGGCAAGAACTGGCGCAACCACATACCGGGGAAGCCCGCGTTCGACTCCGAAGTGATCACTATGGCCCAGGGCAACGGCATCACCTTCGCCTCGGTGGACGACTCACGCGCCCTCGTTGACACGCCGTTCGATACCGCCGATCGTGTGAATGTGGCAAATGTGGCGTTCCAGACCCGGATGCTGGTCTGTCAGTTCTATCACATCACGCGCGATACCAACGAACCGGGGGACGTCAACGCCCAGCGAATGCCGATTACGGAGCCATCGAAATGGTCTCGGATGGCGCTGCAGGGAGGCTTCGCCACCGTTCGCGGCAGGTTGACGTTGTACAACCCGCGCAGGAGCTTTATCGCGTATGCGGATCCGGCGCTGGCCGACTCCCTCGCGGTCATTCGCAACCGAACCAAGAGCTATATGGGCGTTCGGGGCAATATGATCCAGGCGGTTCGGAACGACGATAAGACTCAGGAGAAGAACGTCTTTGAGTTCCGGGGTGTCGCTCCGCTCACTGCCTACGGTGGAAACGCCGTTACGCGCGTAGCCGCATACCACCTCGACTACCGGAATGAAGTGCCGGAGCTCGATCCAAAGACCGGGCGTCCGACCGGGCGGATGGTATCGAACGCGCGCAAAGGACAGATCAACTACGCTCCCGACCTCGGGGTAACCGGCGCCAAGTTCATGCCGCTGGATGTCCAGGTCACGACGGCGCGGAAGGAAGTGCCGGTAATCCTCTTCCGGTGCGTACCCACCTCGATCTATGATCTTGTCGATCAACAATCGCTGCGCGCACTGGTCACGATCGACATTCTAGACGGTGCGACCAACGGTGAACCCCGTATGTTCGGCTATGCCATCGACCCTCAGGATCCCTGGCTTGTCGGCTCCTATGTCGAGGATATGGCCGTTATCTTCTCTCAGCCCGGTGCCCGATTGAAGATACTCATGGGCGCCGGTCCGGGCGCGACACGGCTCTTGTTGATCAATCCCGATAAACAGGCTCCGGAAGGCCGGGGATATCTTGTCGGCGGTGATCCCAACGAAGCGCAGGACGCTGAGCTCCGGGGCAAAGTAACGCTCGACGCCTTCGATCCCAAGCGTGAGATCGCTCGACAGGGTGCGATCTACCACACCGCGCTGCATGTCGCGAACGATATGTGGATGCTCAACGATTTCCGGATCAACCGTCTGGCGAAATACCGGATCATCAACGAAGGGATCAACCAGCTCCACGAACTTGGACGAAAGGCCATCGCCAGCGCCACCGCCGCTCGGGATCAACTGAACTGGGAGCGCTTCGACGCGGACAGTCGTGCGGCGTGGGGCTATACCTCCCGTGCCTATCCCGACGTACAGCGAACAGCCGTCGATGTCGTACAGGGAGTCCTGTTCTACCTCGCGCTTCTCATGCCGTTTGCCTATTTCATGGAACGGCTTCTATTCGGCTCCTATGATTTAAAGCGACAGCTCGCGTGGGCAGCGCTCATCTTTCTCGCCATCTTCGGCATTTTCTCCCAGGTGCATCCTGCCTTCGATATCACGATGAACCCGGTGATCGTCTTGCTTGCCTTTATCATGGGCGCTCTGTCCTGCATCGTCATCGCGTTGATCGCGGGTAAGTTCGAAGAACAGCTCAAGCAGATGAACCAGCAATCGTCCGGCGTCCACCGAGTGGATATCGGCCGGGTAAGCGTCGCCCTGGCTGCGTTCAACCTGGGTATCTCGAACATGCGCCGCCGAAAGGCCAGGACCTTCCTCACGTGCGTCACTCTGGTTCTGCTGACGTTTACGGTTCTGTCCTTTACCTCCGTGGTCCAGACGATGCGGTTCAATCAAGTGCCGGCGCCCGGCAAACCCCGTTATAACGGCTTGATGATCCGAACCGCGATGTGGGACCAGCTCCAGGAGCCGGCCTACCGCCTGCTCGCCGATGAATACGGCAAGTCGCATGCCGTTGCGCCGAGGTCCTGGTTCTTCGGGACGCAGCTAGGCGAACAATCCTTCCTGACGATCAAGCGGGCCGATGCCCAGTATGATGCCAAGGCTCTGGTGGGCCTTACGCCGCAGGAGTCCAGGGTCACACGCCCGCAAGACGCTCTCATTGCGGGTAGGTGGTTCAACTCCTCCGATGTGTATTCGGTGATCCTGCCTGATGCCATCGCGTCCGCCCTGCGAGTGGAGCGCGAGGATGTGGGCACCGCTACAGTCAGCTATGCCGGCGTCGACTATACGGTCATCGGCATCTTTGATGTCCAGCGGCTCAAGAAGATCCTTGATCTGGACAGCGAGCCGCTCACGCCTGTGGACTTTATCCTGATGCAGAAGATGACCCAGCAAGGGCGCAGCGGCGGTGAAACCGGTTTCCGCGAATACACGCACCTCGAGCCAGATGCTATCTTCTTCATCCCATATCGGACGGCGACAAACCTGGGCGCCGAGCTGCGGTCGATCGGCATCGATTTCGGGGATGCGAAGAGAGTGACCGAGACGCTGGGGCCGCTGATGCACCGGCTGGGGTTGAATCTTTATGCCGGCCGTATCCCGTCCGATCCGAACGAACGACCGAGTATCGAACGGTATTCATCGATCGCTGCCACATCGAGCAAGGGCCTCGAGCTCGTCTTCTTCCCGGTCCTGATCGCGGCTCTAATCGTCCTCAATACGATGCTGGGCTCCGTATTCGAGCGTGTGCGGGAGATCCACATCTTCTCATCCATCGGGCTGGCTCCCGCGCACATCGGCATGCTTTTCATGGCGGAAGCGCTGGTCTATGCGATCCTGGGATCGGTCGCGGGATACTTGCTTGGGCAGTTGACAACCACCGTTCTGGTTGCGACAGGTTCTTTCCAGGGCCTGTACCTGAACTTTTCGTCCGTATCGGCGGTGATGACGACGCTGGTGGTCGTCGGCGTCGTTCTGCTCTCCACACTGTATCCCGCACGTAAAGCGGCTGAGGTCGCCACACCGGCTATTGACCGTTCGTGGAGAGTGGCGGAGCCGAACGGCGATGATTGGACCATTCCGCTGCCATTCTCCGTTACGGGTGAGCAGGCAAAGGGGCTCAACAGCTTCCTTGCCGAATGGTTCGCGGCCTATGAGGAGTACAGCATCGGCGACTTTGTCACGCAGAACGTCGAAACCGAAGAGACCGAGGTCCCGCTGCCCGGGGGGATCGGGACAGGCACGGTATACCGCATCCGCTGTATGACCTGGTTAGCTCCTTTCGATCTTGGCGTGAGCCAGCGCTTGACGATCGAGACCCAGCCAACTACGATGGCGGATGTCTTCGAGATCCAGGTCGTGATCCATCGTGAATCGGGCGACATTTCGAACTGGAAGCGCGTCAATCGGAGGTTCCTGAATACGCTGCGAAAGCAGTTCCTGATCTGGCGAACCCTGAAGCAGGGCGATCGCGAGCGGTACCTTGTTCGCACCGATGGCCCGGGCGACGCAACGCCCATGGCTACGGCTCCGGCAGCGGAATGAGGGGAGAAGCGTGCTCCATGCCATGGGGGGCAACGAGGCGCGGAAGCGGCAAGAGGGAGGTAGCGGCGCTTGGCCATTGACGACATTGCGCTAGCCAGAGAAACCGTTGAAGAGGCGTCCGTAGAGGAGGGCGCTGAGGGTCGAGCCGTCCAGTATGAGGAGGGCTTTACCGCAAAGACGCTTGTCGGTGCGTTCTTCGTCGGTTTCATCATGCTCCCGGGAGCGCTGTACCTGGGTCTCGTAGCAGGGCAGGGGCTGGGAGCCGCCGCCGAATGGGTGACCATCGTCCTCTTCTCCGAGGTGATGCGTCGGTCCTTCCTGCCGATGAAGCGGCAGGAGATCTACATCCTCTACTATGTCGCGGCAATGCTATCGAGCCTCTTGATGGCCGATCGGGGCATCTCCGGCGGTCCATTCGGATATCTGATCTGGAACCAGTATTTTCGACAGGCGCCGCAGGCGGGCCTCGTGGCGTCCGAGATTCCAAACTGGGTAGTTCCGCCCGCTGGCTCGGCGGCCCTCACACAGCGGACGTTCCTCCATGCCCACTGGGCCATACCGATCCTGCTGCTCGTCATTAACGAAGTGCTCGGACGGCTGAACTGGATGAGCATGGGCTATGTGCTCTTCCGCGTCACGTCGGATGTCGAGCGCCTGCCATTCCCGATGGCGCCCGTCGCCGCATCTGGAGCTACCGCACTTGCAGAGGCGGCCAGCAAAGAGGAGTCGTGGCGGTGGAGGGTCTTCTCAATCGGCACCGTGATCGGTCTCGTCTTCGGCTTCTTCTATGTCGGCATACCCGTCTTCACGGGTGTCGTGTTCAACAAAGCGATGCAGCTCATTCCCATCCCGTTCTTCGACCTGACGCAGAGCACCGAGACGATACTGCCCGGGGCGTTGACCGGACTGTCCGGCGACCTCGGCAAGGTTCTGGTCGGCTTCGTGCTGCCCTATCCGATCGTAGCAGGCAGCCTGGTGAGTTCGCTGCTATGCAAGGTATTCCCCGGCCCGACGCTGCTCTATAACTCCGGCGCTTTTGGATCTGCCGCCACGAACGGCTGGACGCGCGGGATGGATGCCATTAACACAAGGCTGATAACAGACATCAAGTTCTGGATGTCGATCGGGATCGGTCTCCAACTCGCCGTAGCGCTCATCGGCATCGTACAGGTCGTCAAAGCTCTGATGCGATTTAAACAAGAGACCAACGGACGAGGGCTCTTTTCGCAGGTGCCGAAAGGCAGAGGGGACATCTCCATCCTCATCCCGCTCGGTACATGGTTTGTCATCACCTGTTTCTATATCGTATTGACCCAGTATCTGCTCGGGGTAGACGGGCACGCTGGCCAGTTCCCCTGGGGGCTCCTGATCTTCTTCGGCCTTATCTGGACCCCCATCAACTCGTTCATCAGCGCACGGATGATGGGGCTGACAGGCTCCGGCGTCTCCTTCCCATTCCTGCGGGAAGCCTCGATTATGAAAAGCGGCTATCCTCATGTGGATATCTGGTACGCTCCGATACCTCTGGCAGATTACGGACCGCTAGCCCAGCGGTTTCGTGAGGTGGAGTTGACAGGCACCAAGTTCACCAGCGTCGTCAAGGTCGAGTTCGCCGTACTTCCGATCTTTCTGACAGCCTCGTTCATCTTCTGGGCCTTCTTCTGGCACACCGGAGCGATCCCATCCTCGCAGCACCCCTATGCCCAGCGTTTCTGGCCGCTTGCCGCAACGTTCCAGGCCATGTTCCAGACGATCAATAAGCCCGATGGACCCAAGTGGGTTCTGGAAGGGATCAACGGAGTCCGGATCGCTGCAGGAATGGTGGCGGGTATGGGGCTATACGGGATCATCAAGCTTGCCCGCTTGCCGGAGCTGTTCTATTACGGCATGATCGGTGGTGTCGGCGCATGGCCGGCCGATATCATCCCGACGTTTTTCGGTGCATGGCTGGGCCGGCGGTATTTCCAGAATCGTTTTGGCGTCGACCAGTGGAGGATGTACGCCCCGGTACTGCTCGCGGGGTTTGCCTGTGGAACCGGACTGATCGCGATGGCCGCCATTGCCCTTTCCCTCATCGCTAAGTCGGTGAACTATCTGCCGTTCTGATGAACGCGCACCGGAGCCCGTTAGCCGCGCTGGCGATCACGACGGTCCTATCAGCGCCGTTGGTGGTTCTGCCTGTCGTTGGACCGGTCCTCGCTGCATGGCTCGGCACACGGCGGAGCGGACGAACGGCCTGGGTCGTCGGATGCCTGATATCGGCGATCTGGGGTGGAGGGCTGTACTGGCTATCGAGCGGGACCGTCAAGGTCAGCGGTACCGAGATCGCCCTGGGACCTCTGAGCCTGTTGATACCGGTCATCTGCGGTGGGTTAATCGCAGGTGGACTTTATAACATGGGTTTCCGTGGAGGTATCGCCGGCACAATCGTCCTGCTTGCAGGAACTCTGCTGACCGGTTATCAACTCAGGCCGGTGATCGCGCTTGTCAAGCAGCTGGAACCGTCCAGCGGGGAACCGACAGTACACGATGCCACCTGTTCCGATCACCTGACGAAGCTCTACACCGCAGCCCAGATCTATTCCGATAACTGGGACGGAATGCTCCCGCCGGCTGACCGATGGCAAGATGCTCTTCAAGAGACTTTGTCGGATCCGGCGGCGTCCCATTGTCCGGTCCTTGGACCGGATGGGAACGGTTACGCGATCAATGCTGAAGCCGCTGGAAAGCGGCTAGTCGAGATATCGACGGCGAAGGATATGCCGCTGTTCTTCGATAGTGATCTACCCGGGCCGAACGCAAGCGGCGGTCTGGGCGATATGCCGACGAAGGGACGTCACGGCGACAAGAACAACATCGTATATACCGACGGACGGGTCGTGGCCATCCGCGCCGTCGGTCGCTGACTGCTATGGATGCTGACCGGAATCGGAGCCTCACCGCGTCATCGTGAGGAGTAAACAGGGGAGGGATGCTGAGCCGAGGAGCGTAATCGGCTGGGACGGCATACGGTTCACGGTACCCGGCGATTGGAACCTGACCGGTGTCTCCGGTGATAAAGCGCATGGATACCTGAAGGTAGATTCGCCGGGGACGGCCTTTCTACAGGTGAAATGGACCGATCCGGGCAGGGCCGCTCCTCGTACACCTGTGCAGATGCTGGAGCAAATAGTGCGGCGCAAGTTCCGGCGTGAGGCGACAGCAGTTGGGCCGCCCGACCTCCGAGGAATGCTCGATGCGTTCCTGAAGGATACCGAGAAGCGCTCGAGAAAGATCGGAGCCAGCTTCAGCTGCAAAGTAAAGCCGCAGACCGAGGAATCGGACGGCGAAAGGATCGCGCTGCATTTTTCATGGACGGGCAGCGGCCAGGGACAGGGTAAGGTATGGCACTGTCGGATATGTTCACGCACCGTAATAGCGCAGGTCGTCGGGCAGGGGAAGGATCCTGTCGCGAATCTTGCTGCGAGGATATTCGGCGAGTTCCGCGACCATGGGGACGACGGATGGAATACATGGGGCGCGTTCGATATGATCGCCGCGGCGCCTTCGGATTATGTGCTGATGGCGCACAAGTTTCTTTCGGGTTATATGCGATTGGAGCTCACCGCGAGCGGAAAGGGCAAAATCGTCCTTGAGCGCTGGGGATTGGCGCACCTTGCGCGCAGAAAGTTCAGTCTGCGAGATTGGCTGGGCCAGACCGTCGGCGCCGACCGGTATGCGGCGGTATTTGAAGAGGTCACGTTGAACGAGCATGTCGGGGTGCGAGGCGCGGGGCGTGTCCGGAGTCCGCTCGGTGTGCTCCAGGCGGTACGGGATGCGCTGCCGAGCCTGCGCCCGGCAGTCGAGTATGAAGCATGCGCCTGGGAATGCGACGAGACCAATAAGCTCTATGCGGTCCAGACATGGCAGCCGAAAGCCTCCGCGACGATAATGGGTGACCTGGTGACACGATGCGAATGCCATTAGTCGATAAGATCCAGAGTCTGGCGTTCTACCAACTGAACTACTCCTCAACGGGGGACCGATGAGGGTGGGGATTCTAGGGGGCCCCGGGGGCGCGTCAATCCTGGGAACCGGTCAGGGGGAACCCTCGCCCCCGTCGGTCTCGGCCGTCAGTTCCCCGGCCAGGTCGGTGGGCAGCGCCGCCCGGAGTTCCGAGGGGCTCAGCCCCTGGGCCAGGAGGTGCATCGACTTCACGAGCGCCGCCTCCACCGTGAGGTCGTGGCCGGCGACCGCCCCGGCCTCGAGGGCGGCCCGCCCGGCTCGCCGGACGCCGACGGCGACCGCTACATCGAGATCTGGAACCTGGTCTTCATGCAGTTCAACCGCGACGAGGCGGGCGTGCTGCATCCGCTGCCCAAGCCCAGCGTC
>JABWBA010000126.1 GCA_013360745.1 Chthonomonadales bacterium | reverse complement strand
GGCGGCGGGCTACCAGCACGTTCCTTTCACGGGTTTGTACCACGTCGGCGCTCGCGAATACGACCCTCGGACCGCGAGATGGCTGCAAAGAGACCCGATCGGCCAATCCTCCGGCGACCCGAACCTCTATCGGTATTGTCTGAACGATGCGGTCAACCTAAGCGACCCGAGCGGGCTACAGCCGCCAGATTCGCCGCGTGCGACGATCCTCCAGGCGCTCAAATCCGGCGATGTAAAAGAGGCGATTGCGCTCTTTGAGGGATGGGTCATCACTCAACAAGGCGTTGCCAAGATCGCCCCATTGGCGCTGATGATTTTAGGGAACCCAGCCACCGTTCAGGGTTTACAGCAAGCCGTTTCAAGACTTCCAGCGACTGTGCCATACGGGCTTGGGAAACTGCCAGAATGCAAGGAATACGCTTACAAAGTATGGGATTACCTAACCAGGAGTGGCGTTGGCGAGAACACGACGATTAAGGTGGTTCGAATGGAGAATGCTCTTGGTACAAAGTTGCCAATACCTTTGTCTGGAGGCAAAGGCTTTTTCGATAACGGAAACCACTACTTTGTTCAATGGGGAGACGTTGTTATCGATTCGATGACCGGGCCGAAAGGGCAGTCGTTCAACGAGTGGATCAAAAGGTTTCAGTATGTCGAGTCTTTATCAGACTTCAGTCGGCACTTCAAGTTGCAAGATGTGCCAGGATACATAAAATGATTGAGATTGTGCCCTATGTGCTGACGGTCAAGGAAGGTACGGAAGCGTACGTGCGCTCCGCGCGAGTAAGGCCTGGATTCTTCATGACCGACCCTATGCATCCGAGATTCTCGCTTCTGTCGGGGGCAATGTGGAGTTTCTGGGCTCCGTATTGGCATCGTTCTCGATCGTTGAAGCACTTATGTTCGGAAACCGGCTTTGTTATCCATGCCGATTCAAAGGGGCTTAAGGACAGATATGTTGAATCGGATATGTGGCGCATATTCGAAAGCATGATAGATGGACTTCATGTCATTCACCTTATACATTATAATGCGATTTATAATCTTGCGCGGCATCGATTTCAGCCTGCGATTGGTAATGCGTTTCTCAGAGTTTTGCCCTACTTCATGAGCCATGCGCGCCTGTTGTTAAGACACGGGGACTACGTCTTTTCTCAACGGTTTGAGAATGGCGCAGCTGCTTCGCCCATAGAGGAGTTGTGGATTGCGGACGAGTCGAGCGTAAAGACGGGTTTCCTGCTGGCAGGCGAGTGGTGTCCCGAGGTCATGCACGGAAACTTCAGCATCGATGAACTTCGCATAGCGGCCCAGCAGCTTCCATTGAAGCGTATCGAGGTCGATGCTTTGACAGTGCCGCCAGCCGTGGCCTTCGACAGCTATATGACCGAGTTAGAGCCACATTTGAAGAACCTCCGATGGCGACCGCCGGAGTAGGTTCAGCAAGCGCCTTGGCCGAGGCGGCGGACACGGTCGGATCGACCTCGCGCAGCTACGAATGGGACTACAATCCGGACGGCTCGCTAGAACTTTCGCCGAACGGGACGCCGTTGGTTCAGTACGTCTGGGGCTTGCTGGGGCCGGTCGCTCGGGTCGATTTGCAGAACGGCGCGAACGCGAGGTATTATGTTTTGGACGCTCGCGGCCATG
>JABWBA010000001.1 GCA_013360745.1 Chthonomonadales bacterium | reverse complement strand
TTTGGTTCGCGAATAACTGAGTATTTGAATGAAGCTACGAGAACGGAGGTACACGCTCATGATTGACGCGGATACACCGAAGCTGGCAGGTGATCTCCCCGAGGCCTCGGAAAGCGCCACTGTGGAGACTCAGGCAGTCCCGCGCCGCATGCCTGACGAGGTACGAAAACACCTGATCCACCTTCGCGACGGTGTTCTCTATCTCCCCTCGGCGGCACGGGTCCTGTGGTTTCGCATGGAGCATCCGGATTGGACCATACTAACCGATCTCGTCGAAGGAGGTTACGAAGCGGGCTGGGCAACGGTGCGAGCTACAGTCCTCACGGACCGATCCCGTCCGATCGCGACAGGACTTAAGACCGAGAGCAAAGCCGAGTTCCCTGCGGGTTGGGTTGAGAAAGCCGAGACCGGGGCTGTCGGTCGTGCGCTCGCGATGGCAGGATATGGTACGCAGTTCGCGCCGGAGCTTGACACCACGGCGCCGGACGATCCAGCGCCGACGAAAACCGTCAGAAGACCGGTACACGCCGCCCGTCGTGGCCAGAAGCAGGAGCATATCTGGGACGGGCCAGGACTTTGTCCAGACTGCCACGCGCCACCGGGCAAGCCTCACGCCGGGCGTTGCCGACGCTGATCCGAAACGATAACCCGAACTAGCTGCCGTCGGTCCGTTGGATCATCTGTTCGCGCCCAGGTCCGACAGATACCGACCAGATCGGTACGCCACTGAGTTCCTGAATACGATTGACAAAGACCCGGCAGGTAGAGGGGAGATCATCGTATCTCGTGACTCCGGTGATCTCCTCGGACCAACCGGACAGCTCTTCATACACGGGCTCGACTGTTTCACCGGAGTTCAGGTCGGACGGCAGCGTTTCAACATAGCGATTGCCGACGTTGTACCCGATAGCCACGTTCACGGTGGACAATCCCGAGAGCACATCCAGATGGCCAAGCGCCAGCGCATCGAGGCTGTTATGCATCACGGCGTATCGGAGCACAACGGCATCGAGCCAGCCACATCGGCGGGGACGTCCTGTGGTCGTGCCGTACTCCTGGCCACGTTCACGGATATGGTCGCCTGTCGGGTTGAGGAGCTCCGTTGGGAATACCCCCGCACCGACCCGAGTGGTGTAGCATTTGGCAACCCCGATAACGCGGTCGATCGCCCGCGGGCCGATCCCGGTGCCGAGACAGGCGCCTCCTGCAATCGGATGGGACGACGTCACATAGGGATAGGTGCCGATATTGAGATCGAGCAGAGTTCCCTGGGCGCCTTCGAATACGACACCGCGGTCGTTAGCGGCGGCGGCAGCGACGATGGGCGCAGTATCGCACACATATTCCCTGAGAACGTTCGCGTACGCAGTATATTCCTTGATAACCGTACCAGTGTCCAGCGCGTCAGCGCCATACAATCGAGTGAGGACTTCGTTCTTGGCATCGACAGCGGCGCCGAGGATCCGATCGCGACGCCGATCGTCGATTAAATCCTGCATTCGTATGCCAACGCGAGAGGCCTTGTCCGCGTAGGCCGGGCCAATACCCCGCGCGGTTGTACCAATCGCCGATGCGCCTCGCTTTGTCTCCTCAAGCTGGTCCAGGACTATATGATACGGCATGATCAGATGCGCCCGTGAGGAGATGCGGAGGTTATTGAGGGGCAGGCCGCGATGGCGCAGGCCCTGGATCTCCTCTGCTAATAGCCGGGGATCAACGACGACACCGTCGGCAATCACACAGGTGACATGCTCATGGAGAATCCCGGACGGCACAAGGTGCAGCTTATAGACCTCGTTTCCTGCGCTGACGGTATGACCCGCATTAGCGCCTCCGCCATACCGGACGACGACATCCGCTTGTTGAGCCAGGTAGTCAACGACCTTACCCTTTGCCTCATCGCCCCATTGAGCGCCTACGACGACCGTATTCGGCATGACGAGCCTCCCCGAAAGCGACGAAGGATAGCCCGCGGCTATCCTTTGCTCGCATCGGCCTATTCACTTGATGGATTATGTCCTTTCCGTAGGAGCGCTGTCAACGACCGCTTGAGCCACGGGTAGAATCGTGACCATGAGCGTGCTTGTCGCCCAGGATCTCCATAAAGCCTTTGGCGCGAACGATGTGATTCAGGGCGTCAACGTTCGGGTCGGCTGGGGACAGCGGATCGGTTTGGTCGGCCCGAACGGAACGGGAAAGACCACGCTGCTCCGATTGCTTGCGGGCGATCTCTCGCCCGACCGAGGCAAAGTCACGCTTGCGCGCGGAACCCGTGTCGGCTGGCTCCGACAGGATCCTGTGGAGAGCGGCGATCGTACGATATTCGGCGAAGCGGAAGCGGCTCTCGCGGTGACAATCCAGATGGAAGCACGGCTTCGCGCATATGAGACCATCGTCGCTGAAGCCAGGGATGAAGACCTCGACGCTGTTCTCGAAGAGTATGGCGCCTTACGCGAGCGGTACGAGGCGATGGGTGGCTACGATGCCACGCGCGATATTCCGCGGGTGCTGCTGTCCATGGGTTTTCGCGAATCGGACTTTGCCAGGCCTGTGATGCTGCTGTCCGGAGGAGAGAAGACCCGACTGGCGCTGGCTCGTATGCTCCTTGCGGGTACCGAGATCCTGCTCCTGGACGAGCCGACCAACCATCTCGATCTTCAAGCAACGGAATGGCTGGAGCAGTATCTGCAGTCGTTCGGCGGCGCCGTTATTGTAGTCTCGCATGACCGACGCTTCCTCGATACCGTGGTGACCGGGATCGCTGAGCTCGACCGCGGCCGATTGGAGACCTACCGGGGTTCGTTCAGCGCGTACTGGGAGGCGCGGCAAACAAGGATCTCCCAGGCGGACAGCGACAGCCGCCAGCGGGCAGACGAGATCCGGAGGCTGGAGGAGTTCTGGCGACGCAACAAAGCCGGTCAGGCACGTAATCAGGCCTGGTCGAAGTACAAAACCGCTCAGCGCTTGCGTGAACAAACGAGCGATGCGCCGTCCCGTATGGCCACGATCCACGCTTCCTTCAGCGAAACGACGCGAAGCGGAGACGAAGTGATCAGGATCGACCGTCTGTCTCTTGCATTCGAGCATCGTGCCCTCGTCAGCGACTTCTCCTTTCTGGTTACGAGAGGCATGCGGATCGGCATCATCGGACCGAATGGTTCGGGTAAGTCGACGTTCTTGAAAACGGTGCTCGGTCGGCGTGCGCCCGATGCGGGCAATATTCGGATTGGCGCGGGAGTACGGATCGGCTATTTCGATCAACAAGGCCAAACGCTGGACGACGCCCTGAATCTTATTGAAACGCTCCAAACCGTCCGTGAGATCTCAGAGACAGAGGCGAGAAACTACCTGGCCCGATTTCTGTTCACCGGTGATGATCCGTATCGAACCACTGCCCAACTATCGGGCGGAGAGAGAAATCGATTGGTTCTCGCCCAGGTCATACTCGCGGCGCCCAATCTCCTATTGCTCGATGAACCCACCAACCATCTGGATATCGCGGCCAGAGAGGCGCTGGTCCATGCGCTCCAGGCCTACACAGGCACGTTGATCGTGGCGTCCCACGATAGGCATCTGCTGGATCAGACGACCCTCATGACACTCGAAATCGCCGATGGCAACGCCACCCTCTTTGACGGCAGTTACAGCGACTACCGTCAAAAACGTAAGACGATCACGCCGCCTGTTCGACGTGCGGAAGAAGTTGCCACCGCTTCCGACCATACACCGCGCAACTCGTTTGAGCTATCCAGAGCAAGGCGTAAAGCTCAACGGGCCGTACAGGATTCCGAGGCCAGGGTGGCGGAAATCGAAGATTTCATTCGCCGTATTGAAGAGTGCCTATCGAATCCCACGCCGGCAGACGATATCGTCAAGCTTGCCTATGAGCACGGCGAAGCCCAGAAGGAGCTGGCAAGGGCGATGACGGACTGGGAAGGTGCGATGACCACCGCACAACGGCTGGGATTGGATACTTGACAGGAGCCCTGATCGCCTACCTCTTGACATCCGCGTCTGTTCGTACGATAATGACAGCAGACTAGGAAAGGGGGTGGTGACTAAGGATGGATGATAGTCAACGGAGGTGCGGCGAGGGCTAACGCTGTTTTAGCCTTCGGGTCATGAACGGCGACCCCTTGCCGTTCCTCAAGAAGACCGGGCAGCGGGCAACCGCTGCCCGGATTCCTTAGCAGGCTTCGCTGTCGCTGATTATCGAGCGTTGAACTTCATTAAGTGCGAGACCGAGACGGCGTATTCGCCATCATCCGAGGCCACGACGAGCCAGTAGTAGACCTTGCCCGGTTGGAGGTATGGGCCGTTATACCGAAGTGACGTCTGGGGGGCGGCAACCCGACTGTCGCCCGGATTGCCCAGGTCGTACGGCCAGATCGGCGCAGCGCCCGCTGGATCATCGGAGTTTTGCAGATCTGGGAAACGATCCCATACGATCACCTGATAGTGCTTGGCGCCGGTCACACCCGTCCACATAAACCGGGGATCACCGACCACGAGATCATCACGCCCCGGAGCTGTAGCCTGGATCGGACCGAGAGGCTGGGCCCAGACGACCTCGCTCGCAGGTCCCAGAGACCCGTTCACGGGAAACGTTATCGTGTCCAGGCTATGTATCGTGTAGTAATAGACTACATCCGGCGTTAGCGTCGGATCCATATCGAAAAAGGAGGCTGCGAGAGGATCCCGGAGGACGGCTGTGGTAAAGGACGGCGGATTGCTCGTCCCCCGCTTGATCGCGTAACCGAGAAGGTCCTCCCATTCGCGGTAATCCCAGAATAGATCGACCTCGATCAAGGAGCCCACTGGCGTGGCCCGTGATCCGTGAGTCGGCGCGATCTTGCTCCGCGTTGGCGCCGCGGGGAGCCCTCGCCGTTTTCGGAACTGGCGTTTCAGCCATTCCAGATATCCATGATCGTTGCCAGGGCTCCGTGTGATGGTGTCCGCAATGGTCCAGGCCTGCGCGGCAGGATCCTCTGGGGCAGGTATCGGCCCCGAGGCTGAGCCATGGGTGAGAGCGAAGGTAAGATCCCGAACATCGTTAGCCGCAAGGTGCACCGTCCTCGTGTCGTTCAAATATCCCGCCAGAGAGCAGGTGACTGTATAGGTCACACCCGGCGTCAGGCGGCGAGCCTCATAGGCTCCGTCGGAGCCCGATACTGCAAGTGTTGAACCCCACGGGCCGCCGATAAACACTTTGGCGCCCTCAAGACCGAAGCCTCCAGGTCCGACGACGTAACCTCGAAGCCTCGCCTGGTACCGAGCGTCCGAGACAACGATATTCACACTCCGGTTCTTTTCACCACCGGCGATATCGACCATCGTCTCTCCATTCCAGGTACGACCCTGTATGGAGATGGATGCGGACACCATCCGATTACCCTGGGGTAGGCCCGTCAACGTAAACGAACCATTCGTCATCGAGGTTGTCGACTGTGTCGATGTGGTTACCCGGGCTCCGGCGACGGGCTTGCCGTCCACATCGGTGACCAAACCCGCGAGATCCGTCCCGGGTACGGAGCCGCCGCCGCAACCGGTTAATATGGCTCCGACGACCGCGCCCAGGATCGCCGCATATCGCCGGCCGTTACGTATTACATCGCTCATAAGATGGCCCTTTCCGAGGCGACGATTGACGGCTCTCAACCGCCACCGGGTATTGACTATATGATACGTCACGATCGTCCTTGTGTGACGCGTGCTACAATCGACAAGCAGTATCTCATGGACATGGAGGCCCCCTTGGCCACGCTCAAGATCGGCATTATCGGGTGCGGCAACATCAGCGGCATCTATTGCGAAAACCTGGCGCGTTATAGCGGGGTACAGTTGCTTGCATGCTCCGATCTCGATATGGACCGCGCTCGCGCTCTGAGGGAACGCTACGGATTCCCGATGGCCTTGTCGGTCGATGAGCTTCTTTCGCGCCCGGACATCGACCTCGTTATCAATCTAACGGTGCCCAAGGCCCACAGCGCAATCTCAGCGAACGCCGTCCAGTCGGGTAAGCATGTCTACTCGGAGAAGCCCCTTGCCGTAGATGTCAACGCTGCTGCTGCCGTTCTCCAACAAGCGCGTGATCGAGAGCTCCGAATCGGATGCGCGCCGGACACGTTCCTCGGGGGAAGCCACCAAACCTGTCGAAGGTTGATCGACCGTGGCGATATCGGAGAGCCAGTCGGCGCCACGGCCTTTATGCTCTGCCATGGCCACGAGAGCTGGCATCCCAATCCGGCGTTCTATTACGAAGCTGGCGGCGGTCCCATGATGGACATGGGCCCCTACTATCTCACGGCGCTGGTGAACCTATTGGGGCCGATCAAGCGAGTAACGGGCATATCCCGCGCAACCTTTCCGAGCCGAACCATCACCAGCAACCCTCTGGCAGGTCAGCGTATTGCCGTAGAGACGCCGACACACATATGCTCTGTACTGGATTTCCAATCCGGTGCAATCGCCTCCGTGGTAATGAGCTTCGATGTTTGGCATACAACGTTACCGAGGATCGAAGTCTACGGGTCGGAGGGTACACTGCTGGTCCCGGATCCTAACGGCTTCGGCGGCGAGGTCCGGATCCGGTCTATACGGGACTCGGAATGGCGAGTAGTTGCGCCGATCGCCGACTTTCTCGGAAACGCCCGCGGTCTGGGCGTCGCGGAGATGGCGGAAGCGATCCAAGCGAACCGCCCTCATCGTGCATCTGGCCAGCTCGCAGGGCATGTCCTGGACGCGATGGCAGGCGCCGATATCTCCTCCAAGACGGGTATGCACCATGCGATCACCTGTACGGCCGATCGCCCTGCTCCTCTGCCTCCGACATACCGAATCGGGTCCGATGGCACATGGCTCCTCACCGAAGAAATGTAATCCAACGACCGTCTTCACTCATGGTTACCTCGGCAAGCAGCTCATCCGGCGCTCCCGAACCCGGCGTCGCCGACAGCGCGATTTGAATGTGCCGAAATCCGTATCCACCGGGTTGCTCGGCAAGCGCTTCTTCCATCAATCGATTAAGCTCGGGCGATGTTGGACGCGTGTCTATCAGGATCTCCAGGGTGTCGAGACGATCGCCTACGCGAAAACGCGCGGTCGAGTCCGTATAGCGCGCCCGCAACCGGGCGAACAACGGTGTTCGGGCCTCCTGATACCGATCCCGTTCTTTCTCCTCCTCTGACAACGGAGGGGGAAGCGCCCGGCCGGCGTTGCTCCGTGGACGAGCGGGTGACTTGCCACCGGTTGATTGGAGCTCAGGCCGGGATGAAGTAGTCCCCGCCCGCTGGACCAATAAGTACGCTAGCCCAACGGCGATCGCGATGCCGAGGAGGATACCGAGGGCTCGCATCGGATCAACCCTCTTGTGCCATCTCCCACAGGCGTCGAACGTTTTCGACATGCATGGCGTCGGCTTCCGGCGTTTCGACGATCATAGGCACGGCCGCCAACGCAGGATCTCGCACCAATCGTCGAAAGGGTTCGAGACCGATGGCGCCTTGTCCGATATGCTCGTGGCGATCGACGCGACTTCCGAGCGGCTTCTTGGCGTCATTGCAATGGATTATCTTGAGCTGTTGCAGGCCGATAGCGTCATCAAATCGCGCCCACATGTCGCGGTAGCCGTCTTCGGTCGTAAGATCATAGCCGGCGACGAACACATGGCAGGTATCGAGACACACTCCGAGCCTTGGGTGTGGGCCCACGTTCCGCATCACATCCCCAATCTGTTCGAACCTATAGCCCAGACCGGTACCCTGCCCTGCAGTGGTCTCCAGCGCGATACCCGCGGAAAGCTGGTCCGTCTCCACGAGGAGATGAGCAATCGATTCGCTGAGGCGTAGCAGGCCCGCCTCCTCGCCCGTATTCAAGTGGGCGCCCATGTGTGTCACAACCCATGGAATACGCAGAGCATCGGCGCGCTCCAGTTCGCGGCGAAACGCGCTGATCGATGTCTGTAGAATACGATCATCCGGTGCGGCGAGATTGATCAGATACGAATCATGGGCGCAGGTGAACGGGATGCCTGTCTCGTCGACTGCGGCGCGGAACGCAGCGATCTCTTCATCAGCGAGCGGAGGATGGCGCCACTGCTTCGGGTTTGCCGTGAAGAGCTGCACCGCGGTGCAGCCGATTGCGGCGCCGCCAGCGATCGCTGTGCTAAGACCGCCTGCGGTCGGCATATGCGCGCCGATCATGCGTCTAGCCATAGGTGCGCGTTTTCGAAGGGCCAGACTTCGTCTGACGTCGGACGGTGTCACCTTCCGTCGGGCTTCGTCCGTCGACGACGCGAGCTTTGGACCGATCCGACCTCACTTCTGTAACCTCCAGCAATCCGATTACGCTCTCCTCAGTCCATACCGGAGCGCCTGCAGCATCTCGAATGGCGTCGATGGAGAGGAGTTCGATCCTGTCACCCGGGCGGACCCCATCGTTCCGCCCCAGTCCAAGCACCACGTCGCCGTTCTCCGCAACAGCCAGGACTCGGGCGCCGGGCACAGTCTGAACGTCCAGTAGGCGACCCAGTACGACATCCACCGCTTTGCGGGCCGCCCGCCCGAGAAGACTCTCGGACCATTCTTTGCTGTTGATGTCGACGCCGCCCAGCGAGATCGAGCCTCCCACCCATGAACCGCCGACCAGAGTGCCGCCATGGTTGACGATTTTCCCTTCACCGGTCGCGGTGGTCAACACTTCGCCAGTCCGCACATCGATGATCCTGGCGTCTAGGACAACGCGTCCCGTCGTCGTACGGAGTTGCAGACCTGCAAATGGGCCGAGCCCGAATAATCCGCCGTGGCGGGACTCCCGTACACCGAACTCCGTCGCGCGGGCGCCCAGGATATACTGCGCCCCGAGGACCTTACCCGCCTCGCTAGCCGTATCGGGATCGATGACGCCGTCTCGAGCGAGATCGTGTTCGCGCACGATGTGATTCAACTCGAGCCGTTCGAGGACTCGCCAGCCATTCCGTCTCAACATAGTGGTCAGCATATCGGCCACAACACCATCCACCTGCGCCCCGCCTCTGGAATCCATGGCAACGACGGCAATCCGCGAACCGGGTGATAGTGAAATGGGCCTCGGCTTCTCGCCTGCTTGCAGTTGCGTCGGAATGAACAGTGCAAGCGCTGCGACGGGCCAGAACCGATATCGATGTTCAGGCTTCATCCCAGCCTCCTTTCGGGCGTTACCATGCCCTATGGAGTGATTCTACATGCTCTACGACGCAGGATCAAGTTCCTCGGCATTCATGGTGAGTGCGCTGATTCGTGCCGCCACCAGTCCAGCGATCGAGCGAAACGCGAGCGCCTGCGCGGATTCGGGTTCCGCAAGGATAGCGGGCTCGCCCCTGTCTCCTCCGGCGGTGATCATGGGATCGATGGGGATTTCCCCCAAGAACGGAACCTCCAATCGTTCCGCAGCGCGGCGACCGCCCCCTTCTCCGAACAGATACGAGACCACGCCGCAGGATGGACAGACGAAACCGCTCATGTTCTCCACGACACCCAGGATTGGCAGCGGTCTGCCGAGACTCGATTCCAGTGTCCGGAACATCAGAATGGATTTATTCGCGATCTGCTGAGCAACCTCCTGAGGCGTCATCACGACGACGACACCTGTGATCGGGATCATCTGTGCGAGGGACATCGGCGCGTCGCCTGTTCCAGGAGGCAGATCGACAATCAGGTAGTCCAGTTCGCCCCATGTAACATCCTCGAAAAACTGCTGGAGAGCCTTGCCGATCATCGGGCCGCGCCAGATCACGGCTCGATCGGCCTCGAGGAACAATCCCATGGACATAAACCGAACCCCGTGCCTGTTCAAAGGAACGATATGCTCATCGACAATCTCCGGCTCGCCATCTGCGCCCATAAGGAGAGGGACCGTGGGGCCGTAAATATCGGCGTCGAGCAGGCCGACTGCGGCTCCGGTCTGAGCTAACGCGACGGCCAGGTTTACCGCCACGGTTGACTTACCCACGCCGCCTTTTCCGCTTGCAACGGCAACGACGTGTTTGATCCCGGGAGCGAGGGAGCCCTGGGGGCCCGTTACTCGTACCCGAGCCGTCATTTCGATTTCAACCGTGGCGATTCCGGGAACTCCGAGAGCGGCCTCTTCGGCCTGTAGCTTGAGCGCGTCGCGAACCGGACACGCAGGGGTCGTCAACTCAATCGTTAATCGTGCATGCCCATTGTCAACGTTGATCTCTTTGACAAAGCCGAGGGTGACGATATCTCGATGCAGATCTGGATCGATTACAACACGCAAGGCCTCTCGGACTTGTTCGACAATGGATGGTGTTTGGTTCATATTGCTCCTCGCAAACGTGACCCCGGCTCCATCGGCTATACCGTTACAGCGGCTCGATCCTCGCAGCCCAGGCCAGGCCGTTCCGACAAATAGCGCTCGGTTCCGGATTCAGCAGCGTGGCGAGGGTGTGGCCAAGCGAGATATAGAACACCCGCCCCTGACCGTGGAGGCGTACCCACACGACCGGCATGTCAAAGGAACCGTTGGTGACGTGCGGTCCTCCCGCAACCGGCATCGGCGTCACGGCCAGTACGGTGTTCGAAGGATCCACGTGCAAATAATAGTGTTCCGAGGTAACGGTGAAATCGGGAACGCCCGCAGTCACCGGGTGATCAGGACGGATTATGCGCACATCATACGTCACGCCGTCGTTACCCGGATGAGCAACCCACTGCCCACCGGTCATGAACTGGTAGTCCGGACAATCTCGGAAGGCGTCGCACATCCCGCCATGGCAGCCTCCAAGTCCGACGCCCCGTTGGACCGCCTCGTCCAGACTCGCGATCTCATCCGGGTGAATCGTCCCCATCGTCCAGACAGGGACGATGAGGCTCTGCTCGAACAGCAGGTCACGGTGTCGCAGGACCTCCAGCGAGTTCTCGAGCCGAACCTCCATGCCCATGTCTTCCAACAGTGAACCAAACCACCGTGCGATCGGTTCCGGCTCGTGGCCTTCCCATCCGCCCCAGACAATCAGCGCCCTTTTCAACGCCTATTCCTCCCTATCACAGAGATCGCAGGCCGCAAGTACGGCGTCCCATCGTGTCCCGTCCATCGGGTGGCGAGATAACGGGCGAAAGCCGAGGCGCCAGTAGAGTCGCACGGCTTCAGTTCGTGCGTCATCGGTCTCCAGTACGACGGAACGGCAGCCAAGTTCCTGAAATCGGCGAAGGACGGCCGCACAGAGCGCCCGGGCCACGCCGCGACCCCTATACCCGCCCGCCGTCGCCACCCAGTGTACATAGCCGGCTCCGGGGATAAGGTGAGTCCCGAGACGGGCCGAAGCAGTGCCAACGATCTTAACGTCCGCCTCTGCAACGAAAACCGTGTCGACATCGCAGCGCCGCGTTAACTCGCGAGCGACCCTATCCACAGACCATGCGTCGTTGAACGCGTCCGTGAGAACGCCCGCGATACCAGGCTCATCATCGGTTGTAGCCGGGCGGACGAGGAAATCACACGAAACGTAAGGATCTAGCGGGGCAATATCGAGTTCACGGCACATCAGCAACTGCGGCAATCGCTCATCCATGGCGGGCGCTATCAAAGTCACTTGTGGACAGCGTTTCGGTGTCGATAACACGCTGGAGAACGCCTTCCCGGCGGATGAACGATCCCGATGGAAGATCAACGACGGCGATCATCCCGGGTGAGAGCGAAACGTTCTGGGTATCGGTCAAGTGCCGGACGATGTGCGTAACCGTCGGATTATGTCCAACGATCATCAACTCGGTTACCCCCGCGTGCACACCCACCACATCCTCGAGCATCGCCAGCGTGTACGATCCCGCCAGAAGGTCGCATACGACCACGCCGCACGGGGGGTGGAGCGCCTCGGCCATCAACTCCGCCGTCCGCCTCGCCCGCTCGAATGGACTGCTGAGGATCACCTCGGGTGCATATCCCTGATCTGCAAGGATCCGCCCTGCAACGGCGAGTCGAGTGACGGTTGTATCGGTAAGCCGCCGATCCGCGTCTCGTCCCGACGGTGCGCGATCTTCCGCCGCGCCATGCCGCATCAACAGGAGGCGCATCATGGTCGACAACAGTCCGGGAGAACGTCAGGCGAGTTCGAGTACTTCACGCTGGGCTTTTATCAGGTGCTGTATGCCATGATGGGCAAGATCCAGGAGCCGGTTCAGCGTTGAGCGATCGAACGGGATACCTTCCGCCGTTCCCTGGACTTCGATATATCGCCCCTTGTCTGTTGCGACGATGTTCATATCAACCGATGCCTGACGGTCCTCCTCATAACACAGGTCGAGGACCTCTGCGCCCTGGACGACCCCGACACTCACGGCCGCGACCATGCCCTCGACCGGAGATTTCTGGATCCAGCGTTGTGCTGTCATCCAGCGTACTGCATCCACCAACGCCACATAGGCGCCGGTGATTGCCGCAGTACGGGTGCCTCCATCCGCGGACAGCACGTCGCAATCGATCGTGATTGATCGCTCTCCCAACCCATTCAGGTCGACGATCGCGCGTAAACTCCGGCCGATCAGCCTCTGTATCTCCATGGTGCGCCCGCCCGGCCCGCGTGTCTCACGCGGTGAACGCTCTGAAGTCGAGCGTGGCAACATGGAGTATTCGGCGGTGACCCACCCCTGACCGCTGCCTTTCAGAAACGGAGGGACGCGTTCCTCCACCGAGGCGGTGCAGATCACCTTCGTATTGCCAATCGTGATGAGACAGGACCCCTCGGCTTGCGGGAGATAGTTTCGCTGCAGCAAGACCTCCCGTAACTGATCTTGCGTCCTGCCGTCCAATCTACGCATCCTGTTCCCTAGTCCTCCGCAATCATCGGATGATCGACGCATGCCCCGATCGCCGGGAGAAGGATACCCGCCCTCTCCAGGGAGTAGACGCGCATCGGACGATGTCCCTCAGCGCAGTCAAGCGTTATTTACGATGGGCCGTCGGGCGGAAGCGCCGCAAGGCGCGCGAGCAAACGAGCCAGGCGTTCCTCGTGTTCCTGCAGGCGTGCGCGCTCCTTGTCGACCACCGCCGACGGCGCGCGCGAGACGAACGCCTCGTTGTCCAGACGGCCGCGGCACCGATCGACATCGCTCCGCGCCTCCGCGATTTCCTTATCCAGCCGCCGGCGTTCATCGTTGAGATCCAGGCCGGTGTCAACGCGGACAAACACTTCGACGGTATCCGCCAGCTGCCCTGCCCAGAGGCGCGTTTCATTGGGCGGCATAACATGAACGGTCAACTCGCCAACTCGGCCAAGTAATCGTACGGTGTCCTGGTTTTCGGCTATCAACGCTCTGGACCGATCCGCAGCGGGAACGAGCCAGACATCGGAACGCGCTGCTGGAGGAATCTTGAGCTCGGATCGGGTATTCCGGATCGCGCGCACCACCTCGATCAAGAGGTCCATATCGGTTTCGGCGGCGTCATCGAAGCGACGGACATCAGCGCGCGGGAAATCCGCCTGGGCCAGAAAAGGCGAGCCCGACACACGGGCTTCAGAATGGTGCAGCGCCTGCCATAGCTCCTCCGTCACATGGGGAACGATGGGATGGAGGAGCCGCAATACCTGGTCCATCACGTACACCAGTGTCCGCACAGCGGCATCCTGATCCGGGCCTGGCTGACGCATGCGCCCCTTCGCAGCCTCCACGTACCAGTCGCAGAAGTCGTCCCATACGAACCCATGGAGAGCGCGAACCGCATCATCGAGATCGAACGAGCGAAAGCCCTCTTCGACGGCTCGGATCGTCCGGTGCAGTCGCGATACGATCCATCGATCCGGTAGCGCGGATAATGTAGCAGCATCCTCGCACTCGGTCATGATATCCGTCTGTGATCGCTGCGCCAGGACGAAACGCCCGACGTTCCAGAGCTTATTCGCGAAGGCGCCCGCGAGCTTCACCCTTTCCTCTGAGAACCGAATATCCTGATTCTTGCCCGCATGCTGCAACAGGGAAAGCCGCAGCGCGTCGGCGCCGTACTTGTCGATCATCTCCAGTGGATCGACTCCATTGCCCTTACTCTTGGACATCCGTTCTCCGCGAGCATCGAGTACGGTTGCGTGAATGTACACATCACGGAACGGAACATCACCCATGAAGTCCATACCGGTCATGATCATTCGTGCCACCCAGAGGTAGAGGATCTCCTGCGCCGTAGACAGCACGTTAGTTGGATACCAGAAGGCGAGGTCATCAGTAGTTTTCGGCCAGCCAAGAGTGGCGTGTGGCCACAGAGCGGAAGAGAACCATGTATCGAGAACATCCTCATCCTGCCGGAGCGAGTCGGCCGTGACCCCCAGGCGGCTTGCCGCGTCTTCCACTGATCGCCCGGCCGAATAGCGCCCATCCTCCGCCCACCAGATCGGTATTCTGTGTCCCCACCACAGCTGCCGCGAGATGCACCAATCGCGGATATTGGTCATCCAATCCAGATAAACACGGGTGTAGCGCTCCGGATGGATTCGGATCCGGCCTTCTTCTACGACCCTGATCGCAATCTGGGCGAGCTCCTCCTGTCGCGCAAACCATTGTTCGGAGAGCAAGGGTTCCAGCACGGTGCGACAACGATCACAGAGTGGGGTCTTGACGACGTATGGCTCGTCACGCTCCAACAAGCCCAGATGCTGTAGGTCCTCGAGCACTCGAGATCGACAGTCGTATCGATCCAGGCCTGCGTACCGGTCACCTGCTTCTTCGGTCATACGCGCATCATCACCGATCACTTTGAGCTGCGGCAACTGGTGTCTGATGCCGATCTCAAAATCGTCTAGATCGTGGGCGGGCGTGACTTTCACCGCTCCCGTGCCGAAATCCATCCGAGCGTGCGAGTCAGGGATAATGGGTATCGTTCTGTCCGTTAGCGGCAGGCCAACCAATCGTCCGTGCAGTCCGGAGTATCGTCCATCGTCCGGATGCACCACGACAGCGGTATCTCCGAGCATGGTTTCAGGCCGGGTCGTAGCGATCGTGACCCAACCCGAGCCGTCCTCCAGCGGATAGCGGATGTGAAAGAGCGTCCCCTGCCGCTCTTCAGTATTCACCTCGATATCCGAAATCGCAGAGGAACAACGGGGACACCAGTTGACGACTCGGATCCCTCTGTAGATGAGCCCTCGATCCCACCATCGAAGGAACTCCTCATAGACCGAGTCCACATACGAACGGTCCAGAGTAAACCTGGTGCGGGACCAATCATAGGAGCAGCCAAGGCGCTGGAACTGGGTGTATATCCGGTCACCGTACTCACGACGCCACTCCCAGCAGCGTTCCACAAAGCGGTCACGGCCAAGATCGTGCCGCGTCAGGCCTTCCTTGGCGATCTCCCGTTCAACAACGGCTTGCGTCGCGATGCCCGCGTGGTCGGTGCCGGGCAGGCACAGCACATTGTCGCCCATCATCCGCCGCCATCGTATGAGACAATCGATGATCGAGTTATTGAGGGCATGGCCGATGTGAAGGCTGCCGGTCACGTTTGGCGGCGGAATCGTGATGCAATAGGGAGTCCCGGCTCCGGGTAAAGCGTCGAACACGCCCGCCTGTCGCCAAGCTTCATATCGCCGTGTTTCTACGGTGCTCGGATCGTATGCTTTTGCCAGTTCCATAAGTACGAGTGCCTCCAACCTCCTAACAAACGCCCTCCATAACAAAACACAAAAAGCCCGCGTCCTCATTACGAAGGACGCAGGCCTGGCCGCGCGGTACCACCTTCCTTCCCGTCCATTCCAAGACGGGCGCTCATCACGCTGTAACGGGCGGTACCCGATCCTGTTGCCTCGCATTGAAGGAGTTCGCAGGATGACTCCGGGGCGACGTTCCCCCGCTGGTAGCCAGGCGGCTCACACCATCCCGCCCTCGCTGAGGCTCGAGTCGAGGTACTCCTCCCCATCAACGTCTCATTATGCGATTTCCTGGAGTATACCGTTGCGACTAATCGGCGTCAAGGTCCTGAAGTCGCGATCGGGCGCCGTGCTATAATGCCGCCACGGAGATAACATAACGTGATCATCATTTTGAACCGCGACGTCACCGATACCCAGATCGATGAGGTACGGGCGTTTCTCGAAGCGAGAGGCCTCGGGATCCATCTCTCCCGCGGTGTGGAGACGACGATCCTTGGAGCCATCGGGGCGCTCGACGACCAGAAGGCCGAACTCGAGGGTCAACTGGCTGCGCTTACGTACGTTGATCGCGTGGTACCCATCTCAAAACCCTATAAGGTGGTGGCGCGTCAATTTCGCCCTCAGGGTACGACGATTCGCGTCCGGGATGTCGAGATTGGCGGCTCGCGGATCTGCGTCATGGCGGGTCCGTGTACGATCGAATCGGAAGAGATGATGATCGCCACTGCGACCCATGTACGGGAAGCGGGCGCGCACATTCTGCGTGGCGGAGCTTTCAAGCCGTCTACATCGCCGTACAGCTTTCATGGCATGGGTGAGGACGGTTTGAAGCTGCTTGCCGCCGCGCGCGACGCCACGGGCATGCCGATCATCACCGAAGTCATGGACCCGAGGGACGTGGAGCTGGTATGCGGCTATGCGGACATCCTGCAAGTCGGCACCCGTAATATGACCAACTTCACGCTGCTTCGGGAGATCGGAGCGGCGAGAACGCCGGTCATGCTGAAGCGGGGATGGGCAAGCACGATCGAGGAATGGCTTCAAGCCGCCGAGTACATCGCGTCGCGCGGCAACTACGATATCATCCTCTGCGAGCGTGGCATTCGCACGTTCGAGACATATACGAGAAATACGTTCGATATCAACGCAATACCCGCGCTCAAGAGCCTGTCCCATCTTCCGATCATCGCGGATCCCGCGCATGGAACCGGTCGATGGGACCTGGTAACGCCCGTTGCCTGCGGTGCGGTGGCTGCGGGCGCCGACGGCGTCATGGTCGAAGTGCATCCGACTCCCGCGTTGGCCTTGAAGGATGGCGCGCAGTCTCTAACCTTCGCCAACTTCACTGCGTTGATGGAGAGGCTCAGGGCGATCGTCCATGCGGTAGGCCGCGATTGCTAGATGACGAGCGGGGCCGTCCGGCGCCAGCCCAGTGCCGGTTTTCCCCACGCCACACGTTGAACCTGCGGTATCTTGCGCACACTGGGCGGTGAGAGTCTGATGGGAGACACCGCGGACGGACAATCCATAGCGATCATCGGTCTGGGGCTGATCGGCTCCTCCATCGGCCTTGCCCTGAAGCGAGCTGCGCCTCGGACACGTATCGTCGGACTCGACCGATCGCCAACCTCCGCCGACACTGCCTTACGGATCGGCGCTGTCGACCGTGTCACTGAGCATGGTTCCGAAGCCGTTCAACGTTCGGATGTTATCATCATCGCAACGCCCATCGATACAGTGGTCGATGTTGCGGGCGCCATCATCCCGTATGTAAGGGATGATGCTGCGGTAACTGATGTCGGCGGCACCAAAGAGCGCATCGTTCGGGAATGTGAACCCCTGCTTGGCGGGCGGTTCGTCGGCGGTCATCCTATGGCGGGTTCAGAGCGATCCGGCCCCTCGGCTGCACGGCCGGACATGTTCCGACATGCGCCGTGGCTGCTAACCCCGACACCAGCAACGCAATCGTGGGCGCTGGATCGGATTACGGGCCTCGTCGCCACGTTGGGCGCCCGACCGTCTTACATCTCGCCAGCCCAGCACGACCGGCTTCAGGCGCGGCTGAGCGCTTTGCCGCATCTCCTTGCGTTTGTCCTGGCCGCGGTCGGTCAACAGCTCGATACAAACGCCGCTGCCCATTCTGGCGGCAGTTTCCGGGACGCGACCCGAGTCGCTAGAAGCAGCCCCGATGTCTGGGCTGCAATCCTGGCCGACAATGGCGCCAACGTCGTCGATGCGCTCATCGATACTGAGGCGCGACTTCGTTCCATACGCGAAGCCCTGAACGCAAGGAACATCGATCACGTGGCAGAGTTGTTGCGCGAAGGCCATACACCGTCGTGAGCCGTTCGGTCCAACTGCCGGATCCCTATCCGGTCGCGTTAGCTCCCGGGCCGGTTCAGGGTGCGCCCAATCTGCCGGGCAGCAAGTCGATTACCAACCGTGCCCTGATCATCGCCGCGTTGGCGGATGGAGTCTCCACCCTGCGTAATGCGCTGTTCTGCGACGACACCGAAGTCATGATCGGGGCTCTTCGCGCTCTTGGCATCGGCCTAACCACCGAACCGAGCTCGCAGACGATCGTGATCCATGGTTGTGCCGGCGAGATACCGGTTTCCCGCGCCGATCTGTTCGTCGGCAACTCCGGGACTACGGCTCGCTTTCTTACCGCGGCTCTTGCCCTTGGCCATGGCCAGTACCACCTCGATGGTACAGAGCGAATGAGGCAGCGTCCGATCGGTCCTCTGCTGGACACGCTTCGTGAGCTGGGGGTGGAGATCCGTTCCGAACGAGGGAATGGATATCCTCCCGTGCTCCTGAGCGCCAACGGGCTCCAAGGCGGCGAGACTAGCATTCGGGCCGATGTGAGCAGTCAGTTCTTGAGTGGCCTTCTACTGGCCGCGCCCTACGCGCAAAGTCCCTTGCGACTGCACACTGCAGGCTCGGTCAGTTCGGAACCGTATATCCGAATGACCGAAGCAATGCAGCGCGCATGGGGGATTCATATTTCCTGTCATGAGACACCGGACGGATATACGTTCGATATTGCTGCTCCACAGAAGTACCGGGCCCGAGAGTACTTCGTGGAGCCTGACGCCTCCGCAAGCTCGTACTTCATGGCCGCAGCAGTCGTAACCGGTGGGCGTGTTCGGATCAATGGCCTTGGCGCGCAGAGCCTCCAGGGCGATGCCGCATTCGCATCTGTTCTACAGCAATGCGGCGGCAAAGTTACGTGGGAGGAGGACGCAGTGATCGTAGAAGGCGCTGGACCACTGCACGGTATCGATATCGATATGAACCCGATCTCCGATACGGTGTTGACGCTGGCGGCGATTGCACCTCTGTTCACCAGTCCCACGCACATCAGAAACGTGGAGCACATCCGATACAAGGAGTGCGATCGTATATCATGCCTCGTGACAGAGCTCCGACGTCTGGAAGTCAGAGTGGAGGAGCACACCGATGGTCTGACGGTCTATCCAGGACCGGTGACAGGCGCGGCTGTCGACACATACGATGATCACCGGATGGCGATGAGTTTTTCCATCCTTGGCCTTCGTGTTCCCAATCTCGCCATCCGTAATCCGAGTTGCGTCAACAAGACATTCCCGACGTTCTTTCAGGAGCTCACCCGGATGTGCGGAGTATCTGGCTCACAATCCGTGGTACGAGAATAGCCGACTGCGAACTTCCTCGATCATCTGTCGAGCGTATCCACGGGCATAGTCACGATCGTGCATGGCAATCTCCGGCTCCTCAGTATCTCGCAGCGTGGGAATCTTCGCGTGATGCTCGAACGCCGTTGGCGTTTCGTCCGCCAGCTGCACACCGAAGATGCTCCCGTAGGCTAGAGCCCACATCCTCGGTACCGTCGTAGCGTTATAACCGCCGCCTCCTAGAGCCACCACCGGCACGCCTATACTCATCACATCGTCGATCGCCTTGAGCCAGCCCTGGGCGGTAAGGCACAGGCGCGCTAGAGGATCGAGGTAGTGGGGATCTGTTCCACACTCCAGGCAGATCGCCTCCGGTCGAAACGCGCGCAGGATCGGCATGGCGCCTGTAGACCACGCGTAGTACCAGGCTTCGTCATCGGTGTACGGCCAAAGGGGAAGGTTAACGCTGTACCCAGCGCCGCCCCCTTCACCGATCTCCTTTACGAAACCGGTGCCGGGAAACAGCGTCTGACCGCTTTCGTGGATCGATATCGTAAGCACCGATGGATCGGAATAGTACGCTTCTTGTACACCGTCGCCGTGATGGACATCGATATCAATATAGGCGACGCGGTCGAAGCGTTCGCGGAGCCTGTTGATCGCCACAACACAATCGTTGAACACACAGAAACCGGCGGCGCGATCGAAATGGGCGTGATGCAATCCACCGCTGATATTGAACGAGGCCCGGGCTTCACCGGAGCAGATTGCTTCTGCGGCATCGAGCGACGCCCCGGTATAGAGGAGCGACGCCTCGTACATATCCGGGAATACGGGATTATCGCCGTGACCAAAACCGTACCGTCCCGGAAAGGGCACGTGTTCGCCGGTACTCAGCCGATCGACCGCATCGATGTACTCCTGGGAATGGGCCGTCCCCAACCAATCGAGCGAACAGGGTTTGGGGTGTGCGACGACCACGCCATCGAAGGCTGAGTACGCTGAGAGGAGTCGATACGTGTTTACAAGGCGAGACGGGCGTAAAGGGTGATCGGCGCCCATATCATAGCGTTGATACTCGTCGGAATACAGAAACACCCGTTCAGACATACCTTGCCCCGTATTTCGGATCTAGCATGCACTAAGTGTACTCGCTGTAAGCGCGGTTCCTTTGCAGGAGCGGCACGGATTTCTGCGAAGCCGCCTATCCGGTATACTGGTTGGTTGTCTGGCGGACGTCGCGATGCGCGCCCGCCGTTATTGTGAGAGACCGCCGACAGGAGTGATCATGAGCTACGACGTCAAAGATACTGGCCTAGCGGCCAAAGGTGAACTGCGGATTGAATGGGCCGAGATGGAAATGCCAGTCCTACACCAGATCCGAGAACGCTTCAGCCGCGAAAAGCCGTTGGCCGGCATGCGATTGGCCGCCTGCCTGCATGTTACGACCGAAACAGCGAATCTGGCCATCACCTTGAAGGCCGGAGGGGCGGATGTGGCCCTGTGCGCGTCCAACCCTCTATCCACTCAGGATGATGTGGCTGCAGCGCTGGCGACGACCTACGATATTCCGACCTATGCCATCAAAGGTGAGGATCGAGATACGTACTATCGCCACATCCATGATGTGTTGGACACGAAACCCCATCTTACGATGGACGACGGTGCGGACACCGTCGGTGTGATCCACGAGGAGCGCAAGGACCTGGCTGAGACGATCATTGGCGGCACGGAGGAGACGACCACCGGCGTGATTCGTCTCCGTGCTATGGCAGCGGATGGTGTGTTGATGTATCCAATCGTCGCAGTCAACGATGCTGCAACGAAGCACCTGTTCGATAACCGCTACGGTACGGGCCAGAGCACCGTCGATGGCATTGTTCGCGCAACCAATCGCCTCCTGGCCGGCGCGCGTTTTGTAGTGGCTGGATATGGCTGGTGTGGACGAGGCGTGGCGATGCGTGCACGAGGGATGGGTGCACGGGTAATCGTCTGTGAGATTGATCCGATTCGTGCGCTCGAGGCGACCATGGACGGCTACGATGTGATGCCCATGCCAGACGCCGCCCCAATCGGCGACATATTCTGCACGTTGACCGGCAATACCCAGGTCCTTCGCTCCGAACACTTCGGCCTTATGAAGGACGGGGCAATCATCTCGAACTCCGGTCATTTCAATGTTGAGATCGATCTCGAGGATCTACGACGCACCGCCACTGCGGTGCGCCAGGTACGGGAGTTCGTTGAGGAATGCACGATGCCGGATGGGCGGCGACTGTACGTCCTGGGCGACGGACGCCTAATCAACCTGGCTGCTGCTGAAGGGCATCCGGCAAGCGTCATGGATATGAGCTTCGCCAATCAGGCTCTGTGCAGCGAGTACATGGTCCGAACTGCGAAGGGATTGGATCGAAAGGTCTACTCCGTACCCGACGAGATCGACCGGGAGATTGCCCGTTTGAAACTGGCTGCCATGGGCATCCGGATCGATGAACTGACGCCAGCTCAGGTGAAGTACCTCAACAGCTGGTCGGAAGGCACCTAGAGAGGCTAGTTGTCTCGGGACCCGGTGGCCGTATAACTCGCCGGGCCCGAGCCGGGCTCGATGTCGATGGAACGCTCGTGACTGTAGCGAACTCGCCCGGGAGGTCCTCCTTTGACGCGGCGAACGTGCTTTCGGAGCGTATAGTCCACGGTTACCAATCGACTATGCTTCGACGGGCTGTTCGCCGCAGCGAAGCCCGCAGCGAAGCGGATCAAGGCCGGCGGCGGCGTACGACCATGCATGCCGCATCGGATTGCCACGTGGGCGCTCGTGCCCCCGCGAACATGAAACCAGAGGTCATTGGGCCTGCACATCCTGAGGAGGGTATCGTTGCCCTCCGCATTGGATCCGACCAGGATCACCCATCCGTCGTCGGTCGTGATCGAACGGACTCCGGGCGGCATCGCCGGTGCCTGTCGTGCTGAGACCTGCTTACGCTCCGATTGTGTCGAGCGTAGCGCAGAACGTGCTATAGGCGTGTTGGCGATGCGCTCGAGCTGTTCCAGGGACTCCATGCGTTCGATCTGTTGCTGAATAGGAACAAGCGCCTGCAGCTCGGCCTCCAGTTCCGGAAGGCGTTCTCGCTTGGTCCCGCTTCTGATGGCCAGTTTCCTCGCCTTACGATAGTAGCCGGTCGCTGTGTCGTGAATGGAATGACCGACGGCGATCGGTATCTCCACCTCTCCCCCATCATAATGATCGGTAACACGGACCTTGTTGTCGACCCGGATCGTGTCGCCGGCGGATGCGAGGAGTAGATCCGCCCATCGTTGCAGCCGCTCGCCCTCGTTCAGATCGTCCTGCCACGATTGGGCGTCCTTTATCTGTCGTCGCAGTTTCGCGACGATATCAGCGACACGGTCCGCCAGGTCCTTCGACCGGATACGGAGCTCCCGGTCCCGCTCCATTGCCCCGTACGCCTGCTCCAGGGCCTCGCTGAATGTCGGCGTCGATCGGGAGCGATCGGGCTCGAGGGTAACTGGATAGGCTCCAAGGACATCGCCCTGTTCCGTGAGAACCACGCCGGGACTCCACTGATTGGTACGCACCGGGCCGTAGATCGCCTCCCAGGCGGCATCCAGGCCGCGCGCGGCCGTCTCTCGAACGATGATGCGGGCTAAATACGGCGAGAGACCCATTAGCGCTTCGCGAAGGACGGAAACCAACTCCGTGTCCCGTCGAGATAGTACCGGTCTCAGGTACTCCCTTGAGGACGACTCCCACGGAATGTGTAATCCCGATGGCCGAGGCGGGCTCGTATAGGGGCGGCCGGGAAGGGTCTGGCGCGCGCGGCTGAGGCGCGGCGGAACATGCTTGGCGGAATCAACGATGGTTCCATCCTCGGCCACTAGAATGATATTACTATGTCGCCCCATGAACTCCGCGATGAGAGTGAAACGCTGGGCATATCGATGGATCTCGATATCAACGATACGATCGGCATCCCTTTGCGCTACGCGCACGATCTCCGCGCCTTCGATCCACTTTCTCAGCGCCATGGTGAACGTCGGCGGAGCTGGAGGATTTGGACCCGCATCCTCGACCAGGTGCATTCGGGCCCATTCCGGATGGCAGGAGATCAGGAGCTTGACGGTACGGCCCGGACGGTAGCAACGCAGGACGAGATCGGTCGCGCTGGGTTGTACGATATGCTGAATACGTGCACCTGCGACGATCGGGGCGAGTTCGTCAACGATAGCCCGTAAACTGAGACCGTCAAAGGGCACTCCGCAGGTTGAGACAGACACCGTATGTGTACGAAGCGACACTAGCTACGGCGTAATCTTCTCAACAGCATCCGCACGGGATCGTAGTATACATCCGCAACTCGCTCCTTCGACGGGATGATCGCGTTATCGGTGATCTTGATCTCCTCGGGGCAGACCTCCTGGCAGCACTTGGTGATATTACAGAAGCCAATGCCGGCGGTCTCATGCAGAAACTCCCGACGGTTCTGATCATCCAGGGGATGCATGTCGAGCGACGCGAGCTTAACCATGAATCGAGGGCCATAGTAGCCGTCCTTCCGATTATGGTCTCTGAGGACATGACAGACGTTCTGGCACAGGAAACACTCGATGCACTTCCGGAACTCCTGAACGCGAGATACATCCGCCTGCTGCATCCGGAACGGGCGGGGAACGTCATCCGGTACCGATAACGGAGCGATCGTTTCGGCCATCTTGTAGTTCCAGGATACATCGACGACCAGATCCCGTATAATCGGGAACGACTTCAGAGGGTGAACCGTGATGACTCCCGCCGCATCATAGACCTCCTCGACGCGGGTCTTGCACATCAGCCGGGGTTTGCCATTGACCTCGGCGCTGCATGAACCGCACTTCGCCGCCTTGCAGTTCCATCGACACGCGAGCGATCCGTCTTGAGACGCCTGGATTTCGCGGATAGCATCCAGCACGACCATACCCGGATACGTATCGACTGCGTATTCCTTTGTCTCGCCGCCCGATGCGTCGCCGCGATATACGCGCAGCTGGATCTTATCCCTCATTTCGCCCCCTCGTTCATCACAAGCCGCAGATGCTCGGGCATCTCGGGTAACGGGGTAGTGTCAACGTCGACGACACTGTTCACCATCCGAGCTACCACGTTCCTACGACCCCAATCCGGATCCATATTCGGATAATCTGTGCGCCAATGAGCGCCCCGGCTCTCTTTTCGAAGGATCGCACTTCGGACGATAACCTCCGACAAACGAAGCTGGAACCGAAGGTCCCGAGCTGCATGCCAGGCCGGGTTGTAGGTGCGCCCGCCTTCGACGCCGATCTGGTCGCAGCGCTGTTGAAGCTCATGGATTCGGTCGAGGCAGCGCGAAAGGCATACCTCCGTCCGTTCGATCATCGCGTCGGTCTGCATCGCCTCCTGCAGCTCCGCACCGATGGTCGCAGGTGTCTCTGCGGCAGGACGTCCTAGCGGCGCGTTAAGCGTTGCCTCTTCGCGGGCAATCTGGTCGGGGTCGACGACTCCATGATCGGTAGCCTCCGCGAACGCGGCGGCGCCGTCTCCGGCCCGCTTGCCGAATACCAGGATATCCGTCAGGGAGTTACCCCCAAGGCGATTGGCACCGTGCAAGCCGGCTGCGCACTCCCCTGCCGCGAACAGTCCGGGCATCGTCGATGCGCAGGTTTCCGGATCGACACGGATGCCGCCCATCGTGTAGTGGACGGTCGGGTACACCTCCATTGGCTCTCGGGTGATATCAACTCCTCCGAGGTGCAGGAACTGGTCGTACATCGCCGGCAGCTTGCGTTTTACATACGCCGCGCCTCTATGACTGACATCGAGATGAACGCCGCCATGTTCGGTGGCGCGTCCGGCCTTCACCTCTTTATAGATCGCTCGAGATACTTCATCCCGTGGCAGAAGCTCCGGAGGGCGGCGATTAGCGCTCTTATCATCGAGCCACCGTTCAGCCTCCTCCGTAGACTCCGCGAACTTACCCCTGTATCGTTCGGGCGTGTATTCCGGGGTGTACATGAACCGATCACCGCTCGCATTGCGCAGCACGCCACCTTCGCCCCGCACGGCTTCTGTAACGAGAATGCCGCGCATCGAAGGCGGCCATAACATGCCCGTTGGGTGAAACTGGACCATTTCCATATCGATCAGCTCAGCGCCTGCCTCCAGCGCCATCGCGGCGCCGTCGCCCGTGGACTCCCACGAGTTCGACGTATAGCGGTACATCCTCCCCCATCCGCCAGTCGCAAGCACGACCGCGCGTGCCTGGAACACGATCGGCTTACCTGAGATTCGATCGTAGCCGTAGGCGCCGATCACTCGCTGACCATCACGCAACAACGATGTGATGGTAACTTCCATATGGAAGGTTGGATGCAGCGATACAGCCTTATCCTGCAGCGTACGGATCAGCTCGAGGCCGGTGCGGTCGCCGACATGATTCAGTCGACGATAGGTATGGCCGCCGAATGGCCTCTGTGAGATCAGCCCTTCTGGCGTACGGTCGAACACGGCGCCGTATTGCTCCAGTTCCAGTACCCGATCGATCGCTTCGTGAGCGAAAATCTCGACGATCCGAGGATTATTGAGGGAGGCGCCGCCCACCATCGTATCCCGAAAGTGGACTTCCCAGCTGTCCTTCTCGCCCATGTTCCCAAGAGCGGCCGCAGCGCCGCCCTCCGCCATAACCGTATGCGCTTTGCCAAGAAGGGACTTGCACACGACACCGCACCGAAGGCCCCGTTCGCACACCGATATGGCCGCACGCAGACCGGCCCCTCCGGCGCCAATGATCAGAACGTCGTATTTCAGGGTCTCGTAGGCTTCCATGTCTCAGATGATCCTGAAGTCCGTGATGGCTCCCGATGCCACCATGCGGACATAGGCATCAGCGATACCGACGGTTACCAGGCTTAGCCAGAAGTACAATCCGTGCCGTGTATTCAGACTGCTGACAACGGTCCATATCATGGACCGGATCGGCGCGGCGCTCATACGATTGAGGCCACCTCCGATCAGATGCCGCCAGGAATGGCAGGAAAAGACATACAGCGACAGTAAGGCGGTATCGAGCGCGAAGATCAGAGTGCCCACACCTATTCCGAAGTGTCGCGAACCGTCCTTATGGACGACGAAACACGCATCATACAGGTGGAGAAAGTGGAAGACAACGACGACGAGGATCGCGTACAGAGCATATCGATGGAGGTTTTGCAGAATAAACGGGAAAGCGCTCTCTCCGGTATACGCCTTACGACGTTGGGCACAGGGCTCCGCCATCGCGCAAGCCGGAGGATCAAGAAAGAACGCCCGATAGTAGGAACGGCGGCAGTGATAACACGTCGCCCGAAAACTCAGAGGGAAGAGCAGCACGAAAAACGCCGGCGATATATGCATGCTGGCGGCAAGATGGGGGAACCACTCGTGCACTGGGGGCGAGTAGAAGGGCGACAAATAGGCCGGAGCCCAGGAGGCGCCGCTCTGTAACGCCTGTAGGCCGCTGAAGTACGCTCCCTCCCACGCACGCCACAGCGCGTAAATGGAAAAGAGCGTGAGGCTCCCGACCACCAGTACCGGTTCCAGCCACCAGTGATCCTGCCGGAGCGCTGTTTCCAGAGGGGCGCGCCCTGCCTCGATCTGGTTGGCTTTGTATCCTGCCATAGTTACCTCACTCATACGTGCTTGCTACATTGACGGAACATACCGTGCATCATATAATACGCCGAAATAAACTGTGATCCCTGCCTCCGACCACTGGATCTGACGCAGGAGGGTCGACGAATGGCCTGTGTCCGCCGTTATTCGTGCCCTGATCGCCGCATTTGATACATCGAACGAAATGGAGAACGTGGTTCATGATCATCAAGAGCAGAGCTCCCGTCCGCATCGATTTCGCGGGAGCCTGGACCGATGTCGATATCTTCTCGAAAGGCGCTCGGGGTGTAGTCGTGAACGCAACGATTGATAAGTACGTACACGGCCAGCTCGAAGTGTATGACACCATAGCAGCATCGGTCGATAAGCAGGAGGGTATTCGCGTAACCTATTGGTGCGACTTACCCTCAGGCTCCGGGCTTGGCACTTCCGCCGCGCTCAATGTATGCTGGCTCAGTCTCGTCCACGCGCAGACAAACCCTGATATCGAACAGAGGCTGAAGCTTGCCGAGCTAGCCTATCGGCTCGAGGATCTCCTCGGTATTCTTGGCGGTAAACAAGATCAATATGCCGCAGCCGTCGGGGGATTCTGCCACATGACCTTTAGCGATGAGGTCGCTATCCGTCAGATCAACGTGGCATCCAGCACCATCGAGCTGTTGCAGGAACGACTCATTCTCTGCTATACGGGCAAGTCCCGCCTATCGAGCACGATCCACGAGGATGTGTGGAATGCGTTTCGTCGAGGCGATCGATCCACCGTCGCCGCTCTCTACTCCCTGCGAGACTGCGCAGAGCATATGGCGACGGCCCTTGAGAGCGGTCGGATCGAGGAGTTCGGCGAGCTGATTAGCGAGAGCTGGGTAAATCAGAAAGCCCTGGCCCGCTCGGTGACCAATGAGCAGATCGAGGAACTCTTCTCCGTTGCCCATCAAGGTGGCGCTGCCCATGGCAAGGCCTGTGGGGCGGGCGGTGGCGGGTGTCTGTTGTTCTACGCCTCGCCGGGTAGAAAGGAGAACGTAGCGGAGGCGCTCGAGCGAGCCGGAGCCCGAGTGATACCGTTCGAGTTTGAGCTGAACGGATTGCAGGTCACGCGTACGGAGTGACCTGTGATCGCGGAGCAAGGATCCCCGGTGCGGTCTCGATACGTGGCCCCGGCACAGCCGGTGGGAGACCATGCGGGGCCACTATGGATCGGCGATGCCGATCGTGACTACGACGTCACTGCTCGCTCCACGGTTACAGTACACCGCCAGCCTTGCCTCCGACGCCTAATCGAACCGCGATGACCGCCGAGGACCTGGTGGTGTTGGCGCATTTGACGCCCGGCATCGGGAACACGGCTCTATCAGCGATCCTAAACGGACTTGCGGTATCCGGTCTCATTCCCGCTGACCTCCAACACCTAACCGAGACGGAGCTCCGGCGCTCGTTCAACCTCAACCAGGAGCAATCGACTGCGCTGAGGAAGGCTCTCCAAGCCCCTTCACGCGAGTTCACCGAGGTGCGGCATCGACTGCGGGCGGCCCGCGTCGAGATCCTCACGGTTCTCGATGCAGCCTATCCGACACAACTGGTTCGAGCCATGGCGCATCCGCCCGCGGCGCTCTATTTACATGGCAACGTCGCGAACGTGCAGGCTCCTCTTGTTGCCGTGTGCAACTCCAATCGACCTTCTGCGGAAGTAGCCTTAGCCTCCAGAATGGCGATCGAAAGCGCTGTTGCGGAAGGGTATATTCCGGTCACCGGACACAACCGTCCTGAATACCAGAGCGTCGCCCTTGCGGCCTTACGCCATGGCTATCCTTCGTGTTATGTGCTCGACCGTGGAATCCTGGGCTATGTACAGGGCCGGAACGATGCGCCCCCATTTAAGGCCGCGCGGATCTGGCCACCGCCCATCCATGGCGCCGACGTGATCATCTCGCCGTTCTCACCGGTCGCCACGGGTAGCCCTGGATGGAATCTACAGCGCGATAGTCTGATCGCCGGACTCGCCCGCATCATTCTTGTTGGTCATCTGCGGGCTGGCGGACATATGCAGCGAGTGCTTGAAGACGCCGTATCATCCCGGAAGCCCGTTCGTTGGATCGGTCCAGGCGATAGGACACCCGACTGGCTTCCAACAAGCAACCACGAAGAAACGCTTACCGAGGCGCTTCGGAATAACCGAAGCGCCCCGTAAGCGTTACGAACAAGATTGGCTGTTGTCGCAGGCAGTCGGGATTAGATCGCAGGATATGGCTTATTCCTCCGTCGTTTCTCCAGACGGTTCGCCAACAACCTCGAGATAGACGCGTCGCTTGTGCTTCATCGCACTCGCCTTGGCAAGAACGCGCATGGCATTAGCAATGCGTCCCTGCTTACCGATCGCTTTGCCGAGATCGCTCGGCGCAACGTGCACTCTGTAGGTCGTGGCGATCTCGCCTGGCTCCTCATCGACCCTAACCTCTTCAGGAAGGTCAACGACGGCCTGCACCAGATACTCGATGAACGCTTTCATATCAACGGGCCTCCTACCAACTGAAGTAACTTCCTTCGGGACGCTCCGACTGTCAGCGGGCTTATGTACCATGTACAAAACATCGTTATCCGACTCAACTACCCATCCTATCGCGCACAGGACTACCTGAATACGCACGACGCGACAGCCTGGTTCCCCGTTCACGCCGGGCAGGCCGTTTAGGACCCTAACAGCGTTGGTAGATCTATTATGGCCCGTGATTGACCGTTCATGCAACCGCTTGTAGGAGATCGCGAACGATTTGTGACTGGAGCGTCGCGACGATCAGAACCGATAGATCGGTCGGCCCGCGATCTCCGTGTATCGACACTGAACACAGGAGGCGGCCGGAACGGATCGGACGGAAACGGCCCACCGATTGTAGATAAAGCGGTCCAGAACGTTGTGCAGGAACCACTCGCTGTGGAACTCCGGTGTCGTGTCACTCCAGAACCGTACATCATTCAGTCTGAGCTCTCCAGGGTAAAGGGACGAGCCACAGTGACTGCAATACCGATCGAGTGCGGCTTCCCTCGCCGCGGCGATAAACGGTTCGTCAATCGGGATCCCCCATAGATACAGCATTCGGCAGGATCCGCAGGATCTGCATCGGAGCTGGCAGCCGGGCAAGGACCACGAGCGTTGGCGAAACAGGCCTCGGAGAAGGAAGCGGCTCGCTCTCTGGCTGTCGAACCCTCGGTTCTTGCCGATCGTAAACGTTAGGCCGGACTCCGTTCGACCGGACTCCGCTGGCGTACGTTTAGCAAGAAGACGACCGCCATATACGCGCTGGCTGCACAGTCTACATGTGAGAGGTTCGGCATTGGCAGCCTCCAGCGCGGTCTCGAGGGCGCGGAGATAGGAGTTCCCCGTTTGGTGCAGCGGCGACCCTGTGCACCTGAAGGTACTGCAACGACCGTTACGCAGCCAACACCCAGTGTGATGTCCAGCATAGCAGATGCTGCACATCGACACATCGTCCTCGGGTTCCAGTCGATGGCCGCAATACAGACAGGTCCTATCGCCCTTTGGTGCTGGAGCATCCATAGATTCAGGGGGCGTGCGATAGATCGTGAACTGCGGCCGAGGATCGGATGGTCGAGATGGTGCAGATCCCGACTACCGTAAGGAGAGCACCGACTAGACTCCATACCGTCAGGGATTCCCGCAAGAAAAGATATCCGTATACGGGCGCCAATACGGGTTGGATGAGTAGAAAGCCTGCCATACTCGACACAGGGTATCTCTCCATCAGCGAATACCAGATTGCGTAACATAGGCAGGAACAGATGACAGCCAGATAGACGATAGCGAGCAGCGCTTCAGGGCCCGGCAGACTGGGTCGAATCCACATGATCTCGACGATGGATAGCGGTGTCAGCGCAGCCGCTCCGATCAACATGCCTCGACACGCCACGACGAGACCCGGGTAGGTGCGCGTAAGCGACTTACCGACGATACTGGATGTAGCCTCGGATATAAGAGCAAGGACGATCATGCCGTTTGCCAATGCCGTACTCTCTAACCGTGGCGCTGCTCCCTGGCATACGATCAGGTAGACCCCGAGTAAGCCCATTACCATCCCGAACGCTTGCCCTATCGACAGCGTTTCGCCAAGAAATCGCCAGGCAAGCAACACGATGAGGATCGGCTCAGCCGCGACGATTAGCGTCGTATCCGTGGCAGTAGTGAACCGCATACTGGCGTAAAAGATCGAATAGCTTATGGTAACCCCGAGAGTGCCGAGGATCGTAAAGCGAGATCGATCTGCACGTTCGACGGAAAACCAGTGGCCACGAGAGCGAAGTGCGACATACAGCAGTCCCCCACCGAGACCAAAACGCAACGCGGCGAGGGTAATAGGGGGTACATAGCCACGTTGATCCTTATCGGCATTACCAAGGGCGATCTTAGCCGCAATCCCTGCCGCCGCCCATAGTACAGAGGCGCCTCCGAGCGCAAGGACGGCGCCAGGAGTCCATGGATGACGGTCGCGCTGACCGGCTTTACTCACACAAGGCAGGCAGGCGTCAATGTCCGCACAGTCGCACCGGACTGCGTGGCCGCCTCCAACAGCTCTCTCAGCCGTGTTCCAGGATCCTCATCGTCCCAGAGGACACCGAACGTCAGCGGAGCTCCCGACCGCACCTTCGTCATGGCCTCACCTGTCAACACTGAGGCTCCGCCATGTGGTAGAACGACGAGTCGGGCGTCGCCCGGTTTCCTAACATCTGATAGAGCGGGATGGTAGGGTTCACCCGAACAATCGCAGCATCCCGCGACATTCCCTGCCGCCACCAGTATGCCGATGTCCTCCATGGTCTTAACCGAGGTGGCTGCCAGGTCGGCTCCGGTTAGCTTACAACACACCGGCTTAACATGCAGTTGCTTCAAGACATCCTTACCCAGTCGTGCCAGGTCGCAGTGGCCGGCACTGTCGGGACAATCCGCTCCGTTCTCCGCAATCAGCAGGACACCGACCTCATGCCACGCAGGTATCCGATGAAGGTATTCATCACGATACAGGGCTGCATTTCCCATCGGATCGTGCAGCGAAACACCGATAAGCCACGTCAGCGGTACCTGGAAATCCTCTGCTGCCGCGACGATTTCCCTCATATAACACTTCTCCGCCCCCGCTGCGCGGCATTCGACCCCGATGACCATGTCACCCATGTCTTATTCCTCCAATCCTTGCATGTTGTGCGCGGTTCAGCACCACGCGTCGTTTCACATCAACAACTACATTCGCCGAGTATCGATGATTGTCCGACCACGGCATACCATCGCTCATTCGAACAGGATCAACGACCGAACGTCACCCGCAGTCAACTTATCGCGCCCCTTGAGGAATCCCAGCTCGATGACGAACATAGATCCTGCTATTACACCACCTGCGCGCGCGATCAAACGGTTTGCCGCCGCCGCAGTGCCTCCCGTCGCGAGAAGATCATCGATGATCACCACGCGCTCGCCTGCGTTAATCGCGTCCACGTGGATCTCGATCGCGCTCGAGCCGTATTCGAGCTCGTACTCCTCGCTGGTTGTCCGATAGGGAAGCTTGCCGGGCTTACGGAGCGGTACGAACGGTAGTCCGAGATCCAACGCAACGGGAGCTCCGAACAGGAAGCCCCGGCTCTCGACACCGCACACCACCTCGCCTTGAAGCTGCGCAACGCCTTCCGAAAGCAGACCAACTACTTCGCGGTAAGCCTGCGGGTCACGCAGGATGGGCGTAATATCCTTGAAGACAATACCGGGTTCCGGGAAATCCGGTATGTCCCGGATCAGACTCGCCGCTCGCAGACCCATATCATCGCTCCTCACTGATCCCGCGAAGGCGCAATAGGTCCTCTGCGGTTGGCTCATACACTCCATGCTCGGTGATAAACGCAGTAATCAAGCGCTTTGGCGTGACGTCAAATGACGGGTTCCAGACGGACACACCATCTGGAGCGATTCGAGCGCCCATTACATGCGTCACCTCGTCCGGATCCCTCTCCTCAATCGGAATCTCACTCCCCGTAGGTGTGCGCCAGTCGAACGTCGAGATCGGCGCTGCGACATACAACGGGACGTCATGCGCTTGCGCCGTGATCGCTAGACCGTAGGTCCCGACTTTATTCGCAGTATCACCATTTGCGGCGATACGGTCTGCCCCAACAACCACGCAATCGACGCGGCGATTTTTCATCAACCACGCGGCCGCTCCGTCCGGTAGAATCGTTACCTGTATGTTTTCTTGAAGGAGCTCCCATGCCGTCAATCGCGCTCCCTGCAGCCGTGGTCGTGTTTCATCGACATATACACGGTATAGCTTTCCCGCTCTGTGCAGCGAGCGGATGACACCAAGGGCGGTACCGTAGCCTGCGGTTGCGAGAGCCCCAGCATTACAGTGGGTGAGGATTGTGCATGGATCGGGTAGCAGATCTGCGCCATGGTCACCGATGCGGCGATTTATCTCACGATCCTCTGCGAGCATGCGCTCCGCCTCGCGTAACGCAGCAGCCGTTGCGGCCTCCCGGCCTTCTGTTTCGCACACGCGGCGAACCCTTTCGATCGCCCAGCGCAGATTCACGGCCGTTGGGCGGGCGCTGAGAAGCTCGGCGCTCGCTCTGTCGATCGCTCGCCCCCAATCGACATCCGACTGGTTCGCTGCTGAGCGAACAGCCAGGGCTAACCCGAAGGCCGCGGCGCAACCGATGGCAGGGGCGCCACGAACCGCCATGTCCCGAATCGCCATTGCGATCGATGAATGGTCACGGAGCGACAGGTACTCGACACGCTCTGGGACGAGGCGCTGATCCAAAAGCGCCAGCGCCTCGCCCGTCCAGACCATGGTAGGTGGAGCGCCTGTGGCCGAGTCGGCCCTGGGTTTTATCCCGTCTCCCATGCCGCTAGGAACTCTCCTCCAGCAAGCCAAGTGCGGCAGCAGCCGCATCGCGCTCAGCCTCCTTCTTGGAGGCGCCGCTTCCGTGAGCGATCACCTGGTTGCGAATCGATACGGTGGCGCGGAATAGCGGTTGGTGCGCGCTGCCCTCACGAGGGGCAATCTCGTAGGCCGGCAAGACTCGCCAGCGTGCTTGTGTCAGCTCCTGCAACCGAGATTTCGGATCGGAGGTATTCGGCTCCATCGCTAGCGACCGAAATGCCCCTCGGAGAGCCGCTCTAACGATACGACGGGCGGTCCGGTATCCCCGGTCGATGAACACTGCGCCGATCAGAGCCTCGAAAAGATCGGCGCGTATGGACAGCCTACCTCTGGAATGGCAATGGCCTAGAGTCTCGGTAAGTGCAGACAGGGACTGGATTCCGAGATTCTCGGTCGCTCGGGCAAGCGCCTCACGGTTCACCAGGCGTGTACGGCGCAGTGCGAGCTCGCCTTCAGAGAGCTCCGGGTAGCGGGAGTACAGCCATTCCGCCACAACCAACCCCACGACGGCGTCACCCAGGAACTCCAGACGCTCATAGCTGGCCAGCGGGTTGTCGGGAACGCGACTACGATGGGTGGTCGCTAGTTGGAGCAGCGACGGATCACGAAACCGTACGTGAAGTCCCGTCGCCAGCTCTTCCGGATCTATCTCAGATGCGGCTTCCTGCATATCCTGGCCGTAATGCTCGTGTTGGCGCATGGCGCCTCATCGAGCCAGATTGATCGATCGATTGTCAGTTATAGACTCGGAACATAATACTCGCGTTGTGGCCGCCGAACCCGAATGAGTTGGACATCGCACACTGCACTTCGCGCCGAACCGCGCGGTTGGGCGTGTAGTTGAGATCACACTCCGGATCAGGATTATCAAGGTTGATCGTGGGCGGAATCTGCGAATGCTCCATCGCCATGATCGTCGCGACCGCTTCCACGGCTCCCGCCGCACCGAGAAGATGCCCGGTCATGGATTTCGTCGAGCTGATCGCCACCGAGTATGCGTGATCCCCAAAGACGGTCTTGATCGCCATGGTCTCCAGGCGATCGTTGGGAATGGTCGATGTGCCGTGGGCGTTGATGTAGTCCACATCCTGAGCCGTCGCGCCGGCAGTTTCCAGAGCCATGGACATGGCACGGGCCGCGCCTTCCCCTCCAGGGGCCGGAGCGGTAACATGATAAGCATCGCCGGTCATACCGTAACCGACTACCTCCGCCCGGATCCTCGCATTTCGAGCGAGCGCGTGCTCAAGGGATTCCAGGATGATGATCCCTGCACCTTCACCCATCACGAATCCGTCGCGATCGCGATCGAACGGACGGCTAGCCCGTTCCGGATCATCATTCCGTTGAGATAGCGCTCTGGCTGCGCAAAAACCACCGAGGCCAAGGCGCGACATCGGCGCTTCTGCGCCTCCAGCGATCATCACATCGGCGTCTCCGCGTCGTATGATGTGATAGGAATCACCGATCGCGTGCGTACCCGTTGCGCAGGCGGTTACAACCGCACTATTCGGTCCTTTGGCGCCAAACAGGATCGATACCTGTCCCGAGGCCATATCTGAGATCAGCATCGGTATAAAGAACGGGCTGATACGGGAGGGTCCCTTATCGCAGAGGACCGCAAACTGCTGTTCGATCGTCATGATCCCACCGATGCCAGACCCAATAAGGACACCGGTACGCTCAGCGATCTCCGGCTTCACGGTAAGGTCGGCATCCTCCAGCGCGCCTCTGGCGGCCGCCACAGCGAACTGGGCGAACCGATCCATACGCTGGGCCTCTTTCGGCGTCATGAACTGCGCCGGATCGAAGCCGACCACTTCACTGGCGATTCGGGTCGTATAGGCGCTTACATCGAAGGAGGTTATCTCCCGAACGCCTGACCGCCCTTGAAGCAGATGGTTCCAGAACGTCGTCAAGTCCCATCCAAGGGATGTGACCACACCAAGACCGGTAACTACTACCCGTCGTGGAGGAGGACTGGATTCTCGCCTATCTATTGCGGTCGATCCACGAGTAGTCAGGGCTTGGTCTTCTCCTCGATGAACTTCAAGGCATCGCCGACCGTGCGGATCTTCTCCGCTTCCTCGTCCGAGATATCGACATCGAACTCTTCCTCGAGTCCCATGACTAGCTCAACATTATCAAGGGAATCCGCGCCAAGATCCTCGATGAACGACGCCCCCTCGGTTATCTCCTCCTCACTGCAATGGAGCTTGTTGGCGATCACCTTCTTCACGCGATCAAAATTCGTCATCCGTATCCTCCCAGGTTTGGTTATAACTGTCTTGCTGTCGATCCGTACGCCATCGGTACTCTAAGTCAGGTGAACAGGCCTCCATCGACCGAGATCACCTGGCCGGTAATATAGCCGGCTTCGTCCGTACAAAGGAACGTCACAGGCCCAGCGATATCCTCGGGTCTGCCCAGACGCCCAATCGGTATCATCTTCTGGATATCCTGTCGATATTCCTCCGGAAGCCCATCCGTCATTGCAGTTTCGACAAAACCCGGCGCTATCGCGTTGACGGTTATCCCACGCGAACCGAGTTCCTTTGCCATCGACTTCGTCAGCGATATCAGGCCGCCTTTGCTGGCCGCATAGTTCGCCTGCCCCTTGTTGCCTACTATGCCCATCACCGACGTGATATGGACAATTCTGCCCGATCGTTGCCGTATCATGAGCTTCGCGGCAAGTCTTGAACAGAGGAAAGCGCCCTTCAGGTTTACATCAAGCACGGCATCCCATGCTTCTTCCGACATCCGGATCAACAGATCGTCGCGAGTAATCCCGGCATTGTAGACCATAATGTCCAGTCCGCCAATAGCGTCTACAATCGCTTCGAACAACCGGGTGACTTCCTCACTTATGGTGACATCGGCGATAAACGGGAAGGCCTCGAGGCCGAAGGTCTCACGGATGGCTGTTGCAGCCTCCGCAGCGTTCTTTTCGTTCGCGCCGCTTATCGCTACTACCGCACCAGCCCGCGCCAGACCCATGGCGATGGCTCGGCCTAAGCCACGCCCCCCCCGACCTGCTCCGATAACCAGCGCACGTTTACCCGAGAGATCCACTCCTCGCCTCTCCGATCTCGAGCTTGACGCGCTCAAGATCATCCATCGTACTGACGTTGATACAACGCGCATCCGCGCTATGACGCCTCAGGAGCCCGGTTAGAACATCGCCAGAACCGAGCTCCAGATACAAGTCGACCTGTTCACCTACAAGCCGATCTAACGTCTCACGCCAGCGAACTCTACCAGCCATCTGGCTCTGCAATCCACTTATTATCTCCGCACGTGAGCGTGAATACGTGGCGGTCGTGTTCGATACGACAGGCACGTGAGGATCTCGGATAGGCGCATCCTCGAGCATCGTGCTGAACTCCGAAGCCGCTTCGGCCATCAGCGGAGAGTGAAAGGCGCCGGAGACAGCGAGGCCGATCACACGACGAGCGCCTCGCTCCTTCGCAATCGCTCCTGCGCGTTCGACAGCCTCGGGATCTCCTGATAGGACGATCTGCCCCTGACCATTATCGTTCGCAACCACTACGATCCCCGCGCCTTGCACTTCAGCACAGATCAACTCCCCCACACCAGCATCCAGGCCGAGGATCGCCGCCATTTGCCCGGGACGTGCTGCCGCAGCAGAAGCCATTAATGCGGCACGACGGCGTACCAGATCAAGACCAGCCTCAAAATCGATAGCGCCCGCCGCATACAGCGCCGCGAACTCACCAACACTATGTCCTGCAACGGCGAAGGGTCTCCCAATGGCAACATTCCGCTGCAGCGCCACGAGCGCTCCGCACGCTGTCACATACAATGCGGGTTGTGCAGCTTCGGTCTGTGAGAGCGCCTCGGAAGGGCCGTCGGCGCAGAGAGCCGCCAGATCGTAGCCAAGGATGGCCTCGGCGCGTGCGAAGAGCGATCTCGCGTCTTCCGACTTTAGAACGAAATCCTGCCCCATGCCTACCCGCTGGGACCCCTGCCCTGGAAAGGTAAAGACGACCTTCAAAGTACCGCCTCGTCGGACGTTGGCGTTCGCTCCCACCGGATGACGTTCGCACCCCAGGTCAACCCGGCTCCGAAGCCGACAAGGACGATGATATCGCCATCCTTTATGCGCCCCATGGCTGCCGCCTCGAAAAGCGCAATCGGAACGGATGCCGCGGACGTGTTTCCATATCGCTCAAGATTGCAAAAGACCTTTTCCGGTGGAAGGCCCATCCGTGTCGCCGCGGCGTTGATGATGCGGATATTCGCTTGATGCGGGATGAATAGGTCAACATCATCCGCGCTCAAAGAGGCGTCGGCCAGGGCATTCAGGCACGCCTCACCCATGATCCGTACGGCGAACTTGAACACCTCGCCGCCTCGCATCACGAGTTTATCATATCGAGCGGCAATCAGGGCAGGCGTTAGCCGTGACTGCGTGCCGCCCGCGGGTATGAAAAGACTGCGATGGTGCGACCCATCGGCCCCTATCGACGAACCGAGCACACCCTGAGCGGGTTCCGAAGGTCGTAACACGACAGCGGCAGCTCCATCACCGAATAGAACACATGTCGATCGATCCGACCAGTCGACATGCCTGGTAAGAGTATCGGCGCCGATCAAGACGATGTTATTCGCCTTACCGGATTCGATCAGAGCCGCGGCGACCTCGACCCCATAGCAGAAACCGGCACAGGCGGCTGAGATATCGAAGGCTGCCGCACGCCGTGAGCCGATTGCGTCTTGCACGATACAGGCAGTGGCCGGCCACAGGTAATCGCCGGTACAGGTCGCGCACAGGATCATGTCGATCTCATCGGGTTCGAGCTGGGCATCGGCAATCGCATCTCGAGCGGCCTTAGCGGCCAACGCGGATGTCGTCTCACCATCTCGTGCGATACGCCGCTCTCGTATGCCGGTACGGGTGACGATCCACTCATCGGATGTCGCCACGAGTTCCTCGAGCTGGTGATTGGCCAAAACGGTCGCAGGGACAGCCATACCAAGCCCGCGAATCGCCGCGCCACGCCGCCTTGTTGGCGAAGAAGCCGGAGATAGCATCAGGCCGGAGCCACTACCGATATCGCCCTGCGTTCCCTGAGCGATTGAGCGGCATTCCGTAGTTCAGCGACAAGCCCTTGTCCAACGGAATCCACCGCCATTTTGATGGCGTTGCTGATCGCTACGGCGTCGGATCGTCCATGACCGATGACGCAAACACCGTTGACTCCCAGCAAGGGCGCTCCGCCAAACTCGCGGTAATCGAGCCGCTGGCGAAGTCGGCGCATAGACGGGCGGAGCGGCAGGAGCGCGACCCGCATCCATGGATGGCGAGTGAGCTCCTCTCGCATCGCAGACAGGACCATCTCCGCAACGCCCTCGGCGCCTTTCAGGAGGATATTGCCATCGAAGCCGTCGCAGACCACGACATCGGCGCCGCCTCGGAACGCGTCTCCCGCCTCGATATTGCCGACGAACTCAGGCACATGCTCACGGAGCAGCTGATGCGCCGCCTTAGTAAGCTCATTACCCTTGCCCGATTCCTCCCCATTGGAGAGGATTGCGACCGTGGGATTCGGTCGATGGAGGAGCATACGACAATAGGTCAGACCCATGACGGCGAACTCAAGCAGCTGGTGAGGTTCGCAATCGACCGTAGCGCCCATGTCCAGCATCACAGCCGGTGCGCCTTTGGTCGGAACCACTGCAGCGATCGCTGGCCGATCGATCCCATCCAACGGCCTGAGATGGCGGATCGCCGAAGCCATCGCAGCGCCTGTATTGCCAATAGAAATGAACGCATCCGTTGCGTCCTCTTTCACTAGGCGCGCGCATACGACCACCGAAGCGTCTTGCTTGGTGCGAAATGCTTCCGAGGGCCGGTCGCCCGGACCGATCACCTGCGAAGCGTGCTGGATCGTGACTCGAATCCGGTCCAAATCCAGCCGAGCCACCGCATCGCGTAACGCGTTCTCATCACCAACGATCGTGATGGCAGTGCCTGCAGGGATCTTCGGCGCCGCGAGCGCTACGCCTCGCACCACCTCGATAGGTCCCAGATCGCCGCCCATGGCGTCCACAGCGACGCGCGGCATATTATTACGGGTCACTCGCCCGCGCGCCTAGTTAGAGGTACCAGGCTTCCGTTTGGTCTTGACCACCGCTCGGTTGTTGTAGTAACCGCAAGAAGGGCAGACATGGTACGGCTGTCTTGGTGCATTGCATCGGGGGCACTCACCGACGACTGGCAGTTTGAGCTTATAATGGGTGCGACGCAATCTCGTCCGCTGGTTCGAATGACGACGTTTTGGTAGGGGCATGGGTCTCCTCGTTCAGTTAGGATAAGCGCGACTGTCTCAATCCGACCGATCGCGTAGTTCAGAGAGCAGCGTCCCGAGGCGCGAACGCGAAGCCTCGCTCGCCGTAAGGCATCCACAGGGTCCTTCGTTTAGATCCTTGCCGCACTGGGAACAGAGCCCCAGGCAATCCGCACTGTGCAGAGGCCGAGATGGCAAGATCGGCGTCAGCACCTGTCGGAGCAGTTCCGCCAGGTCCAGGATCGCGCCATGGAACAACCTGCCGCTCAGCTCCGTTTCCTCCTCCTCGACTGCAGCCGGAGAGCGCCGCGAGCGGGACGGAGTTAGCACGAACTGCTCGTCAATATCCGCTCCGATCGCTTCTACCATCGGAGCAAGACATCGGCAGCATTCAAGCTGTACCACAGTATCCACCCGGCCCGCAACGATCAAAGCGCTCCCGGAGTTCGTCAGCCGTATTGAGCCGCGTACGGCGTCGACGCCGTACAGTGGATCTTCTACGATTGCCGGCACGTCGATGGGATACTCCCGTGTCAGGCCGACATGCGAGAGTACCTCAGAGAGGTCCAAAGTTGGGCGCTTTGGCATGACAAACCCCGGTATCAGCCCCTATCGGATGGGTCTGAGAGTTCCACGCGGACATCCTCCAGACGTTTGCGGCCCCGTTCTACCTCACCATGGGCTCGCTCGAGAGCTGCGGCAAGGTTCGTCAGGACATCCGAGGCGTAATCCGTTGCCCCCAGCCGCATGTCCTCCGCCTCCGTACCGGCCCGATGCAGAATCTCCTTGGCCTGGCTCCGAGCTACCTGGACTACCTGGCTTTCGCTTACCAGTTTCTGCGCCTCAATCTCGGCTTCAGCGATGATTCGCTCGGACTTCAACTGCGCTTTTTCGATCAGCTCACTGGCGTTATGTTCGGCATTGGCGATCAGCTCGTCGGCCTTACGCTTCCCTTCGGCTATAAGGTTATCGCACTGTTGCTTCGCCTGGCCGACCATCTTATCCTGATCCCGGGTAATCCTCCGGGCAACTCGAACATCAGCGGGAAGATTCGCACGCATTTTCAATACAAGATCATGAAACCGCCTATGGTCGAAACCGATGAGAATCGACCCAATAGGGAGGCGGGTTGCCTTATCCGGGAGCTCTTCGAGCTCCCGCAGGATTGCGTAGACGTCCGCGTGTTCGCTATCTGGACGCTGTAGCCCTCCGGTCCTCGGCAGCGGTCGATCCGAGACGGTTTTCGAGCCGTCATCCCCGTTATTCGTGTCTGTCGCCAAGTCGTCGTCGAACACCTTCAGGCACCAATCCTTCCACCGATCCGCCTAAGCGGGCGATCTCTTTGACTATACTGGAACTGAGGAATGAATAGTCCGTCCGCGTCGGGACGAAGATAGTTTCGATCTCGTCGGTTAGGCATCGGTTTGTATGCGCCATCTGCAGCTCATACTCGAAATCCGACACCGCTCGGAGTCCGCGTACGATCGTCCGAGCCCCAATGGACCTTGCGTAATCAACCAGTAACCCGTCGAACGACGCCACCGAGACATTTTCGAGATGACGGCAGGCATCGCGCAGCATCTCCACCCGGATCTCGGGACTGAACAACGGTTGTTTGATGCCGTTGGCTGCAACAGCGACGATGACACGACGGAATAGTCGAGCGGCACGCTCGATGATATCTACGTGACCGTTGGTCGCGGGATCGAAGCTGCCCGGGACTACAGCATCAAAACTGCACACGGCTTACCCCGCCCTCACTGCTTCGAGCCTGGCAAGCATCGCGAGCGCTGATATACGAAGGTTCCGATGCTCATCGATCGTGAGATCCGGATCTTGTTGTAGTACTGCATTCGCACACTCTCGGGCCTCCAGCAATATGGACTCGTCTCTGAGTATATCGCCAAACCGGAATGTCGGGATACCGCTTTGACGAGTTCCGAAGAACTCGCCCGGCCCACGCAATCTGAGATCCGCTTCTGCAATCCGAAATCCGTCATTGGTATCTACCATCGCCCGAAGGCGGGCTTTCGCTTCATCGGTTTTCGGATCCGCGATCAACACACAGTACGAGGCTTTATCGCTTCGCCCTACGCGCCCCCGGAGCTGATGCAGTTGCGCCAGGCCGAAGCGATCAGCGTTTTCGATTACTATTACGGCAGCGTTCGGAACATCCAGTCCGACCTCGATGACTGTTGTGCTGACAAGCACATCAAGCTCATTTGCCCGAAACGCGGCCATCGTGCGACGCTTCTCCTGCGCCGGCATCTGTCCGTGCAATAAGCCTATGCGACACGCGGGCAGATATTCCATCCGTATGCGCTCGACATGGCGCGTGGCGGCAACAGCTTCGACCGCCTGGCTGTCGTCGACCAGCGGACAGACAACATAGGCTTGCCGTCCGCGCCGAATCAGCTCGCCGACGCCTTCGTATACCTGGCGAGCCTGTGCCTGCGATCTCAGGTGAGTTATCACGGGACGCCGTCCTGGCGGCATCTCATGTAACGCTGTGACATCGAGATCACCGTATAGAACGAGAGTCAGCGTTCTCGGGATCGGGGTGGCGCTCATCACGAGCATATGCACCTCATGGCCCTTTTCCTGCAGCGCCTGTCTCTGAAGGACGCCAAACCTGTGCTGCTCATCGACGATCACGAGGCCGAGATTCGCAAACTGCACCTCCGCCTCTATGAGCGCATGAGTTCCGATGATCACGGGAATCGTACCTGCGGCGGCGCCTGAGCGCAGACTGGTACGATCCGATGCCGACGCGCCTCCGATCGCCAGTCCGGTCCGGATCTCGGCACGTGCAAGCCACTCGCCTAACGAAGCTGCATGCTGCTGCGCCAATACTTCCGTGGGCGCCATCACCGCAGACTGCATGCCGGCCCGTGCCGCTAGCGCGATGGCTACCGCCGCCACAGCCGTCTTGCCCGATCCAACATCACCATGCAGCAATCGGTTCATTGGCCGACCAGATGCCATGTCCTCGGCTATCGTCCGGATAGCGTGACGCTGCGCCGATGTCGGCTGGAACGGTAGGAGCAGCTCGGTCAAATCGTCCAAAATCGATGGTCCGTATGGGATCACATGATCAGTAGTCCTATTCCCTCTGGCGCCACGGATCAATCCATAGGCTAACTGCAGGACGAGAAACTCCTCGAATACCAATCGTTTCCTTGCCGCCGCCGCCTGTGCCATGGAGTTCGGCAGGTGCACTTCCCGGTAGGCAGTCCTGGCATCAAGAAGCCCATATCTGGTTCGGATATGCGCCGGGAGCTGATCGGTGATCGCGCTCCCGCGCGTATCGAGCAGCGTGGATACCGTACGTCGAATACGAGCCTGGTTCAAACCATCGCCAAGCCCATAGATCGGAACGATCCGATTCCCAGCGAGTGTTTGATGGCGGGGATCGTCATCCTCCCACTCGGGGTGCTCTATGGTCCTGAGTCCAAAGCCCGATGGCGCAATGTTGCCGTAGGCGTAGATTGGACTTCGGCGCCTGATTCGCTCGGCAAACTGCTTGACCAGGTATGGCTGATTGAAGAACACCATCTCAGCAGATCCGGTATCATCCGAGATGACGGCCCGGACCAGCGTCATACCCGGGCGCTTTGTGTCCCGCTTGTCCACGGAGCTGATCAGACCCCTAACGAGGGCCGTCTGGCCAGGCCGAAGATCCGCGATGGGCGTAACAACGCTTCGGTCCTCATAGCGCAGCGGAATGTGGCCCAGCAGATCGTCGAGCGTCCGAATACCAAGGCGCTCAAACGAGCGGGCCGCCTGCGGGCTGACGCCGGGTAAATGCCTCAACGGATCCGCGAATGATCCGGCAGCTGCGCTCTTGATATCAGGTTCTCTCGCGTTCATCATCATCCGAGAAAGCGGCCTTCGGTGCGCCTGGTCGCGCAATAAGCAGGTACCGAACGGCGTTGGCCGCGATGTACCGTGCACCGAAACGGCGGCCATAACGCATCGAGCGTCCTTGCAGGAGGAATGCGGACAAGGATCTTCGTCGGAATATACCCCAGTCGAATCGCCCTGTGCCTGACGAGCGGTACGGGTACGTCCCAAGGTATAATAGGACGGAAGCAGCAATCCCCAGAGAGCAGGCGCCAGGTATGTCAGAAGAACCCGAACTCCCATTTGAGCCGAGACAAAGCGACGAAGGAGTATCGGATAATCTGCTGGTCGTTGACATCGAAGATGAGTTGCGACGCTCCTATCTCGGCTACGCTGTCTCTACGCTGATAGCACGCGCCCTGCCTGATGCCCGTGATGGTCTCAAACCCGTGCAGCGCCGAATACTCATGGCCATGCACGATCTCAACCTCGTTCCCGGCTCACAGCATCGTAAGTCTGCGAAGATCTGCGGGGATACCTCGGGCAACTATCATCCTCACGGCGAGAGCGTAATCTACCCCACGATGGTGCGAATGGCGCAGGACTTTAGCCTGCGTTATCCTCTGGTCGACGGGCAGGGTAACTTCGGCAGCATCGACGGAGATCCGCCGGCTGCGATGCGATATACGGAAGCACGCATGGCCGTGTTCGCTACCGAAATGCTCGCCGATCTCGATCGTGATACCGTCGATTGGATGGAGAACTACGACCAATCGCGGAGCGAGCCTTCGGTGCTGCCGGCCCGATTTCCCAACCTGTTATGCAACGGCTCAGAAGGCATCGCCGTCGGGATGACGACGAAGATCCCACCCCATAATCTGAGCGAAATATGCGACGCATGCATGCATATGCTTGACAATCCGGAGGCCACCGTAACCGACTTGCTTCAGATGGTGCCGGGGCCGGATTTCCCGACAGCCGGATTTATCCTGGGTAAACGGGGCATCCAGGATGCTTATGCTACGGGCAGAGGCCGAGTCGTAGTCCAGGCGAACGTTCAGATTGAACCGGTGGACGGAGGGCGGAGCGCGATCGTCATTACCGAACTCCCCTATCAGGTCAACAAACAGACCCTTCAGACGACGATCGCTGAGCTCGCGAAGGCCCGCAGGGTCGAGGGGATCGCAGATATCCAGGACTTTACCGATCGCCACGGCATTCGTGTCGTCATAACCCTGAAACGGGATTCCCATCCGAAAAAGGTACTGAACTACCTGCTGAAACACACGGCGCTTCGCACAACCTTCGGTGTGATCCTCCTCGCTCTTGTCAATAATCAGCCCAAGCTGGTTACCCTCGCGGAGTTGATCCGCCTGTACCTTGAGCACCGACGGGAAATCATTTATCGCAGGACCCTGTACGAGCTCGGCCGTGCTCAGGCCCGTGCGCATATTCTCGAAGGACTCCAGATCGCACTGGACTTCATCGACGAGATCATCCGAATCATCCGAGCCTCCGACAACGACCATATCGCTCGCAACAGCCTGATGGAACGCTTCGGTCTGACCCAACTACAGGCGACCGCGATCCTCGACACTCAGCTGCGTCAGTTAACCAGACTGAACCGTGAGCGGATCGAGACCGAGTATCGCGGGAAACTGAAGGAGATCGGCAACTATGAGGACATTCTCATTAATGCGGACCGCATCACAGCGATTATCAAGGATGAACTGCGGAACCTGAAGGCGAAACATGGGGATGAGCGTCGGACACGAATCATCGGTACTGAGCCGGAAGATATCGGCGACGAGGACCTCATTCCCGAAGAGGACATGATTATCACCGTTACGCGTAACGGATATGTCAAGCGGGTCACGATGGATGCCTACCGAACGCAGAAGCGGGGAGGTCGCGGCATCATCGGGGCGACAACCCGGGCGGAAGACGCGATTCAACATCTATTCGTGGCCAACACCCACGATTACATCCTGTTCTTTACCAACCGTGGTCGAGTGTACAAACTCCGCGCCTATGAAGTGCCCCAATGCTCCCGAACGGCCATGGGCACGGCGGTTGTCAATATGATCAACATCGAGGCCGGCGACCTGGTGACTGCGTCGGTGCCGGTTAAGGATCTCCAATCTGCCTCCGGCTACATGCTGATGGCGACGCGCCAGGGTGAGGTGAAACGGGTAGATATCCGAGATTTCGCCAATCTCCGGGCGAACGGGCTCATCTGCTTCGATCTTGAACCGAGTGATGAGCTTCGCTGGGCCATGCTGACCGACGGCAATCAAGAGTGCATCATGGTAACACGAATGGGCAAATCCATTCGCTACCACGAATCCGATATCCCTGTCCGCGGTAGACCAGCCGGCGGCGTTCGCGGCATTGAGATGCGCGACGAAAACAAGCAGCTTGCGGATACCGTTGTAGCCGTGGATCTTGTTGATCCTTCTCGTCAGCTGCTCGTTGTCGGAGAACGAGGCGTCGGTAAGCGCTCGGACCTCAGCCTGTATCGTATCCAATCCCGGGGCGGACGCGGCATCATCACAATGGAAGTAACCGAAAAGACGGGCCCCGTCGTTGCCGCAACCGTCGTGACTCCCGCTGATCGCCTGATGCTCATCACCGTCAACGGCGTAGCCATTCGCATGGAAGTCAATGAGATACGCGCGGCAGGCAGGAGCACGCAGGGTGTCCGTCTGCAGCGGATGGAGCCTGACGACAGCGTTGCCTCGATCGAAGTCCTGCGTAACGATGAGGTAGCAACGGACGAGATCCCAGCGGCCAGGCCGGGCTCAGACTAACCCACCCGGGTGCGGCTCAGAGAGGTCCTCATCCCACGAAATCTAACCTTCGTCCGACCAGCCAGTCTGCTTATGCGATCCATCGCAGAACGGTTTATCCTTTGAGCGACCGCAGCGACATAGTACTGCCTTACCGGGTGTCCTGAGCGGGATCGGATTCTCCTGAGCGTCCACGATCTCAATATCGCCGGTAATGTACAACGGGCCGTTTTTCAACACCTCGATTTTGACCATCACCTGATCATCCCTTTCTAGCGTGCCGCACCAACGGTGATTCGCCGAAAACGGGCGGGTGCAGCGCCGTGCGTCATCTGCGATATCTGCATCGGGTCCCCTTTGCCGCAGTTCAGAACGCCGTCGGGAATCCAGGATCGCTCATCGCAGATCGCATCACAGCTCCCCCAGAAGTCCGTCGTCATACTCTGATATGTGACGTTCTTCAACATGCCGACGATCTTACCCCGCCGAATCGCCCAGAACGCGTCGCCTCCGAACTGGAAGTTGCAGCGCATCTGGTCGATCGAGAAGGACCCTCGCCCCTCGATGTAGATGCCATCATCGGTATCCGCGATCAGTTCGTCCAGCGACAGGGGTTCCCGACCGGGCATCAGGGAGAGGTTCGGTATCCGTACGATCGGGACACTGCCCCAATGATCGGCCCGACATCCGCCCGTACTGCGCGACATACCGAGTTCAGACGCGACCTCTCGTCCGGAGCTGTACCCGGTGAACAGTCCGTCGTCGACGATGGCCCAGCGCTGTCCGGGCACCCCATCGTCGTCGAAACCGTGCGTAGCGAGGCCTCCTTCGAGAGTGTTATCGGCGATGAACGTGACGATATCGGAGCCGTACTTCAGATTGCGCAGCTTATCCGGTGTGGCGAAACTGCGCCCGGCCAGCGACTCCTCATAACCGAGCGCCCGATCCAGTTCCGTTGCATGCCCAACCGACTCATGAATCGTCAACGCAAGGTTCTGAGGGTCGAGGATCAGGTCCGTCACTCCCGTTGGACAATCCGGCGCATGCAGGTGCTGGACAGCCTCGGAAGCCACCCGCTCGACGTTCCGATACATCTCCTCCTGATCGATATTCTCATACCCTCGGGTTTGAGGAGGTGGCATATAACTCCTTGAGCGCGCATCCCCGTCCCCGATCGCGGTCGCCCGATATCCCGCACCCGTGGTGACCACCGTGCTCTGCAGATCGGAGCCATCGGTGTTCACATAGATTCGTTCATCTTTGCGAAGCGTCATAAACGCTCCGGCCTTACGCACCTCCCGGGTGGCCAGAAGGCGTTCGTTAATCTTAAGGAGCAGGCCGGTCTTTTCCGAGATCGGGACAGTGAACGGGTCGATCGCGCAGGACGATTCAAACGTAAACGAAACCGCCGTTTCCGGGGCAAGAGACACCTTGCGTGAGAGCACTGAGGACGAGGCCCTGGCGATCGCCACAGCCTCCGCAGCCGCTTGTTGGATGGCCTCACGGGACAAACTGCTGGTTCCAGTGAAGCCCCATGCGCCGTCCACTAGTACTCTCACACCCAGACCGATATCCTCACTATCGACGAAGCCTGATAGGTTCAGATCCTCGGCGATTATGTTCTGCCGTCGATACCGAATCAACCGTACATCCGCATAATCAGCTCCGCGTAATCTCGCGGTCTCCAGCGCCAGATATGCAAGGTCCTTCACGATCGCCCCCTCCACCGTCCCGGTTGGATCAGCACAGATATGCGGATTAGTTCCCCTACCATGGTCGTCTATCCTTCTATGTAAACGCTGGCAGGAGGCGGACTAACGAGCGACCGCAAGCGCGCGTGCGGACTGGGCATCGGCAGTTCCATCACGTCTCTCCAACTACGGATTACATAAGACTCGACGTCTTTCTCGCACTTCGGGGCCGATGTCCATTGGAGCTGATACGCATGGAGGGTAATCCGATATCGTGTGACACGATATCGTAAGCTGCTTAGGTAGTCCAGGTCGGTAAGCATCACTGCTCCCAGGGATCGCGCCAGACGACGAGCGGCCTTCTCTGGTTCCTCAGCTGATTCCACCAGCGTCTCAGGGAATGTCCACAAATCACCCCATATCCCGTCGGGATCGCGTCGCCGCACTGCAACCCCGTACGGTACCTGCGCCACCAGACAAACGTAGATTCGATCTACTGTCCTCGGCGTCTCCGGGCGAGGCGTATAGACCTCGGGCGATCCCGTTGCGGCGCCCCTGCACCACCGTCGTATGGGACACTCGGCACAACGCGGTTGGGTTGCGGTGCATACCGTCGCACCGAGCTCGATCAGCGCTTCGCAATAATCCCTGGCGCTCGTATTCTGCGACCATCCGGTCCATATGGCGTGAAGGTCGGCCGTATGGATTGGCGGCGCAAGGGCTCCATACCGACTGATAACCCGAGTGGCATTGACATCCAACGCCGGCGCCTCACGCTCGAATGCGATCGACGAGACCGCCCCAGCGGTATAGATGCCGATTCCCGGAAGCTGTTGGAGCGTTTTCAGGTCGTCCGGCAGGCGCCCGTGATAGTGATCTCGAACCATGCGGGCCGTCTCGTGAAGGCGACGCGCCCGCGAGTAATATCCGAGACCCTGCCAGTAGCGCAGCGCTTCCTCAAGATCGGCGTCGGCAAGTTCGGTGATCGTCGGAAATCGCTCCATCCACTTGATGTACCGAGGAATCACGGTGGCGGCCTGGGTCTGCTGGAGCATGACCTCCGACACGAGAACAGCGTAGGGATCTGGCCGTTCCGTCCGCCACGGAAATACGCGTCGTCTCGCTCGGTACCACCGAACTAACGTAGGACCAGCCCGTTCTGTCGCGGTTTCGCTCAAGCGGTTATTTGTCAAGCGACAACGATCCTCATGCGTTGACACAATCACCGTGCCCCAGTATAATGTCCAGACGTCGCGGGGTGTAGCTCAGTTTGGTAGAGTGCCTGGATGGGGGCCAGGAGGCCAGCGGTTCAAGTCCGCTCACCCCGATGATCAGGGCGGGTATGCATCCATCATCACCCGCCCATGTCGGATATGTCGCCCTCGGTTCCGTCCTCGCGCCCTATGACCTCCAGTACGGATTCTGCCGATCCGCCCTCCTCGCTTGACGGCTGTAGCACCAGCTCCGGCAGCTTCACCTTTTTGAATATCGCGTTGAGCCTGACAAGGGCTCGGCCGGATAGTTCATCGGCCTCGCGGATCAGCCGATCGCTCTCCTTCATCAGAGCCTCCATCTCCGCTCGCAGACCGCGAGACGGCATCTCAGATATGCTGTCCAGCCGCATAGCATACTGTGCCAATCGAGCGCTCACAGCGTTGTTGCCTGACGACCGAAACTCGACGATCTGCCCTCCCGCTCCGAGTGTCTGAACAAGCGCGCCGGCGGTAGGTCCTGCGGTGCGTCCTGCGAGGCTATTCCTCAATGCGGCCACCGCGTTTTGCATCTCCTTCAACGCGATCCTCGCGGATTCGGGACCGTTCTTGACCGGATCGGACTCGGCGCTGGTCTTGAGCGCCGTCTCAAGCGCCTGTGCACGATCATCTGCCCGCCGAGCGAGCAGCGCGCGACGGTTCATATCCCGGATCAGGCGAATCAGCGTTGCCCGTTCCCGACGGGAAAGCCTTATCCGCGGGTCGTCGATGACCGTAAGCCGCTGCTCCTGCACGGTGTCGCCTAGTTGCAGGCGCACCCGATACCCTCCCGGAAGGACCCGTGTCCCACGCTGGGCGATGGACCTCGATGGCCGACGTGCGGGCGTAGCGCTCCTCTGCGGCGGACGACTCGATCGCGGATCTTGCGCCGTGCCGCCCGACGATGCGGCGCGCGTGGTCGTTGTTGGCGCTGCGGACTCGAGATCCTCGCGAAAGTCCCAGGTTGTCACGTTGTAACCGGCGTTAGCCAGGGTGAGACGTCTACGGGTGACCACCTGCCCATGAGAGGTCAATATCGTCAGTTCCGGCGCGTTCGTCAGAGTCGGTTCCTCGGCGAGCCAATAATGGATACGAGCGCCGGTTGGCTCGCCCTGTGTATCGTATTGCCTGTTCCCGGTAAGCGTGGCTGTTGCTGTCGTTCCCCGATACATGACTGCAGGGGCCGGCGGGAAGAGCGCCATCCGGCCGGAGACACCATTAGCAGCGGCAACAAGGCTGCCAATATCGTCGAGTATGTAGACTCCGCGGGCGTGCGTGGCTACGATCAGGTCGTTCTCCCTTGGATGGATGAGGACCTCATCGACGCGGAGCGGCGGGAGCGGCTTTCCAAATCGGCTCCATTGTAATCCCCGATCGAAGGAGACATAGAGACCCCGGTCGGTGCCTGCGAAGAGCAGGTTCGGCGCGTGTGGGTGTTCGCGGATCACGTTAACCGTACTGCCGACGGGAATCCCGTTGCTGATCGAGCGCCAGGTGACGCCATAATCCTCACTCACAAAGACGTACGGCCGATAGTCATCGGCGCGGTGGTTATCGAGTGAGGCGTACACCCGCCCAGCCCGATGGATTGAAGCGTGTACTCGGGAGACATAGATTCCTCCAGTCACGCCGGGGAGATTGCGGACGACGTTGGTCCACGTGCGCCCGTCATCGCGCGAAACCTGGAGGTTCCCGTCATCAGTGCCAACGTAGAGGATTCCCTCCTTCAACGGCGATTCGCTGATGGTGACGATCTGACCGTAGTCGGAGCCTAGATCCGGGAATGGATACGCTTTCCCTCGCTTGACACCCATGAGTTCAAACTGAGTGATGTCAGGATTGGTGGACAGATCCTGGGTCCTGCGCCATGTATCGCCCCGATCGGTCGAGAGGAACAGACGATTACCGCCAAGCAAGATCTTGGAGGAACGGTGCGGCGATATCATGAAGGGCGTGCACCAGTCCCAGCGATACGGCGGCTCACCGGGCGGTGCGCTTGGCGTGATGTTGACGCTTGTCCCTAATGCTGCGTTTGATCTCCGTACGTTGCCGTTTTGCGATTCCGTGTAGACCGTATTCGGATCGTCCGGAGCGATGGCGCCAAGAAAGCCGTCGCCGCTGCCGAGGTTCTGCCAGCTAGCGTTGGTCGGCCCCTGGCGGGGACCATGGGATGAGGGTCCCAACCACGACCCGTTATCTTGAAGGCCGCCCGCTAGATTATATGGTGTCTGCATATCGTAGCCGAGACCATAGAACTGAGCGAGCGGAATGGTATTGACGTGATCCCACGTCCGACCACGGTCGTAAGACCACTGGATTCCCCCGTCGCAACCTACAAGCATGTGCCGCGAGTCGGCCGGATCGATCCAGATCGCATGAATGTCCGCGTGCAGGCGCGCCCCGCTTTCAGCAGCGAACGTCTTTCCGCCATCCCGTGACCGCATGAAGGAGACCCCGCCAATCCACAGCGTCTGATCGTCGTTCGGATCGATCCGGATCAGGCTGAAATACATCGGTCTCGGGTTGGTACTGCTCATCCGGGTCCACGAATCGCCTCCGTCCTCGGAACGGAAGACCCCGCCGTCACGCGCCTCCACGATCGCGTAGACGATCCTCGGATTGCGACGGTAGACATCCAGTCCTGAGCAACCGATATCGCCAGCCGGCAGGCCCTTCTGGAGTTTCGCCCACGTACCGCCGCCATCCCGACTTCGAAATACGCCCCCGTGCGGTCCGCCGCCGATAAATCCCCAGGCGGCCCGGCGTCGCTGGTACAGGGAGGCATAGACGATTTCCGGATTCGCCGGATCCAGTACAACGTCCTGACAGCCCGTGTCGGCGTTTCCCTTGAGCACCGCTACCCACGTTTTGCCTCCGTCCACCGTCTTGTACAGTCCCCGTTCCTCGTTCGGCCCCCAGAGATGCCCGAGTGCGGCAACATAGACGATATCCGGATTGGTGGGATGGATCGCAATCTTCGGTATATGCAGGGAGTCGGGAAGTCCCATATGCTGCCACGTCTTACCGGCATCAACGCTCTTGAACACCCCACATCCCCAGGAAGAGCTCTGCCTATTGTTGGCCTCACCGGTGCCCATCCAGACGATATTGTGATCTGTTCGACTGACCGCTACAGCGCCGATGCTCTGACATGGCTGATCGTCGAAGATCGGACTGAATGTCACGCCATGGTTGGTCGTCTTCCAGAGACCAGCCGTCGCTGTTGCTACATACGCGATCGTAGTATCGCTCTCGACTACCGCTACGTCATCGATCCGACCGCCAACGACGGCAGGGCCGATACAACGCCAGGCCTGTCCATCGATCAGCTTGCCGGTCATACCGTCGGCCGCTGCTCGCGGAGACAGGGCTGATAGAGTCATCGCCAGGACGGCTACGACGAGGTTTCGCATTTGCGGTGCTCCCATGGTGAATGGGCTGCCGTACGGCTATTGCAGCGCCAAGGGGATTATGGCAGACGCGTCCGACGATCGCATAGAACGCTGAGCGAACCCAGCGCTGATGCGATGCTCCGGTGTTTCGTACACGCGATCAGCGGTGAGGCCAGACGTGGGCATTCACCTCTGCAACCGCAAAGGCGAGTCGTTCGATGACCATGACTTCGATACCGGCCGCCTCCAACAACCGCTTACCGTCGCACTGAACAAACGAAGCAGGCTCAGATGCCGCAAACACAACACGCGTGATCCCCGCCTCCCGTATGTGGTTCACGCACGGTTTTCTACCCGACAATCGCACGCTGCAGGGCTCAAGGGACGAGTACAACGTCGCACCGGCTATGATATGCCCGCCGGCACGGGCTCTGGCGATCGCCCCTTCTTCAGCGTGGGACGAGGGGCTGATTTCGCGTGAATAGGACTCCGATAGGACCTGGCCAGATGCGCTTACGATGATTGCGCCAACCGAGAAGGCGCCTGCTGAGATCGTACACCGCTTCGATAGCTCGATGGCTTCCGCTAGCCATTGGGCATCCGACCTTGGCTGGAAAACCGCTGATGGGTGCGGTAACCCGTTACGGATCCAGTGCAGGACCGCGGTATCCCCGAGCGCTTCGACCTCATGGAGCGAATAGGCGATCCGTTCTGGACTGCTCCACGGGAGACCGCCATGGATTCGGGGCGCCTCTTGGGAACCGACTATCATCGGCGACACGCTGATCCGCAACACTTCGGCGCAGCCGCTGCGCAATACGTCGCCGCTGATCCGCGCACCTCCTTCGATCATCACCCGTCGCATGCCCATTTCGGACAGGCGCCTGAGACAGGCAGCTACGGTTAGGGGTTCCACGCTTATTAGCTCGACGTGTGCGGGCAGGTCGCCGCCCCACGAACGTATTCGATCGTCCGAGGTGAGGATCATGGTGCGGGCGCCATCCATGCGGAACATGCGCAGATCGGTCGATAAGTCGCCCGAAGCGGTGATGACGACCCGGGCTGGCTCTGCGGACATATCCGATAGAACGCGGCCGGTACGACGTGCCGCCGACCGTATTCCTAGCCGCGGATCATCGCTCCTGGCTGTCCCCGCACCGATAAGGATCGCATCACTGAAGGATCGAAGGCGTTCAATCGCAACCCGATCTTCCTCAGAGGAGATCGTGAGCGGTCGATAACCAGGCAAACCAATGCAGCCGTCGAGGCTGACCGCAACGCTCAGCAAGGCATATGCGTCGCATTTGCCTTCAGCGCCCGCTATCGCATTGCAGTCGCCTTCGGTCCGTCCCCTATGCCGCTCGTTCATACGCCTGTCATTGTACTCGGGTGAGATCAGGGGAACTGTTCGGGCGCCGAGGACATCTATCAACATATCGATCGGTATTAGGTACTCTGCGTTGTTGATTCGGATCCGAACCAGAGCTATAGCTGGAAACCCGCACTATCCGGTGCACGGACTTTTTAAGGAGATCCATGCCTATGAAAAGAGCATTTACGCTAATCGAACTACTGGTTGTCATCGCCATCATCTCCATTTTGGCCGCGATACTATTTCCGGTGTTCGCCCAGGCCCGTGAGATGGCCCGTCGATCCACATGCGTATCAAATCTGCGCCAGAGCGGTAACGCGATGATGATGTATATCCAGGACTACGATGAGACCTTTATGGTCTCGAACTTTACGGATGGCGGCTTCGGCTTTCCGCCGAACATCCACACGGATGCCTCGGGTTCTCCGATCTTTATGGCCGATCTGCTTCAACCGTACATGCGCAATAGAGCGATCTTCTACTGTCCTACAATGCGCGCCCAGCCTTCGCGGGCCGCGTATTATCCGACCGATTACAACTTTCTTTGCGTCCATGGTTGGAGTGTTGTCCCCGGCTTTGAAATGTTCAACAACGACCTTCAGGGCGTCTGTGATCATGCGCTTGCATCGATAGGTCGTTCGGCACAGAAGCCGATGATCGTGTGTGATGGTATCGGCGAGCATGCGGGATTTAGCACCAACGATGTCTACACTCGTGGTGTTATCGGCGCTCAGACGATCTGCTACGTCGACGGTCACGTTAAACTCACGCCGGGAACCTATCAGACGATCGTTGGGCTCTATCTCCTCCCCAATAACTAACCTCGCGCCACGATGCGTGCTCTCGTCTACACCGCCCCGGATTGCGTCGAATACCGTGAAGTGCCGGATCCGCATCCGCAGCCGGATCAAGCGCTGGTGCGTGTCGAAGCAACCGGCATATGCGGTTCCGACCTGGCGGGATATCACGGTAAGAGCACGCGAAGGCGTCCACCACTCATATTGGGACACGAGGTCGTCGGGCGCGTCGCGAACGCGATAACTGGCTCGGGACTTCCGATCGGTCAACGCGTCGTCGTGAATCCGCTTCAATCGTGCGGATTCTGTTACGGGTGCCTCCGGGGGCGTGAAAACCAATGCTCCAACTGGCGCCTTCTGGGAATGGATGACGAGCAGGGCGGCTTCGCGGATCTCGTGGTCGTTGATAAGCGATGCCTTACGCCGATCCCCGAGACGCTTCGGATCTCGGATGCGGCCATGGTAGAGCCGCTGGCCAATACGGTGCATGTCTTCGACATGCTCAAGGATTACCCACCAGAACGATTACTCATCATCGGCGGCGGCACGCAAGGCGCTCTCGCCTTGATGCTGGCTAAGAGCATCGCCATCCCGCAGGTGTGGGTGACGGAGGCAAGCTCAGCGCGGCGTGAATCCGCTCGGGCGCTCGGGGCCGATACCGTGATCGATGGTGTACCGGAGCTCGTCCTCGATGCGGTCCGCGAAACCTGGCCTGGTGGCGCGGATGCGGTTCTGGAAGCCGTCGGCACCGCTGCTACCCGGGATCTGGCGGTCCGTGCCGTCCGTAACGGCGGAACGGTGGTTCTCCTCGGCTTACACGATCAGCGGAGTGACGCGGATTTCAGCTCAATCGTTCGTAAGGAGGTCACGCTAAGAGGAAGCTTCGCCTATACGAGATCGGACTTCGCCGCGTCGCTTCACCTCCTTGTATCCGGAGCGATAAGTGCGACGCCCTATGTCCGTGAGCTCCCGTTATTGGACGGCCCGAGCGCCTTCGCTCGCTTATCGGACGCACCAGACGCCGTGCTCAAGATCCTTCTCGTTCCCTGAGCATGGGTACATCGTTTGACAGACGTTTCGCCTCCCGTCTATACTCTCGTTCATCGGTTCACGGGCGAGTAGCTCAGCTGGCAGAGCGCTTCCTTTACACGGAAGATGTCGGGGGTTCGAGTCCCTCCTCGCCCACCGCGTCCGAAGGGTTCTCGAATAGATTGGCTCCGCGCGCTTCAGGTATCTCTCCCGATCTTGCGGGAGTGGCCGCACCTCCGCGGGCTTCGTCCGGTTGATCAAGCGCCTTCAACGCGGTTTCGACTTCGACTTCCGCAGCGCGAAGCTTCCTGCGACACCACGTTACGAGCTCCACCCCTTCTTTCACCGCGCCAGCGAGTTCGTCGATTGTCGTGGTCCCCGTTTCGAGAGCCTGAACAATCTCCTCAAGGCGTCCGATCGCCCGAGCATACGTCAGCGTTTCCTTTCGCATTCGCGACCTCCCCTTCCCCGAGTCTGCGGCTATACAACACGCCCCCGGCGAGCTCACTGACGATCACTCCGCCTTCCGGCGCCTGTTCCGCGCTGTATAGGACGTGCCCCGCGTACCGTGTCACGCTGAAGCCCCGTTGGAGAACGCGTGCAGGATCCAACGCCTTTAGCTGTTTTTCCATACCCTCCAGCCGATAGACCGATCGCTGCATCTCCAGATATCCGCTGGATGTAAGGCGACCCGTCAAGCCGGACAGGCCTCCGTCGTGTGCCGTCATGATCCGTGACGACGGGCCGACAATTCGTCTCGACAGCGTCGCAATCCAGTCCCTTGTGTATCGGAGACGATCCCCAACATGGACCGCAAGACGATTCGTCGTTTGCCGCAGTTCCGTGATGCCGGCGCCGCCGAGGCTACCCGCGCCTTTCCTGAGCCGTTCACTGAGGCGGGTGAGCTCCGGCCCCTGCATGACCATGATCCGCGTTGCCGTGCGCTCGATCCGCTCCCACGCGTCCTCGAGCCGTTCATCGTACGAGCGGACGACGGCAATGATCGTCTCAGCGACGGCGGTCGGGGTCTTGGCACGGGTATGAGCCGCAAGATCGGCAACGGTATGGTCGCGCTCGTGGCCTACGCCCGAAATCAGGGGAACCCGACACGATGCGATGGCCGCGCCAACTTCGTACGTGTCGAAGCAACTCAGATCAACCTGACTGCCGCCGCCGCGGATCAAGACAGCGATATCGTATTGATCAGCAGTCCGGGCCAGCTTGCCAAGGGCCCGTGCGATCGACTGCGGCGCCTCATCACCCTGCATCAACGCAGGAAATGGGGTGACCGTAAACACGTATCCATATGGGTTACGAGCCAGTTGATCCACGAAATCCTGATAGCCCGCCGACTGAACCGAGGTGATCGCAGCAACCCGTGCGGGGACTAACGGCATCGGCAACTGACCGTTCCGATCGATCAAGCCCTCTCGCGTCAGACGATCGATCGCCTCCCGTCGAAGCCGCTGCATCTCACCGAGCGAATAGGTCGGATCGACGGCGGCGATCTCGAACTTCAGCCCATAACGTTCGTGAAAGGTAACCCGACCGCGGATCAGGACTTCCATGCCCGCCGCGATCTCCTTACCCGTAACCTCACGAAACGCCGAGATCGTGCGCGATGCGCGCTGCCAGAGCACCGCTCCCAGCTCGGCGATGATCCCATCGGCGGTACGTTCCACCAATCTGCAGTAATAGCGGCCCGTCGGTCCCCGCCGCCAATCGGCTAGCTCGGCGACGACAAGGATCTCGCCGGTGCGGTTCGACCATTCGTCGAGGGCCGAACGCACCTGACGGTTCAGCTCGGAGAGTGTGAGATAGGCCGCAGGCGTCACGAACGGTTGTCTCCGGCGCCATCACGCATGGTACGCAACCGGCATAGAGAACGATCCAATCGATGCCCGAACTCAGCTATATCGTCATTGGAGACATCCAGAACAGGTCGGAGCCGGATCGTGTCGGGTCCGGCCTTGAGGAGGAGAAGGTCCTCGTGCTCCAGTGCGATTGCGGCAAGAGTACCCGCAGTATCAGAGCCGCGAAGGCTGAAGCCCTGGTAGAGGCCCATCCCCCGGATATTGCTGATCAGATCATGATGCTTGCTCGCCATGCATCGAAGCGTATGCAGAAGCAGATCGGTCTTCTCCGAGATGCTCTCGATGAGCCGTTCATCACGTACGATGGCCATTTCCTGGACGAAACGAACCATGTCGGCTAGATGCCCGCCCCATGTCGAATCCAGGACGCCCCGATCCTCCATCGGTTGAAGCATGTAGACAACACCGCACGCGAGTTTTTTTGCTGCTGCAATGGCCTGGGGCGGATACGGTAAATCGAACTGATCGACGGCGAAGAAGCTGCCGGTCTGGCCTCCCGCCGTCTGCACTTCATCCAGCCCGAGATAGACCCCGTATCGATGGGCAAGCACGCTCAGCCCGCGGAAAAACTCCGTCTCCGCGGTGCGATGTCCGCCGGCGCCCTGAATGGGTTCAACGATGATCGCCACAATACCATGTGCATCCCGCCGGAGAGCATCTTCAACGCGACCGAGGGCCGTCTCGGTCCGCTTGCGGTTCACCGCCGGATCCGCATCCGTATCGATGGCAGGGAACGGCACCCGGATGTTGTCATCTGCAAAACCATGGTAGTCCCGTGTGACGATCGGGTCTGCGCTCAGGCCGGTTACACCGAGCGCAAAGACCGTTCGCCCATGGAAGGCCTGATCGAAACAGATGAACCGCCGGCGGATGTTCGGGCGACGCTCCACCGCATGTTTCTGCAAGTGCAGATTGATCAGGTACTTCATCATATTCTCGACCGCTTCGGCGCCCGAGTTCACCGCGTAGACCTCGAGGTTCGGAGATCGCATGCAACGAGGCGCCATGTCGTGGATCAGGCGGTAGTAATCGAGGCACTCGACAGTGAGAAAATCGGGGTTGGCGACTTTGTTGTTGGCCGCTCGGATCAGACGTTCCACGTAGGCGGGTTCATACAGGCGCGGATGATTGTGCCCGATCAGTTTCGATCCATAATATCCTGCCCAATCGAACAGTCGTCGTCCGCCCACGGTAGCAAGCCACATACCGCGGGATCTTCCCACATCGACCACGAACGGCTTCGGATCAGCGATCACGTAGCGCCCTAGCTCAGAGAGCATGGCCTGTTCGGACTGGCTCGGGTTATTCCTCGACATCATACAGATAGGGTACCCGTCCTGTATCGCTCCTATTCGCTATGGACGGCTATAATCAACCATGCAGCATACGTCTCGCAGTGAATCCCTCCTTGATCACCTGAATCCCGCTCAACGCACGGCCGTGTGTCATGGGCAGGGTCCCATCCTTATTTTCGCTGGCGCGGGCTCTGGCAAGACACGGGTACTTACCCATCGGATTGCTTACCTGATCGCCGAGTACGGCATCTCGGCAACCAGGATCCTCGCTGTGACGTTCACGAACAAGGCAGCTCGTGAGATGCGCGAGCGAACCGAGAGCCTGCTGGGGCGTGATTGCCGCGGCCTCTGGATCGGAACCTTCCACTCGTGCTGTGCCCGCATGCTTCGCGAGGCAGGCCAGAGTATCGGTGTTCCACCCGACTTTGTGATCTTCGACACGAACGATCAAATGTCGATGATGCGCGAGATCCTGAAGGAACAAAATCTCGATCAGGAACGATATCCTCCGAAGACGGTACTCGAGACCATCAGTAAAGCCAAGGAGCGGCTTCAGGATCCATCCGTCTATTCTGACTCCGCCGCCGATGTCTATTCACGCACCTGTGCGCGAGTCTACAGACTGTACGAAGAACGGTTGCGCGCCAGCGATGCGCTAGACTTTGACGATCTCCTGCTATATGCCGTCCGTCTCCTCCATGAGGATGCGAATGCGCTGCAGCTGTTCCAGACCCGTTTTCAACACATTCTCGTGGATGAGTACCAGGATATCAACTATGCGCAGTACCGTCTCATCCATCAGCTCGCGGCAGCGCATCGGAATATCTGTGTGGTCGGCGACGATGACCAGTCGATCTACGCCTTCCGCGGTGCCGATGTCAACCTTATCCTGCGATTCGAACGAGACTATCCTGAGGCCTGCATCGTAACGCTGGATCAGAACTATCGTTCAACTCAGACCATTCTAGACGCGGCGCACGCCGTCGTATCGCGCAATCCGCATCGCAGACCCAAGCGTCTCTGGACCTCCAACGGTAAGGGATCGCCAATCCAGCACCGCGAAGTGGGTAACGAACAGGAAGAGGCCATCTTCGTTGTCGAAACGATCGGGCGCGCCATTGCGGACGGTCGTCGAACCTATCGAGACTTCGCTGTGCTTTATCGAACGAACGCCCAATCCCGCGCCTTCGAGGAGGTTTTCGTCAACTTCGGAGTACCCCACCGCCTCGTGGGTGCGCGTCCGTTCTATCAACGCAAAGAGGTGAAGGACGTCATTGCCTATCTGCGTCTGGTACGTAATCCCCATGACGCGGTCAGCCTGAAACGCGTCATCAATGTTCCGGCAAGGGGCATCGGGGCTACGTCGCTCCAACGGCTGGAATTAGCGGCGAAGGATGCGGGACTGGGCCTCTGGGCGGCTCTGAACTCCCCGCAGGTCCTGGTGATCGTCTCACCTCGCGCCCGTAATGCCATTGCCGGCTTTACTTCGCTCATTCAGGACTTGTGCGATTTCGCGGCCTCCGCTAGCGTCGCCGAGCTGGCTCATGAGGTGATACAGCGCACCCGGTACATCGAGGCGCTTCAGACGGTCGGAGCGTCCGAGAATCGCGAACGGATAGAGAACGTCAAGGAGCTTCTGACCGTAACCCAGCGTTTCGATGATCTGGACGAGGAACGATCTCTTGCTGCGTTCCTCGAGCAGGTTGCGCTGGTATCGGAGCTTGACGACCATGCTGCGACGGGGAACGCCGTAACGCTGATGACCCTCCATGCCAGCAAAGGCCTCGAGTTTCCAGTGGTCTTTATGGTCGGTATGGAGCAGGGCCTGCTCCCGCATTCCCGGGCGCTCCAGGATGATACGGAGATGGAGGAAGAGAGACGGCTCTGTTACGTAGGCATCACACGCGCTAAGGAGGAGCTGTATGTGACGAACGCGTACAGAAGAAACCTCTTCGGGTTGACAGCACTGAACGCTCCCTCCGTGTTCCTCCGTGAGATGGGCGTCCAGAAGGAGCCGCCGACGTCAAGACCAGCGCCGATCGCCTCCGATCTTGTGAGACCCGTACAACAGGTAACAGTTCCCACGGCAGAATCGAAACCAGTGCCGAATAGGCCGCGTCCCTTTCGCGACGGAGCAAGGGTTAGCCACCATGTGTTCGGCAAGGGCATCGTGATCAGCGTACGACCGTCTAACGAGGACTATGAAGTGACCGTCTCATTCCCAGATCATGGTATCAAGAAACTGCTTCATTCCATGGCTCGACTGCAAAACGAGGATCATAGATAACGATGGGAAAGTGCAGTAGACGGCGATGATCCGTATTGGCCTTGTCGACTTTGACACCTCTCATGTGATCGCCTTTACGGAACGGCTCAATCACATCAACGTGCCCGCGTCCGAGTATGTCGCAGGCGCTCGGGTCGTCGCTGGCTGTCCCGGTGATTCTCTCATGATGCCGGAACGTATTCCGCCCTATGCCAAGCAGCTCGCCAACTATGGGATCCGCCTCGTCAGCAAACCTGAAGAGCTGCTCGGCGATATCGATGCCGTGATGATCGAATCCCAGCAGGGCGCACGGCACCTGATGCGATCGAAGCCCTTCCTGGAGGCGGGACTTCCGACCTTCGTGGACAAACCCTTCGCGGAGACCGTGGCTCAAGCGGACGCCATGATCCGCCTAGCGGCGCGGTGTCACGCCCCGCTGATGTCGTGCTCGGCGCTGCGCTACGCCCCCGAAGTGATCGACGCCGTACAGAAGACGCGGGAACTGGGGCCGATCATTGGCGCTGATGTATGGACCACCGCGACGCTCCACCCCGGCAATCCAGGATTGCTGCACTACGGCATCCACGGAGTTGAGATGCTCTACACGCTTCTAGGAGCTGGATGTGCCAGGGTCCGCTGCACCTCTACCGCTGACGCTGATCTCGTGGTCGGCTCCTGGCGGGACGGACGAAACGGTACGGTCCGCGGCATCCGCAAAGGCGCGCCTGGTTTTGGTTTCGTTGCCCATTATGAGAAGGGGCGGTATACGGCGTCGGTTGAAGGATCCGCCTATTATCGCGAGATGCTGCGCACGATAGTCGGCATGTTCACGACGAAACGACCGCCCTATGACGTCCGGGTTAGCCGAGAGATCATCGCCTTTATCAGCGCCGCACGAAGGTCAGCCGCCTCGGGCGGTGGGCCGCGATCCCTATAAAGGGTCGAGTGCAGACGGACACGATCGCCGCGATAGGATCGGGCCCGGCTCCCGGCGCAATCGGCATCGTGCGGATCTCGGGCCCCGCTTCCCATGCCGTGGCCCGAACCATATTTCGATCCCGGAACGCATCTCCGTTCCGCCTTGCCCAAGGCCGGATACGATACGGGGCCATTATCGACTCTTCCGATCAGACCGCGATTGATGAAGCGCTCCTCCTCCCCTTTTTCGCTCCGCGTTCCTATACAGGCGAAGACATGGTTGAGTTTTCGTGCCATGGCAGTCCGTATATCCTCGCCCGGGTTCTTCGAGCAGCGCTCGATGCCGGATGTCGAGCCGCTGAGCCAGGGGAGTTCACGTACCGCGCGTACCTATCCGGCCGACTTGACCTTGCTCAGGCCGAAGCGGTCGCGGACCTCATCGCCACTCGTTCCGCGGCTGCCCTCCATTCCGCAATGGATCTGCGGAGCGGTCTTCTCTCCCAGGCAGTCGATGGCATTCGAGACCGTCTGCTCAGCGCGCTTGCAACCCTGGAGGCTTCGATCGAGTTCTCCGACGATACACTTGCGGATTCCGACCAGGCCACAGCGGCGATCGGCGAGGCGCTGGCAAAGGTCCGCGAGCTCGAACGGACGTATCGATTAGGACGAATCGTGCGGGATGGCTATCGCGTCGCGATCATCGGCCGGCCGAACGTTGGCAAGAGCTCATTATTCAATGCCCTCGCAGGAAGGAACCGGGCGCTCGTAACGCCAATCCCGGGCACCACCCGGGATGTCATCGAGGAAACCATTACGCTCGGCGGTTTCGCCGTAACGCTGATCGACACGGCAGGGATCCGACACGCGCGGGGTATCGTCGAAGCTGCAGGGATCGTGGAGGCCCGAAACGTCGCAGCTGGAGCTAACCTGGTCATCGTCGTCGGTGATGCCCGTATCGGCCTCCGAGCCACGGATGAAGCGTCCCTTACGGCAGCCCCCGCCGCCCTGATCGTTCTGAATAAGAGCGATCTGGTGGCGCCAGATCGTATGGAACGGCACCGGACGAAGGCCGCCGCTCTGTACGTAGGACGGGACGTCCTTTGCGCCAGCGCCAAGACAGGCTCAGGCTTATCGAGCATCGAGACTGCGCTGGTGAACCGAATGCAGGGCGAGCAGATGTTCGTGGATGGTACGATCGTAACCAATGAGCGCCATGCCTCGGAGCTGTCGCGGGCCGGCGAACATCTCCGCCGGGCCATCGAGGGGCTCAGCTCCGGTCAAGAGGTTGTTCAGGCCGCGTTCGACGTGCGCGAAGCGACGGATGCCCTCGGTTCGATCACCGGAGTGACGACCACGGAGGACATCATCAGAACCATCTTCTCACGCTTCTGCGTTGGCAAATGAGCCAATGGACGACGGCATATCACGGAGAACGGAAAGGCAGAAGGGATAGTAGTCACCATGCGTTTTGGGTTCGTTAAAAGCATCTTTCAGAAGGTCGACACGCTGGTCACAGGGCGCGGGCGGATCGACGAGTCCTTGTTCGACGACCTCGAGGAATCGCTGATCAAGGCGGACGTATCGGTGCGTCTGGTCACTACCGCACTGGATACGCTGCGCGAGCGAACGCGAACGGAACGATGGTCCGACCCGGACGATATCCTTCGTGGCCTCAGACAAACGCTCGGTCAGGCGTTGCGCAATCCGGCCGTACGCGAGGTTGGCCTCGCGACGGGAGCTCCATCTCCCTCTCTGTATCTGTTCGTAGGGGTGAACGGAGTTGGCAAGACGACGTCGATCGCCAAGCTTACGCGACGTCTGACCGCATCGGGAGCGAAAGCGCTTCTGGCCGCCGCCGACACGTTCCGGGCAGGCGCTATCGAGCAACTCGATACATGGGCAGATCGGCTCGATGTCGGCATCATCAAGCATCGACCGGGCGCCGATCCCTCCGCGGTCGTCTTCGATGCGATTCAGGCTGCGCGAGCGCGGCACATCGACTACGTCCTCGCGGACACGGCAGGGCGCATCCAGACGAAAGCCCATCTGATGGAAGAGCTTAGGAAGGTTGCGCGCGTGGCCGAACGGAGTCTTGGACGCAGGCCCGACGAGGTTCTGCTGGTCATGGACGCCACCACCGGTCAAAACGGCATCAGCCAGGCGCGACTCTTCACCGAAGCGGTCCCGGTCTCGGGGATTATCCTGACCAAACTCGACGGCACGGCACGGGGAGGAATCGTCCTTTCGATTGCCGATGAACTGGGAATCCCGATCAAGCTCGTCGGAAGCGGCGAGCGCGCCGAGGATCTCGAGGACTTCGATCCGGAAGCGTTCATAAAGGCGCTACTGGCGTAACGACGCGATGCGGATCAGTCGATTCGAGCGATCGCCTCGATCTCAACATCGACTCCCATAGGCAGGCCGGCAACCTGGACACAGCTCCTGGCCGGCTTGGGATCGCCCCAATACTCCGCGTACACGGCATTCATGCGGGCGAACATATTCATATCGGTGAGGAATACAGTGACCTTAACGACATCGTTCATCGATGCATGCGCCGCCTTCAATACGCTCTCGACGTTGCGAATACACTGTCGAACCCGCTCCTCGAAGTCCCCTTCGACGATCGCACGCGTGGCAGGGTCCAGGGGGACCTGACCCGAGACATAGACAAAGCCGCCTGCTAGAATGCCGGGTGTATATGGGAGTGGCCCCGGACTACCCGGCCATATCGCCTGTTTGCTCATGAACGCCTCCTGTGGGTAAACCGCACCCTAGATCGATCGTCGTCCGTCGAACGTCGCTGTGATCTCACGATGCACTCCTTGTGCCCGGTTTCGTCAGAGGAACACCGGCAATACAAAGCGGGCACGCCTCGGGCGCATACGTTGCGAACTCGACGGTGAGAAGGGATTCCAGCCGGACCCCGGGCAGAGCCTTCCCTCCGCTCCGGTCCCCAAGGATGGCCACGCCAACGAGATCCCCTCCGCCCCGTGCGACGATGTCCATGCATTCACGCACCGATAGACCCGTGGTCAGGATATCGTCGACGATTAGGACGCGCGCGCCGGCGGGCATCGTCTGGCCGCGTCGAAGCGTCCGACCGTTCGCTGCAGGTTCCGCAAACCGGGCCACGACGCCAAGATACCGGGCGACGTTGTAAGCGAGGATGATACCGGCGGTCGTCGGACCAAGGACATACTCAACTCCGGAGTCGGCGAAACGGTCGGCGATATCGGCGCACATCGGTTCCAGCGCAGCCGGCCGTTCGATCAGGCGGAACTTCTCGAGGTATCGGTCGCTATGCAGGCCGGAGGATAGCGCAAAGTGCCCTGTAAGAAGGGCGCCGGCATCGAGGAACGCCTGCTGGATATCGGCTGGATCCATGCGCGCCATGTCAATCACGGCGCCAGTACGCGCAGCAACGAGCGCAGATCGGCAGATCCCCTTCAACACTCAGTCGCTGGCGATGACGCTTGAACTCCTCACCGTTCCAGATATCCGTGAAACGCTCGGTCGAAATGTTGCCGCATACAACTCCAAAGCACGGAGAGACATCGCCCGTTGGTAGGATATCCGTATTGACCCATGCGCATACCGCAGGCCGGCGTCGCACGAACGTAGCGGGTGATTGATAGTAGGTGACGATCTCCTCAGGTCGCATATCGGGCTGGAAGATGATCGGTATTCGCGACGGCTTTCGCCGGATGGCTTCCACAGCCTCGACCACCTCACGGGGATCCATACCGTGGTTTTCGTCGCTAGCCCACTCCTCAGGATCCACGTACTGTTCGTCACCCCATCGTGCGTTATGATCGGCGATCATGCTGGCCGTCATCATCCAGAGGTGCTGGACATTCAGAGCGACGGCCCCGAGTTCTTGTGCGACATCCACCATCTCGTGCGCCTGACGAAAGCTCTCGGGGGTCAGGGCAGTGCTGATCACAACAGCGGGATGGGGCGCTTTGGCCGCCTTCTTAGCCGCTTGCAGCGCCTCTACGCCGGCATAGGCGCGTTGGAACGCCCTCGGGTTGCCCCGGACCTTATCATGGACCTCACCGCGACCATCCAGCGAGACGACCAGCAGATCCATCGGGTTCGCGACGATACCGTCCGCGACCTTGGTGAGTGTCGTACCATTGGAGGTCATCCCGCACACTAGACCCCGCTCACGGATGTATGAAAGGAGCGGGAGTATGTCAGGGTAGAGAGTCGGTTCGCCGCCGGTGAACCATATGTACGGCTTCCAGTCCGCGACATCATCCACCAGCCTCTTGTAGGTTTCCAGGGGCAGGCTATCTCTCGGATTCGCGCGCACTGCACCGCTCGCCGCATACGAACACATAATGCATCGAAGGTTGCAGCTCAGGGTCGGCTTGAGCGTTATCCCAAGAGGTTTCGCACTGTAGCCGTTGCCCGTAAGTTGCTCCCTCCTTACGCCAGCCATGCGAAACCGCCCCTGGAGAAACGATTGGATTAGTTTCGGATGCTGATAGGCCATCCGGAGCGCGGCGCCGACAAGGGCAACCTTGCTCATCTAGTAATCCACAGGGCGAAGGTAGTAATCATTGATCGATGTCGTCGTGAGCATGGCGGTCGTCGGCATGTGGCGCTTCCAATGTGTTCGGTCCAGCTTCTCCCTCACGAGAAGGACCTCAGCCTCGGGGAAGCCGATGCGCACCAGCCGCTCGGTACCATATCCGCGCAGGAGATAGACCAGGATCCGATCAGCTCTGCGATAGGATATGCCAAAATCGCCTTCATCTGTTTGACCTTCGATCAAGTCCGCTGTCGCCGGCTTCGTCACGATTGCCTCAGGAACCCCGACATGGCGAGCCAGAGCCCATACCTGCGTCTTATATAGATCGCCGAGAGGATTCACCGGTGGTGAATCATCGGCGTGCCATGTGAAATATCCGAACAAGCGCTCCGTTTTGTTCCCTGTGCCAACCGGCAATGCGCCGTAGCGCTCTGAAAGATCGAAGAGAACGATCATTCGGCAGCGCGCCATTACGTTGCCCCGACGACGATCGCTAGCCTCAGGAACTGAAGCAAGGTAGGCGTCGACCATCGCCGAGATATCGACGGTAACAGATTGTATGCCCAACTCGCGAATCGCAATATCGGCGTGTTCCAGGCTTTCCGGACTACTGGTTCGATACGGCATTCGCACGCCGATCACGTTCTGAGGGCCGAGAGCTCTTACACAAAGGAAAGCAGTGAGCGCGGAATCGACTCCGCCGGATATGCCCACGATCGCTCGTTGAAAGCCGCGATGGATCACGATCTGATCGCGCAGAAACGCGGTCAGCCATACGGTGACTGCTGGAGCATTGATGACCAGGTTCGCGTCGGACTCAGGATCATCAGCAGGAGCCGCATAAACAGGCAACCTCTCAGGCATCGGAACGCCCTCTCGGCTCCTCCGGACCTTCTCTGGCGGCAAGCGCGTGAAAGTGCGCGGCGATATCCCCTAACGCACTCTCGAGGTCCGAAAGAAGGGGCATACTCGTGCGGGCGATCGTAACATCGTCGGCTTCGATCTCGGCGCGGACGAGCGCGGGTCCAAGGAGAGGCGCAGCTACCAGCTGCTTACCCCACGGATCGACAATACAGGAACTGCCCGTGAACCCCTTACCGCCCTCGAAGCCGACCAGGCCTGCATAGACGACAAAGACGCCGTGCTCCACCGCGATACCCTGGAGGATCCGATCCCAACAGGCCAGATTGCCAGGCGTCGGCCCGTGAAAATCCGTTCCCGGCGAAGCGCTCAGTATGTGGATGATGCGCGCTCCCTGGAGCGCCGCTAAGGCCGCACTGACGGAGTGCCATGCGTCCTCACAGATCAACAGCGCCTGCCGCCCAAGTCGCGTGTCGAACGCGGTAATCGTACGTCCACGGGTCACATGCCGCTGTTCGTCAAACACACCATAGGTGGGTAAGAAAAACTTGCGATGAACGTGATGGAGGCGAGCGGCGCAGGCGGCATGATCGGAACCAGTTAGAGTGGCGTACAGCGCGGCGTTATAGTATTGTCCTCGGTACTCTTCGTAGAACCCCAGAGAGACATCGAGGACGGCCTCAGGGTCGACACATCGCGAACGGAACACGGCCAGGATGTCCTCAAATACCGCATCGGCGGGCCTCGCGACGTCACGAACCCCGCCTTCGAGGAAATAGCCCGAAAGGATGGTTTCCGGTAATGTCAGCAAATCGGTTGGGGTTGTCGATTCGGCCAGCTGCTCGAACAGGTCGCCCAGCATCTCGAGATTGGCCTGATAATCGGCTTTCCGGGGGCGCACTTGAGCCGCGGCCACCTGAATCGTCAACGTCCGCTCCTTGTCGACCGGGGAGTCGGCCCCTTCGCATACCGATCTAGATGAATGCTGCCGGTATGTCCATGCCCTCGACGTCCGTGTACACGCCGGAATAATGTTGGTATCGATCGTCAGCCAGCCTCGATCGAGGGATGAACGGTTCCGAGTATACGCGCGAGCGATCGGCCAAGTCAAGCGATTCGGATGTTGATGCCGTCCATGATGGGTCGGGGGATGCGGACGCTCATCGTGATCGATTTCCATTCCATGCTGCACGCAGCGCCGCGATCAGAATACTTATTGAGGCAAGACTCCATAGGAGAGCCCAGAGCAGCGGCGGAAGCCCGACGAGCTTGGCCATATTGACCGCGTCATTGGGTGCGTCGGTCGCTGTGGTCAGCCAGAGCAAGGTTCGGACATCCAGGATGGAGTTCAGGCACAGCTGTATAGCCAGGAATGCGGCGGCGAAGTCAGAGCCGTTGGCGGGCAGTAATCGTCCGACGCCTAACAGGACACCGGCGAGGACGAGTCCTGCGATGATCGTGAACGGATCTCTGCCCCACAATAGCGTCGCCGCCAGAATCAGCACACCGAGACTGACCAGGGTACCGCTTCCCAGCTTTGGCCGCATGAGCAATAGTAGCAGGCCTCCGAGCAACGCGGCCCCAAGATAACCGGCAGGACAGATGATCAGCGGAAGCCCACCTCTGGAAAGCGTCAGTCCGCTTCCGCCAGGCTCCACAATCACCTGTGTTATCGCGCCGCCAGTAAGCAGTGTCGCCAACGCGTGGGATGTCTCGTGTATGTAGGTCACGAATAGCCGGATCGGATAGACGATGATCCATGCTCCGGGGATATACGCGCACACGAGCGCGGCGAGAGCGCTCGCAACAAGCAGCCTTCTGGATTGCGCGATACCTGAAGCGCCAGCCACCGTAGCCTATGTTCCTTCGACTGAAGAGGCTCTCGGCAGGGGAGCCGAGGCAGCCGCGTCGAGCCCGAGACCGTCGTCTTCGCCGCGAATCAGTCGATCATATCCGGCTGCTGCGATCATCGACGCGTTATCGGTACATAGCGGCGGCAGAGGGGTGATGCAACGGATGCCGACGGCTAGGGCCGCATCCGCCATCGCCCTGCTCAGGGTTCTGTTCGCCGCCACCCCGCCGCCAATGCCGATCGCCTCTACACCCACCGATCGCGCGGCGGCGACCGTCTTCTCCACAAGGACATCCACCACGGCGCCCTGCAGTGCGGCGGCGACATCCTCTCGACGGATCTCGTGTGTGTTCTGTCTCAGATACCGGGCTACCGCAGTTTTCAGCCCCGAAAAGCTGAAGTCCGCCGACCCCTCCAACCAGGCCCTCGGCAGTGGAACGCGCTGTGGATCCCCCTGCTCCGCGAGCCGCTCGAGATGAGCGCCGCCCGGGTACGGGAGATCGAGCATGCGCGCGCATTTATCGAGGCACTCTCCTGCTGCGTCGTCCCGTGTTCGCCCCAGAACGGTGCACTCCCCTGTCCTATCGACGTAGATCAGTTCGGTATGACCGCCGGATACAATCAGACAGACGAACGGCGGTACGAGACGAGGTTCGGCAAGGTAGCACGCGTAAATATGCCCGATGAGATGGTGCACGCCAACGAGTGGGCGGTTCCATGCGAGCGCCAACGCTTTCGCTGCTGCTACGCCCACGACGAGAGCGCCGATCAGTCCGGGACGATTGGTAACGGCGATGCCATCGATCTCCGCTGAGGTGATCTTTGCCTTCTCCATCGCCTCCTGAACCACAGGCAGAACCCGTTCTACGTGCATTCTGCTTGCCACCTCGGGTACGACTCCGCCCCATCGCGCATGTAGGTCCGCCTGGCTCGCGACGATGTCGACGAGCCCTCTTCGGCCGTCCGCAACCAGCGCCGCGGAGGTCTCGTCGCACGAGGTCTCGATGCCGAGTACAACCATAACCGTTCCTGGCCTTTTATGTTCCGCGGATGTTTACACCGACGATGTCGGTGGGCATCGCTCCTCAAGGCCGGCCCTCAACTGGCCGAGCAGAGCGGTATATCGCGAAGACTGAATATCGTAGACCCACATAATGACGGCGGCTTCGCCCGTATCCGAATAATAGCCGGGCCGCTCGTGGGTCTCAACGAAACCGGCCGCGTGATACATACCCAGTGCGCACTCGTTGCTCTTCCGTACTTCGAGTGTTGCCGCGGTGGCGCCGTGATAGCGGGCCTCTTCCAGAAGGCCGATGAGCAGACGCGTGCCAATACCCTTGCGCCGATACTCCGATCGAACCGCGAGTAGTGTGATATGGGCCTCATCGGCCGAGACCCACATCCCAGCAAAACCTACTACAGTACCGTCGAGCTCCGCCACCAGATAAACCGCCGCAGGATTCAACAGCTCATTCTGATAGGTGGCGACAGGCCAATGCGTTGTAAAACACGCTCGTTCGAGCTCAACCACCGCGACGATATCAGCCGTGTCCATGTGTCTGATGCGACACACGGCACCATCCGGTCGGTGCGTTGTCGTATAAACGCCCTCGATCAAGGCCTGGTTGTCCACGGGTCATAACGAAACATGCGCATGAACTCCTAACTACCGGTCGGACGCTTCCGGGCAATCGAATAGAAACGGGCATTGCGCGCACCATCGTGATGGTTTCGCGGGATAATCGCCTTCCTTTATCCGATTCATGATACCGTTGTAGTGTTTGTCGGCCATCGTCACAGCGCTCACCGAGGGCCGGTATTGCTCCAGCGTGTGTTCGCCGTCGAGGCAGTAGCGGATCGCTGTTCGCACATGGCGATCAGGCCACTGTTGTTCGGCCCCTATCTGGACGATCGCGCCAAGACGACCGTTCCAACGGGGTCTCCGAGTGTAGCGGAATATCTCAACGGTAGTCGATCCGTCTGATGAATGAACGATGCGATCCGCTGTCAACACAAAGACCCCGGCCGGACTGCGTACTCGAAGGTGCATACCAACTTCGCCGGTACGGAGTTCCGGACATCCACAAACCGTTCGGATGGTACGTTGTGCCAGCCTTTGATAATGGTCATCGAAGTCCTTCGGCCATTGATCGGCGTTCCACACACTCAGCCACACTTGATACGCCTTATCGTGCACGTTCTCGCTCTCGTGCACCCTGGCGGCCTGTATCGTTCGCATGGCCGTTCGCATCCCACGCTGGAAGAGACGATCAGGATCGCTCCAGGCTCCCGAGGCGAGTTCCGTCCGTTCGTAGTAGAATCGTCGTGGGCAATGGTGGTATACATCCAGATCATCGAGCGACAACTCTTCACTTTGCGCCGGTAGGTTCTGTACTGAGGATCTCGCGGGACGCGATGTCCCCTCGGAACGCCACTCGATCAACTCACCGCCAACCTCTTTAACGGCCGACTGCGCCCATTGGCCCAGAGAGGATAACTCAGCGGGTTTTCCATCCAGCTCCCTGCAACCCGACACGGTAACCGACTCGCGGGCCCGTGAGATGGCAACATACAGCAACCTGGCCTCTTCCTTGTCGGACTCCGTCCCGTCGAGTCGGTTCGCATCGTTGTCGTTCTGCGTTGCAGAAGTTGACTGAATAGGGAATCGCCCGATGTTCAATGACGGAACATAGACCGAGTGGAACTCAAGCCCCTTCGCTCTGTGCACGGTCAACACCCGGACCGCATCATCAGAAGCCATCAGGTGACTCAACTCCAATCCGTCTTCACGAAGGGCAACTGCTCTTCGGAGCGCCGACAGCGCTGCGAACAAAGCGTCCGTTCGGCCAGCACGATCCGGATCTCGACTGTGCCACTCCCATCGATCAACGAAACGGTATAGCCATGCGAGCGCCGCATAATCGAGCGGCTCGAGGCTCTTTCGTACCGCTGCACGTTCACTGCCGAATAGATACTCGCTCAGGACCTCCCTGGGACCGACTTGTTCCCCGCCCCGTGCATCCACGGCAGACGATGCCGCTCTAGCGATCATGGCAATCGCCGTACGAGCAGAATCTGAAGATAAAACCGAGGCCGCCCAGATCACAGGGATACCACGGTCCCGTAGTACTCGGGCATACAGCCCCGCCTGTTTGTTCGTGCGTACCAGGATTGCGTGTTCGGAGTAGGGCGTACCCGATCGCCGGCTCTCCATGATATCCTCAGCGATCGCGTCGGCCTGCGTCCTTTCATCCAGAGTCGTGGCGAAACGTATTCGACCACGATCGCGGGAAGTTACCGAGCGCATACGCCGAGGAGGCGTCAGGCCAGCGTGGCCCGCGAAGGCTCTCAGCAAACGGACGATACGTTCTCCACAGCGATAGTTCACCGCCAGTTCGTATTGCCCGTGAACTGTTCGCCCCATGCCACCAGACGCCCAGCCCTTCCATCCCGCTCCACGAAATCCGTAGATCGCCTGATTAGGATCGCCAACCGTCCAGAGGCGCGCCGTACCGACCGTCAATAGACGAATCATCTCCCATTCGGCGTCGTGGAGATCCTGTGCTTCATCGACAAGGACGTGGTCCAACGTGCCGGCAACGGTTGAGAGTACATCCTGATGCGAGCGTAGGAGCTCAAGCGAGCGATACACTAGATCGGATAGGTCCAGGCAATCATTACTGCTCAGCAGCGCTTGATACGCGGAATACGCGCGAATCGGAGCATCGTCCTTCACACCGATCGGCATGGATTCGCTCAACAGGCTCGCAGGAGTGATTCCCTGGCTTTTCCATCTCCCAATGCTCCGGTAGTATCCGATCAGCGTGGTCAACGGACTCAATCCGATCGGCGCATCCGACATCTCAAACAAATCGAGACGCTGTTCCATGAAACGGATGGCTTCGTCAGCGCTCAAGATCCCGGGGTTCGGCGACAAGCCGATTCGACCGCCGTAGGTGCGAAGGATCTCGAGGCCCAGGGCGTGCGTAGTGGATACGCGTATCCCACGACACTCGTCACCGAGGCTCTCTTCCAACCGATTCCGAATCTCGGAACACGCATGTCGAGCGAATGTTAGGATCAATATCCGGTCCGGTCTGACTCCCGACCGTATCAAGTGGACAGCGTGGCCGATCAATGCGCGCGTCTTTCCTGTGCCTGGACCCGCCAGGACGGTAACGTCACCATCCATATGGACCGATGCGCGGCGCTGGTAGGTGTCCAGGGGCAGATGGGGCTCTATAGGTCGCCCTGCTGGCCGGATTGGGCGGAGGAGGTGGTGCACGAGCTGTCCATCAATGGTGGCTTGTCGAACGCCTATCTTCTCAGCGATCGCCGAAGAGGTCATTCCGCCTAGGAAGGCGGCTCTGAGTGCGGGTCCGGGTGCAATGAGTTCAAGGCCGAATACCGTGGCATCGATCTCATCAGCCTGGACCGGACTGTACCCCAGCGGTCCATCCACATCGAACGACGAGCGGGCGAGGAATCCGAAGGTCCCCTCATCATCATCGTTAATATCAGCGCCTGTACCGCACCAGGCATGTCCGAGCTCATGCGCGATTAGTAGTCGGCGGTCGGATGGCGCCAAACCTTCCCGGATCCAAACGGCGCCCGCCTCACGGTCGAGTACGCCAAGAGCGCCGGCAAGAAGCGGATCGAAACGTGGCAAGCCGATACACTGGTAGCCCAGAGAGCTCAACAGCGCTTCTATCGGAATATCCGCCGATCGAAGGGAGTGAATGTCCAGTCCTACGGATCGCAGCGCACGGTGTGCCGCGTCGCGAACACCATCGAAATCGGACCGTGTCATGGCCGGAGATCTTCTTCGATCTAGGTGGATCTCACGCCCATTTCGCCTTCTGCTCGAGGCTCATATCGGGCGCATCACGCACGCTTTCCGCGAAATCAAGACGTTCGATATGATCCGCTCCGATTTCCGTATCGGTATCGATCGACCCATCCATTGCCGATCCATCAGCCCGTACGGGGCGATACAAGCCAACCCTATGTTCCGCTTCGGACAACCGCAAGGGTGTTCGAAGGCCACCCTCTTGTACGTCACGAGCAGTCGCTCGATACGATGCCTGTCGAGCAAGGGTCGGCGGGCGGTTCAAATACTCAAGCAGAGCCACCAGCGGTTCGTCGATCGCCTTGGAGAGATCGGTCAACAGCTGAAGCGGAATGGTAGAGGGTTCATAGAACCGACGGTCGAGCTTCGTCAGGACACTGAGGCCGAGTTCGAGGCTCTCGGCAAAGGACGATGGCGCCCTACCCAGGCGTTTAATCGTTCCAAGAAGACCCCATTGTGAGAGGTGGCTTGCTGTACCATGAGTGCGCATCCGCTCGAGCATCGCCGCAATGCTGGTCTTAACCTCAATGCTCTCCGCTGCCTGAGGATCCAGATCATCGGCCGTGGGCTCCAGGTCCATCAACGGCACGCGGCTAAGCGCGAGATCCATCAGGTCCGAGCCGTATTCCGGATATCGGGCCAGGTACTCCGCCAGCGTTCTTTCATCAATATGGCCAAGCTTCGAAAACTCGAACAACGCTTCGTCCCGTGTCACACGCTTCATCGCTCGGCGCCTCCATAATGTTTGATCAACAGCTCTCGAGCCTTCGTCAACCAGTTCCTTATCGTTCTGGATGTAACTCCCATCCGCCTGGCGATCTCACCCTCGGTATAACCATGCCGATGACGCAGGACGACGGCGCGGCGAAGGTTATCCGGGAGACCGTCCAACATAACGCGATGAATCGCTTCCTCCTCCACATTGACAGCGGACGGCATCGATTGGAGCGTCTCCGGGAAAGGGGACGGACCGTCGGCATCCCGTTCCCCGAATCGGCAATAGGGCCGCACTACATCACGTATCCGAAGCCCGAGGCAGTGCCAGAAACGGACCTCCCAGAACTCCTGACATGAGTCCGTTCGTCGCCATTGTTCGATCAATACTACAGCCAGATCCGATCGGATATCCTCCAGAGCGTACATCACGCCATACCTTGGAAGCCGCCTAAGAATATACGGGACGCACTTATACAGCAGGGCCTCCACGATCTGATCGCTGACTCCGGTCAGACCCATTACATAGGCAATACGAAACGCGCATACCCCAGCCTCCGGCGACAGATCGGCGATGGCCTTTGGCACTGCGTATGCGGGCATACCCATCAGCCTCCGTAGATCCGCAATCGCGTGCGGTTCGCGCTGATACTGACCATGCGGTGTCCGATCGATGTACGGGAAATCCTCGTTGATGAGCCGTGTCTGTTCATTGGTATTCATTTCATCTACTCGGAGAGTGAACTGCACTATCGGAAATCGCCGCAACCGGGAAAGCTCCTGATTGGCTGAGCTGCTCCCTCCCGTCGCGGAAGGAGGCTTTGTTGATAACCATCATCCGATCGGCAGCGGATGCGGCAGCGAACGTGCCACACGATCAGCGGCCCAGCCACAGACACATCCATCGTCCCGACGGACGCCGTCGGTCATGGTGCGCTTGTCGAGCCAAGATGCTGTTTGAGGAAGGCTCTGGCGTCTACGAGCAGCGCCGTCGGAGGGAGCACGTGGCCAGAGTTGTACCATTTGATCTCTTTCGGTTCGGCCGCTGCCGACCAGAGCGCCTCTGTAGCATAGGCAGGGATCAGCTCATCCTTCCGGGCGGATAGGACAAGAAGCGGGCGCGGTGCAAACCGGCCGATGAAGTGAACTGGATCTGTCAGCGCTGCGCCGAGCCGAAGCCGTTCCATATCGTTCGGCTGCACCATCTTCGCACGAACAGCCCAATCCGCGAATCCCCCGCCCGGTATCGCCAGGACCGCGGCCCGTATTCGCGGCTCTACACCGATGAAGGTGCCGCCGATCATTCCTCCCTGACTGAATCCGACAAAGCCGATACGGGTGCGGTCCACGTCCTTACGGGATATCAGATAATCGACCGCTCGTCGGAGATCCCGTACCGTCTGGATCCAGGCGTCCCGTTCCGTCACGTGATGGATCAGGTGGATGTCGCCGGAACGGTTCGTGCGCGATCGCTCACCATGGTATTGGGCATCGATCGACAGAGTCGCAAAGCCCATCGTATTCAGCATATCGCTGGTCAGCCGGACATAATCAGTATCCTTGTGACCACCGGAGCCGGCCAACAGCAGAACCGCGGGAAACGGAGCCTTCGCCTTCAACGGTAGGGTCAGGATACAGGGCACTCGCTGATCGTTGACGCTGTCGAAGATCACCTTGTACCGAGAGCGAACGCTGCTGATCTTTGCCGCCTCATCCTTGAGCTTCGGCGCAGCAGACACATCCGCGTTGAGTGGTTGCGAGCTGTCGATCTCGTAGATGGCCCCCCGTATCTCCTCAAGACTCGGTGATTGCCCTTGTCCCGAGGTCGAAACTCCCAGCGCAAGGACTACTGGAACTAGAGCGGCACGCACAATGAGTCTACGGCAGTACAACGTACACCTCCCTGTCACTCACCGTTCTTTTCACCAATACCGGCAGGATCCCATGCCCCTGCCGCCGAACCTGCGAGGACATGGCAGAGTACCACAGCAATCGCGAGGACCGCCTTACGACCACCCTAAGCGCCGACGACGCTGATGGTATCACCTCGATGCTCATCGGCAACGGCGAACTTGCCACAACCATCGGTCCCACCGGCTTTCATGATGATCCGCTTGATCCGAGCGCCACCGCACATCAGACCCAGTTCTTCGTCTGGGCAGGCCGCAGGGGCCCCGGTGCGGGTAGGCCTCTTCTCGACTTTGGCAGCCTGAGCCGGCGCCTGCTCATCGATCGTAGAACGCCCACGCCGGTCGACTGGGAACAGACCCTGCATCTCGAGGATGGAATCGTAACCTCTCGATATACCACCGATTCCATCATCGAAATCGCCGATACCTTCATCCCACTTCATAGCAATGCGCTGATGGCCAGAGTAACGATCGAACGGACCGCCAATCGTTCCCGACAGCTGGACTACCGGATTCGGTACCGTCTGCCCCGTTGGCCCGCAGTTCGAGATGTTCAGCGGACGGGCGCTGGCGTCGAACTGCGTTACACGTATCTTGATCAGATGGGCACGATCGTGATCCAGTCTCGATGTGACGATCCCGATTGCGGGTGCGCCATCGATCAAAACCGTGAGGAGATCGCGTTCGTCCATCGCGTCAGCCCAAACCGATCCGCGACCATCAGAGTACTCCTTCAGTTCAGCGACCGGGTGACCTTCGCGTTTCCGCTCGACATCGAACAATGGGACGACTATGCCGCAACGCATCGAGCCGGTTGGCGCGCCTACACAGGGCGGAGCGTTCTAATGACCGGCAATGCGGAGATCGATCGCTTGCGTGCCGTCGGCCTATACACCATTCGCGCCCAGCTAAGTCCGTGGTCGATCGGCCCCACGCTTTCCGAACGGTACTGGGGCGGCGGCGCGTTCCATGACGAGATGTACCCTTTCTATGCATTGCTGTCCGGCAATCACGCGGACCTCGCCGCCCGGATGCCCTACTTTCGGTTGGCTACGCTGCCCCAGGCTCAAGCGCGCGCCCGGGGAACTGGTGCGCTGTATCCGTGGAGCAGCACCGAGGACGGCCAGGAGCGCGATCCCGACGGCCTATGGCTGTCGGAGCGTTTTCACCTTGCCCAGTTTTCGGCCGAGATATGGGCGCTCTGGCTCTATACGCGGGACCTATCCCTCCTGGAAGACCTCTATCCGGTCCTCCGAGAGATCGCCCGGTACTACGAGAAGAACGTGGTTCAGATCGGATCGCACGGCAGGCTGTCTACCTGGCCCTGCGTGGACTTCGACGAGTCCGTCGGGCCAGTCAACGGCGGCCCATTCACCCTTTCGGGTACGGCCTTCGCCCTCCGTTGCGCCGCCGATGCTGCGGACATCCTCGGTGTTAATCCCGCGCGAGGGGCTCACTGGCGTGAGCTTTCGAACGGGCTCCTGGCTAGCATCGTCGTCGCCTCCGCGCGCGAGATGCATGGGGAGGTATTTGGAATCCCGGACGGCGCCGCGCTGCACTATTCGGTCCTGGGGCACATCTTCCCGTTCCGCACCGAAATCGGCTCCGTGCGCGCTCGGCGCAGCGCTGAGCTGATCCACCGTGCCTGCCGCTCCACACGGGGCTGGAAGCCGGGGTTATCGCCGGTGTACGACGATACCAACTGGCTCTGGGCCGGCGCCCATCTCGGAATCGTCCACGCCATGCACGGGGAGGGCGATCTCGCATGGGAAGCCCTATCGTCGGGACCCTCCTGTTGCGGGCCGGGACTGGTGCCGAACGAACATCTGGCGGCGGACGGGCATCCCCGCGTTCCGTGGTTCACCACCGGTATCGGCGCGTGGATCTATGCCCTGCATGCGGTCTTCGTCGCGGTCGATGAAGAGGCGACCCATCTCTGTCACGGACTGCCGCATACTATGGACGATTGCACGTTCGATGGCCTCCTGGGCGGAGGCGGCGTTCTCCTCTCTGGAACGGTGAGTGGCGGCCGTATCGAGCGGCTGAGGGCTCAAGCAACAACGGCGCTCCGTGGACCATGGCGTTACACCGTGCCGACACGATTGATGCAGCGCCGACGGCCGCTCGGAACGATCGTTCAGACGACGCCGGAGCGATTGATCCTAGAGCTGGATATTGAACCGGATCGTCCTGCAGATCTATTGTAACTCAATCAGCGCCACGAACCGAAGGAGAACGTCCCGTGCCCGACATGCTCGCCAACCTGCTCATCCTGCCGGATCTGCAACCCCATCTCAACGCTCTGTCCGAACAGGGTGTCGTCATCCGGAGGGCGAACGTCTTTGAGATCTCGCAGGTGAGGTCGTTCATTCAAAACAACTTCGCTACGAGCTGGGCCGACGAGGTTCTTGTCGGTTTCTCGAACAAGCCCGTTACCGTCTACATTGCTATCAGGGACGGAGAGGTTATCGGGTTTGGCGCCTACGAGTGCACACGGCGCGCGTATTTCGGCCCCACTGGTGTCACGGAGCGGGAACGTGGCAAGGGAATAGGGAAGGCGTTGCTCCTTGCCTGCATGCATGGCCTCAGGGATCTGGGCTACGTCTATGGCATCATCGGCGGCGCCGGGCCGATCGAGTTCTATTCCGGAGCCCTGGGCGCAATCGTCATTCCCGGCAGCGAACCGGGCATCTACGCGGACAGGTTGAAGAGACGTACCGAGCCTGATGACTAGGTTCATTATCGTTTGCGGGGTGGTTCTTGCGGCGTTTCCGGCCATCTCGGGGATGTCCGCATCGGACCGTTACGAGGCCGCAATACGACGCTTCGACCGGGCCGAGGCCGCCTATCGGTCCGCCGCTCCCTACAGGACGACTAAGGACAATGACGCCCTTCCATGGTCTGAGTCGTACCTCCTTCAGGCCTATGCCGTTATGTACCGAGCGACGGCTCAACGCAGATATGCTGAACTCCTCTTTGATCGCTTCGAGGCCATAGCTCGGGATCGGGATGATCGGCGGCGTCCACCCGCGGTCGACGCCTTTACGCGGACGATCCGGCCGGCGTGGGGCACGGCGCAGTACACACAGGGACGCTGGCACGTATGGGCCGTCCACACCGGCATGCTGTGCCTCGGACCGGCGGAGTGCGCGGCGGATATCCTATCCCGCAGGACGCCGCAGACGCTCCGTAAACGAGCGCAGGAGATTCTGGATCTGATCGATGAGGCCATGGCTGCTCATGACAGCGAATGGCGCTGGGGTCCCAGGCGCGATGAAGCCCATATGATCGATCCCGCGATCGGCCTGCTGCCCTTGAACCAGCAGAATGCTCCCGGCATGGTCTGGCTCAGTTTATACCGTTCGATGCATCAGCGGCTCTACAGGGACCGAGCTGAGGCTCTTGGACGCTATTTCCGCAACCGAGTAAGGATCACGTCGAACGGCGGGATCGATTGGGCCTATCAACCGAATATCGAAGGGAATGCACGGGGCGCCGAGGACATCTCCCACGCTGCGATCAACGTGCAGTTCGCGGTCCGCCTCCGTCAGGCGGGTCTCGTGTTCACCGACTCCGATCTGCGGAGGATCGGGATCACGTGGAGATCGGTGATCCGAAAGGGTCCCGGCACGTGGGCTGACACCATGAACGGAGCCGGCAACACCAATACCCATGTCCCTCAGGCGATTGGCCGATGGTTGGATCTCGCGCCATGGGCGCCGACCATCCGTGATGATGCGGAAGGTGCACTCGGGTCTCTGGATACGACGGGTTCTGCGGCCGTCCTGCTAGGTATGGCGAAGCTCGCGGCCCAGACACCGAAACGGTAAGCCTACTTCACCACCTGCAGGAAGCCCGTGAGCAGCCCTGGCACAATGCCGAGTAGTAGGGTCGCAAACGCCGAAACGAAGACTGTCAAGCCGGCGCCGGTCAATCCAACCTGACGAGGGGCATCCGGACCGCTCGCACTCTCGAATGCCGCATACCAGACCACGCGGAGGTAGTAGTACGCTCCCATCGCGCTCGTCAGGGCGATCGTGACGGCCAGCGTCATATCGCCTCCGATCAGGACCGCGTAGAAGATCTGCCATTTACCGATGAAGCCGACCGTGGCCGGAATGCCCGCCAGAGATAGCATGAACAGAATCAGCGCATACCCGGACGGCGCGTCACGCTGCACCAGGCCGCGTAGGTCATCGAGCGTTTGGACGTCCTTGTCGCGGGAGCTCAGATAGGCGAGTACGCCGAACGCCCCGAAGCCAGCGAGCGCATAAGCGAGCAGGTAAAAGACCGAGGCGCTCATGGCGGCGGTATTCGTTCTCGCGCCCGCCGTACCTTCGTAATGCATCGCCACGCACACCATTGCGGCTAGTAGGTAACCCGCATGGGCCACCGCAGAATATCCGAGCATTCTTTTCACGTTCGTCTGTGCAATCGCAACGAGATTGCCGTAGATCATCGTCGCGATCGCGAGGACGCGAAGCATGGGAATGAGCGTCTGTGAGCCGCCTGCGAACACGTCAAGGACGCGAATGAGACCCACGAATGCGCCGATCTTCGCCGTTGCCGCAAGGAACGCCGTGGCGCTGGTTGGCGCGCCTTCGTAGACATCCGGCGCCCATTGGTGGAACGGAACCGCGGCGACTTTGAAACCGAGGCCTGCAATAATCAAGATCATACCGGCCAGTCCCATAGGCGTATGGAGCGCTCCATGCGCAACCGCGGACTGGATCTTAGCAAACTCGGTAGAAGCGGATACCCCGTAGATGAGCATAATGCCATACAGAAACAGAGCCGATGCGAAGGCGCCCGTCAGGAAGTACTTGAGCGCCGCCTCCCCACTCCGACCGTCCCTCCTCGCGAATCCTGCCATGGCATAGAAACCGAAGGACATCAACTCGAGACCCAGAAACAGGATGAGCAGGTCGTTAGCCAACAGCATAAGGTACGCACCGGCCATGGAGAGCAGCAGGATTGCGTAGTATTCGGGCTCATCGATCTCTCTTACTTTGAGGTAGCTCTGCGCGATGAGTACAGCGAGAAGACCTGAGAGGAGTAGGACGAAGGCCGAGGCTGTGGAGAGACTGTCGGTGACCAGCGTCTCCGCGAACAAAGTGGCGCCAAAGCCTTCTCCCGGCAGCCGGATCAGCAACGCAAGCGCTGCCAGGACGCCGAGACCGCTAATAGTCGCGCTGCCGCTATTGCCTCCACACCTGCGTAGGAACGGCATCACAAGGAGGATCAGGCCGCTCGCGCCGATCAGGGCGAGAGCAGGGTACAGGGCGCTGAGATCCGCGATGAACCGACTCGATCCGCTCATTACCGGTTTTGCCCTACCGCCGCTATCGACGGACGAGTTTCATGCTCGGCAACCTGGCCCATGTCGAACCCGCCCGGCGTTGGTACGGCCGACGCGGCCTGCTGGTCGGCAGTCTGTCTCTCCTGCGCAATCCCGGTCAGCGGCCGTATCCATGGAGACACATAGCACCCGAGCCACAGAACCATGACAACGAGCGGTACCAGAACGAATCTCTCCCGCATTGTGAGGTCAGATACATGATCGTGTCCGTCCGCCATCTGCGGCCCGCAGAATACGCGTTGGAAGAGCCAGAGCATGTATACCGCCGAGAAGATCATGCCGCAGGCGGCGATCGCCGCGTACATCGGACCTCGATTCGGCGCCAGATAGGCCCCCTGTAGCACCAGAAACTCGCCGACGAAGCCGTTGGTCATAGGCAATGCGGCCGAGGAGAACGCGGCGATCAGGAACACGGCTCCGAAGAACGGCGCAATGCGTCTGATCCCGCCATAGGCCGCGATGGCGCGAGTGTGTTTCCGATCATACAACATGCCGACCAGGAAGAACAACATTCCCGTCGAGATCCCGTGGTTCACGCTCTGCAGTATCGCTCCGGTCATCGCTGTGACGTTGAAGGAAAAGACGCCCAGCATCACCACACCCATATGGGAGACGCTCGTATAGGCCACTAGCTTCTTCATGTCCGGCTGGATCGCCGCGACGATGGCGCCGTAGATGATAGCGATCACTGACAGCCACAGGAACAACGGTGCGCTCGCCTGCATCTGCTCGGGAAACAGCGGGAGACAAACGCGGATAAAGCCGTAGACCCCCATCTTGAGCAACACACCGGCGAGGATCACGCTTCCGGCGGTCGGCGCTTCGACATGGGCATCGGGCAGCCAAGTGTGGAACGGGATCATCGGCACTTTGATCATGAACGCGAGCGCGAACGCCCCGTAGAGATACATCAACGCCGGCGCGGGAATACCCGCGAGCTTCATTGCTGCGGGCGAACCGTTAGCGCCAAGCTCCAGCAGACTGAAGCTGCCTGTCTGGACGTACAGGTAGATGATGCCCACGAGCATGAGAACGCTGCCGGTAAACGTATAGACGAAGAACTTGATGGCCGCGTAGATCCGCCGCTCATGCCCCCAGATGCCAATCAAGAAGTACATCGGGATCAGGACTATTTCCCAGAACACATAAAAGAGCGCCAGATCGAGCGCAACGAACACGCCCATCATCGCGGCCTCTAGTACGAGCAAACAGACCATGTACTCTCGGATGCGGGTTTGTAGACGAACCGAGTAGAGGACACACAGCAGCGTCAGAAACGCGGTTAGCATCACGAGCAGCAGGCTCATCCCGTCGAGCCCTACGTCGTAGTTGATGCCAAAGCCCGGGATCCATTCGGCAAGCTCGCGGAACTGAAATCCGGGTCGCCCCGGCTCAAACCGGAACCAAAGACAGATCGCCAGCACGAACTCCGCTCCAGCCGCCACGAGGGCCAGAATCGCGGCAGGTGACAACCCGGAATCCGCGGCGTCCCTCTTGCGGGTCGGGGCAGTCGCGACGATCATCGCGCCGATGACGGGCAGGAAGATCAGCAGGCTGAGAAGATGCTGTTCGAACATCGTTATCGAACGCCTCCGCCGATGAGCGCCCAGACAGCGAGGACCGCAACACCCGCGAGCATGGTGGTCACATAGATCCGAACATATCCGGTCTGTAAGCCGCGCACGATCTCGCTCAGGAGCCCGACGACAAAGGCAACGATGTTCACGAGGCGATCGATGTTGCCCTGATCGACCCATTGCCAGAGGACGGTGGCGACCTTGCCGCCGAATCGGATCCCGATCGCGTTTGCGGCCGAATCGACATACCAGAGTCGCTCTGCACCGACGAGAATCGGATTGCGCGCCGGTTCAATCGCCTCGCCCTTCGCAGCCTCAGCAGGATAGAAGACCAGCCCAGCGGCCATTGCGGCAATCGCAACGATGGCGCCAATGCCCAATCCAACTCCAACCGGAACACCTTCGTGCGCCACATGCAGTGCAGCGGTAGGCAGCACAGGCTCGAGGAAATGCTGCAGTTGATGACCCCACGGCGTGCCGATCAGACCGCCGATGATCGAAAGAACGGCGAGGAGCGCCAGAGGGATCCACATCGACGGAGGGGACTCATGGACGTGGACCTCGTGCGTGTTGAACCGCTCTTTTGCCCCAAAGGTCATCACCATGAGCCTGGTCATATAGAGACCCGTTAGGAAAGCCGTGAACGTGCCGACCGCGTAGATGACCATGCCATATGAATGGATACCTGCGCCATATCCGAGGATCAGGTCCTTGGACCAGTAGCCGGACAGCCCGGGGAATCCGCAGATGGCCGCCCAGGCCGCAACCATGGTCGCAAAGGTAATCGGCATGTGCTTGCGCAAGCCGCCCATCAGCCTCATGTTCTGCTGTCCAGCCATACCGTGGATCACCGAGCCGGCGCCGAGAAACAGTAGAGCTTTGAAGAAGGCATGGGTCATCACATGGAACATGCCCGCAGCGAACGCGCCCGCACCGCATCCGAGGAACATAAAGCCAAGCTGGGATACAGTGGAATACGCCAGAACCTTCTTGATGTCGGTCTGTGTCAGGGCGATCGTCGCGGCGAATATCGCAGTGAAAAGGCCGACCAGCGCGACGATGAGAAGGACCGCGGGAGCCTGCACGAAGATCACCGACATGCGGGTCAGCATCACTACACCCGCCGTTACCATCGTCGCTGCGTGGATGAGCGCGGACACCGGCGTTGGGCCTGCCATCGCGTCGGGAAGCCAGATATGCAATGGGAACTGCGCCGACTTACCACAGGCGCCGATGAAGAGGAGGCCCGCAATGAGCGCGGCCGATCCGATCCCCAGGGCTCCGTGGAGTGTCTCCTTCCGTGCCGCGAGGTCGAGGAACCCCCGGCCGTCAGCGGTATGGAATGAAACGGTACCGAATAGGCTGACAATCGTCAGGATGCCCAGGACAAAGCCGACATCGCCGATTCTGTTCACGATGAACGCTTTGTTGCCGGCCTTCGCGTTGTCGGTATCGTCGTACCAGAAGGATATCAGCAGGTAGGAGCATAACCCGACCCCTTCCCAGCCGACGAACATCATCAGAATGCTCTCCCCGAGGACGAGAAAGAGCATCGCCACGATGAACAGGTTGAAATAGGCAAAAAACCGGGCGTAATCTCGGTCGTGAGCCATGTAGCCCGTGGCGTACAGATGGATCAGGCCGCCCACACCGGTAACGATCAGGCACATCAGCGCCGACAGCGGATCGATCAGCGCCGCGAACTGTGCGTGGATGGGGCCGGCGTCGATCCACGGCAAGGTCTTGGCAAACGGCAGTAACGGGACGATGGCCCGGCGGGCCTCCGCGGGCAATGCAAGGAGATCTCTGACCAGCGCCGCACTCAGAGCAAAGGGGACCAGAACCGCCAGCGTCGCGAGGGCGCCGATGACCCGTCGGCCAGCGGCATCGCCGAGCACCTGAAGGATTCTGCCCCCGAAGAGCATGATCACCACGAAGCTGATAAGCGGCACGCAAGGTATCGCCCAGACGAGGCCTCCCGAGCTCAGATGCCCCATTCCATCCATCATAGTCGGAGGCTATCCACACGATCGACATCGATCGTCTCTCGTGTTCTGAAAAGGGCGACGATGATCGCCAAGCCGATCGCAACCTCCCCCGCGGCGACGGCCATGACGAAAATCGCCAGCATCTGTCCGCCGGTGTCGCCGAAATGGCGGCCCAGCGCCACAAAGCCTAGGTTCGCCGCGTTGAGCATCAACTCGATACACATCAACATCACGATCGGGTTCCGACGGGTGGCGACGCCGAACGCTCCGCAGCAGAAGATGAGAACCGATAGAGCCATGTAGTGAGCCGTAGGTACGGGAAGGATCATTCCGATCTCCGCCTCGTCAAAACGAGCGCTCCTACGATCGCACTCAGGAGCAGCAACGAGATCACTTCAAACGGAAAGAGCCAGGGCAGTTCGGGATCGTAGAGAGCATAGCCGATGGCCTGCGCGGTGCCGCCCCGCTCGAGGGACTCGGCGGTCGCCTTCATCGGGGCAAGACCATGACGCCACACTGAGCCTCCGACCATCGCAAGTGTCAACGTGAGCGCACCGATCACCGCGAGCACGAATCCGGCACCGCGTGAGCGGATGCCGCCGCCAGTTACGCCTAGGTTCAGCAGCATGATCGTGAAGAGAACGAGGACCATGATCGCACCGGCATAAACGATTACCTGTACGGCCGCGACGAACTGCGCCGACAGAGTCAGGTACATCACCGCCAGCGTAAGCATATGCGCCACGAGCATCAACGCGCCGCGAACGGGATTGCGGTTCAACACGGTCATAGCGGCCGTAACGACGGCGATCGTCGCAAGGATCCAAAAGATAATCGCGCTCCCCACGTCGTTACCCAGCCCCCTCCGCGCCCATCATATTGGGCTTGGGTCGCTCTGGTTTGGCCGGGATAGCGCTCTTGGCGGTCGGGCTCGTATAGTACGCATCGACCACCGCTCCGAGCATCAGAACCGCCAGCGCAACCGGGAATAACCGCTTCCATCCGAAACGCATCAGAGCATCGTAGCGAAATCTGGGCAGCGTAGCCCGTACCCACACATAGGTGAAGATAATGAGTGCGATCTTACCGAAGAACCAGACAACGCCCGGTATGATCGTCAGACCGGGCGCGGGCGCCTGCCATCCGCCCAGCCACAGCACGGTAGCCATCGCGGATACTACCACCATCGAGGCGTATTCACTCATGAAGAACACCGCGAACTTCATCGAGGAATATTCGGTCTGAAAACCCGCGACGAGCTCGGACTCGGCCTCGGGCAGATCGAACGGCGCACGATTCGTCTCCGCTACCATGGAGATGCCGTACACGATTGCTGCGATAAGGCCGAGTGGGAACCAGCGGAGGATATTCCACGAGAAGATCCCACCGGATTGCGCCTGCACGATCTCGACGAGGCTCAAACTCCCCGCCATCAGAACCGCCGTCACGATGGTGAGACTCATCGCGAGTTCATAGGAGATCGACTGCGCGCTCGACCGGAGGCCGCCGAGCAGCGAGTACTTGTTATTCGAGGACCATCCGCCGAGGACGATGCCATAGACCTGCAGGGCCGCCAATCCGAAAACCCAGAGTACACCGATATTCACGTCGGCGGCGACCATCGGCAACGTGCGGATCGTGCCATCGGCCATCCGTATACGGAGTTCGGTAATAGGGATTACAGCGCATGAAGCAAGCGGCGGCATGAGGGCCAGTACCGGCGCCAGATAGTAGATGCGTCGATCCACCGATGTCGGGAGGATGTCCTCCTTAAAGAACAGTTTAATCCCATCGGCAATAGGTTGCAGGATCCCCCTGGGACCGACTCGATTCGGTCCGGGCCGATCATGGAACAAACCAAGCACGACGCGTTCGAACCAGGTCAAGAGCGGCACCACGGCGAGGACGATCCCGAACATGATGGCGAGGCTGAGGTACGGCAACACCGTTACCAGGTCCAACGGCCCTATTTGAACGTTCGGAATCGTCACCGGCTATCCTCGTTGTTCCGATCCGCCAGCAGCCGTCCGCCGTCGCCCAGGTTATCCGGAGTGCATTCCGCAAAGGCGCGCTCCGAAGTCGCGATGGCCCCGAAGATGTCGCGCCAGCTCGCGTAGGGCATATCAACGCCGAGCCGCATGCCCACGTTGGCGGCGATGCGCCATTCCTCACGGACGTCGACGCCCGCATCAAATGCCTGATGGAAGCGCTGCACGCGACGCTCCATACTGGTATAGGTGCCGTCATATTCGGCAACGCTCGCCAACGGCAACACCACATCAGCCATCGTCGCTGTCCGATTGAGGTCGAGAGCGGTTACAACCACAAAGGGCGCTTGTTCGAGCGATTGCGTGACCAGTTCCGGATCATGGAACTGCGATGCGATGTCCACGCCGCTCACCCACAGCGCCTTTACCGTTCCGTCCTTCAATCCGTGAAGGATCTGATCTGCATTGAGGCCGGGTGCGGATGCCTGCACGCTTCCATCCGGAAGGATGCCTAACTCCCGCGCTCCCTGCTCATTAACGGAACAGGCGTAGGTATTGATGACGCAGGGCGTTCCCATCTTGTCGGCAGCGGCCTTCAGCGTAGCCGGTACGCTCAGACTCCGGGACCATACGTCCCGCCCGATGATGATCGCGATCGGTCCATCGTCAAGCCTGGGGATCGCCGATCCGAACTCCACATTCGCCTCGGCCACTGCGTTTGGCAGAGATGCCGCCGCGTCCGACGCCCCATCAGACGCGCCAGGATCACGACCACCGGTCATCACGTGCGCCAACGCTTCAGCGATTGCCGTCTCCTGGCCGGGCTCGTACCAGATCGAGCTATGCGCAAAATCAGTGACCTTGTTCGCATGGGGCCGCTCACGATAGGAGCTCGGTTGGCACTCGATGACCTTCGCGCCCCTGCGAACGGCGGCCTTACGCACCCTCAGATACAGGATCGGCAACTCGACGGCGAGATCGCATCCGAAGACGATGATCGTCGTCATCCGTTCGTAGGCCGCAATCGGTGTAGGGCTTTGCGAACCCAGCGCCGCCCGCACATCGGCGGCGGAAGGATAGGCTGGGCCAAGCCGGTGGTCCATATTCTGGGAGCCGAGCACCTCCTGAAAGAGTCGGCGGAGAACGAACAGGTCTTCGTTCGAGGACCGAGCGCCGCCCAGAAACGCCGCTGCGGGCCCCGCTTCGCTCAAGGCCGTCGCGACATGGGTCAGGGCTTCATCCCATGAGACTTCACGGAAGACCGCGCCGTCTCGGATCAACGGACGCCGAAGTCGCTTCTCGTGCGAGGCATAGTCCATCCCGAACTTGCCCTGATCACAGGTCCATTCCTCGTTGACCTCTTCGTTCAGGCGCGCATTCACCCGCAGGAGCTTGCCCGCTCTGTGATCAAGCTTGATGTTGCATCCGTTGGAGCATTCAGTACAGATCGACTTCTGGGTAGATAGGTCCCACGGACGGGCCGTGAACCGATAGGGCCGGGATAACAGAGCGCCTACCGGGCAGACCTCGATGACGTTGCCCGAGTAGAGCGAGGTGAACTCGGTGTCCCGAAACGAAGAAACCTCCATGTCGGCGCCCCGTTTGAGGAAATCAAGCTGGGCATCGCCGGAGATATCCGACGCGAACCGGGTGCAGCGGGCGCAATGAATGCACCGTTCCCGATCGAAGATGACGTACTTGGACAGCGGATACGCCTTGGGCGGATGTCGCTTTTCCTCAACGAAGCGCGTGGTTGCGGCGCCGTAGTGCATCGTATTGTTCTGGAGTGGACATTCGCCGCCGCGATCACAGATCGGGCAATCGAGAGGGTGGTTGATCAGCAGGAACTCCAGCATACCCTTCCGAGCTTCAACGATCATCGGCGTTTCGGTCTCGATCACCATACCTTCAGCCGCAGGCAAGCTGCACGAGGTCTGCGGCTTTGGCATCCGTGCCAACGCCAGTGTGCCATCGGGATTCTTACGGGGCATGGATACTTCGACGAGACACATGCGGCAGTTGGCGCCGGCCTCCATCGTTAGCCTGGGGTGATAGCAAAAGTGAGGTATTTCGATCCCGACTCGGCGGGCCGATTCGATCACCATTTCGCCGGCAGGGACCTGCACGGTCGTGCCGTCGATGGTTATATTGACGAACTCAACTTGAGACACGCGCTATTATGCCACCTTCGGAACCGAGTGCTCGCCGACCGGCGATGTTTTGTGCCGAACCCAGTGCTCGTACTCATCGCGATACTGGAGTACGCTGGCACGAATCGGCCAGGCCGCAGCATCGCCCAGCGGACAGTAGGATCGGCCGTCGATGTTATTGCAGACGCTGACCAGCAGATCCGGGTCCTCAGGTCTGCCCTTGCCTTGAACGATACGATCCATGATCTTGGCCATCCAGCGGGTTCCCTCACGACACGGGGTGCATTTGCCGCAGGACTCATGAGCGTAGAACCGCGCCGTCACCCACATGAGCTTGACGATATCCGTGGTCTCATTGAAGACCATGCAGCCGCCCGACCCCAGCATGGTTCCCGCGGCCCGGCATCCATCATAGTCGAGTCGAACATCGGTGCATTTCGCCGCGGGCAGGATCGGCACGGACGAGCCGCCCGGGATGATCGCTTTCAAGGCGCCGCCGGTGACGCCGCCCGCCATATCGAGCAGCTCGAGCAACGGGGTGCCGAGTTCGATCTCGTAGTTGCCCGGCCGCGCCACGTGGCCGCTCACGCTGAAGATCTTGGTCCCTTTGGCCCGTTCCGTGCCCATCGACGCGTACCAGGCGCCGCCTCGCCGGAGGATATGAGGGGCGCATGCATAGGTCTCGACGTTGTTGATCAGTGTTGGCCGCCGCCAGAGGCCTGCGACTACGGGCAGCGGAGCATGCGGCGGTTTGGCGCGCGGTTGTCCCCGCTCTCCCATCAGGCTGCTCATCAGAGCGGTTTCCTCGCCGCATTCATAACTGCCCGCGCCAAGGTGAACGTGGATATCGAACCGGCTGCCGTCGGTGCGAATCCCTTCCCCCAGATAGCCGCGCTCATACGCCTCGTCTACGGCTCTGCGGATCGCGTCGGCAGGCTCGGTGAACTCACCCCGAATGTAGATATAGCCCGTGGCGGAGCCGGTGGCGTGGCCCGCGATCGCCATTCCTTCGACGATCATATGCGGGAAGCGCAGCATCAACTCACGGTCCTTGAACGTCCCGGGCTCTCCTTCGTCCGCGTTGCAGACCACATAGCGATCTCCCGGCGGATTGCCCAGCATTCCATTCCACTTGATCCAGGTCGGGAAACCGGCTCCCCCGCGCCCTTGAAGCCCGGATACTTTTATCTCTTCGATCACGCCGGCGGGCGTCATCTGCAGCGCCCGGCGAAGCCCCTCGTAACCGCCCACGGTCTCATATACGGCCGCGGTCTCCACCCCGGGCAGATGACGGTGCTCGAACAGCACCAGCTTCTCAGCCACGATCGGCCTCCACCTCAGCCGACGGCCTCGGACGACCTTTACATCCTCCGCGCAGCTGCACCCGCACTACGGTGTCCGCATGGGTTACCACGTCGTTGCGAGGGTCTCCCGCAATATCGTCGAGCAGTCGATCCACATCCTCCGCAGTTACGTTCCCGTAGTAACGATGCCCTACCTGGACGACGGTTCCCGCCTCACACCAGTTCAGGCACTCAGCCTCGCTGAGACTGTATTCGCCATCGGCAGTCGTCTCTCCGGCCTTGATGCCGAGTCTCTGTTCCAGTGCATGGATAACGGAGGCGCTGTCCAGGACAGCACAGGTAAGGCACGCGCATACCTCGATGTGCTTGCGGCCCCGTTTCTTCAGGTTATACATCGTATAAAACGATGCAACCCCTTCAACCTCCACCGGCGGCACGCCCAATCGGTGCGCCACCTCTTCCATGGCTTCCGCGGTGATCTCACCGCCATACTCACGCTGCGCGATCCAGAGTGCGGGCAACATAGCTGCTTTTCGCTGCGGATAGCGGGCCACGAGTTCCTCAAGCTCCCGCACCGCGTCTGGGGAAAACCGGCGCGCGTATGCCGGATCGGTACGGTCGTGAGTCAACGATCTATCTCCCCGAGGACGATATCCAGGCTGCCGATAATCGCAACAACATCGGCGATCAATCGGCCGCGGCATAACGTCGATAGCGCCTGTAGGTTCATGAACGAGGGCGCCCGCAGGTGCATGCGCCACGGATAGAAGCCGCCGTTCGAGACGACATAGAAACCCAGCTCGCCCTTGGGCGATTCGACGGGCACGTAGGCATGGCCCGCAGGCGGCGCGAATCCCTGACTCCACAGCTTGAAATGCTGGATCACCGCTTCCATGGACCGATCGAGATCCGCCCGCTTCGGCGGGAATATCTGAGGGTCATCGATGCTGACTGGACCATCGGGCATCCGTTCGATCGCCTGCCGCGCGATCTCACGGCTCTGGCGCAGTTCCGCCATGCGAACCCGGTACCGATCGTTCACATCCCCAAAGGCGCCGACGGGGATACCGAACTCAAAATCCTCAAACCGGGAATACGGGCTGGCTTTTCGCACATCGTATGCGACACCGCTACCTCGCAACGACGGACCGCTGACCCCGAGCCCGAGACACTCATCCGCAGAGATGATCCCCACGCCCTGGGTCCGTTCGCACCAGATCGGGTTTTGGTCGAGGATCGTCTCATACTCCGCAAAACGGCCGGGCAGATCATCCAGAACGTGCTTACATCGCTCAAACCAGCCCTCGGGCACATCGCCGCGGAGTCCGCCCGGGACGATCCAGGACGGCATCAAGCGGACGCCCGACAGCATCTCCGTCAGATCCAGAAGCTTCTCCCTCTCGCGCATAGCGTAGAAGAAGACCGTCATCGCTCCAAGATCGAGGGCGTGCGTTCCCAGCCAGACGAGGTGACTGGCCATCCGCTGGATCTCCGATAATAGAACGCGCAGATACTGCCCTCTCGGAGGTGGCTCCACCCCCAGCAGCCGCTCCACGGACAAACAGAACGCCAGGTTGTTGATGTGGGCGCTAACGTAGTCCATCCGGTCCGTTATCGTAACGGCCTTCAGGTAGCTCTGGTACTCTCCCTCTTTTTCGATACCCGTATGGACGTAGCCGATATGAGGCGTCACACTGACGATTGTCTCGCCGTCTAGTTCGAGCACAAGCCGGAGGACTCCGTGCGTCGATGGATGTTGTGGCCCCATATTCAGAACGATGGTGCTGTCATCCACTGGATCCAGGGTAATACCCTGGGCCGCCATCGCCGCGGTCGTCATCGCGGGCTTCGTCACTCAAACTCCTCCGCAGTAGGCCCGAAGAAGCTTTCGCCGGGATGCTGAACGAGCCGATCGTTGATACTCGGGCCGGTCATCTCCGCCGGGAAGCGTACTCGTTCACCGCCCAGCGGATAGTCTTTGCGCTGCGGATGTCCGATCCAGTCATCCGACATCAAGAGGCGCCGGAGATCTGGGTGCCCCTGGAAGCGGATTCCGAACATATCGTAGATCTCGCGCTCGGGGAAGGACGCGCCTGCGAAGAGCTCCGTTACGCTCGGGACGGTCGGATCCGCCTCGGGCGCCGAAACAGCCACGAAGATCCGCCGCACGGCCCCAACGCCCTCTGAAGAAGGAACGAATGCCGCCAGGTTATAGATGATCTCAAAGCGCTCCTCACGCCCCATGATCAGCTGTCCGGTCTTCGGATCAAGGTAATCGACCCCAACGCACTCGGAGAAGAATCGATAGCCGGGAGTGACCTGATCACGCAGACACTGGAGCGCTTCGACGATACTCTCGCGGTGCACCCTGACCCATACATCACCACGATGGGCTTGCGCGTCGATGAAACCGGCCGGCACCGCAGACCTGACGGCCGCAACGTCGCTCGCAATCGCTTCGGGCAGCTCGAGCGTCGACTCCGTTCGATCAATCACGGGACGAGCTCATCGAATGCCGATCGCTGACCACGGTCTGACTGAGATTCACTCCGTTCGAGGTTTCATTGCCGAACATGATCGGCGGGCGCCGATCCAGTACTCCGGGTTCGACTCGTCGGCCATCCACATGTTCCGGCCCCCAGTCTAGAGCCTTCGTTCCGAGGATATATACATAGGCGACGATCAAGATGGCGACGAAGACGCCCATTTCACCCAGAAGGAACAACTTCTGGGCGCGACTCCCGTCAGCGAACGTAGCAGCCCACGGATATAGGAAAACGGTCTCAACGTCGAACACGATAAAGAGCATAGCGACGACGTAAAAACGTATGGGAAACCGCTCCCGTGCCCCGCCGACGGGCGTCATACCGCACTCGTACGGGGCCTCCTTATGGCGGCTCGGCTTCTTGGGACCGAGTACATACGCCCCGACAACCATGGCGATGCCAAGGGCTGCGGCGACGATCAATGCTATAGCTAATAGAAGATAGGTACCTGGCATTCCGATTGACTGGTCGTTCAAGACGACCGTGTTAGTGTACCCTCAGAGCGCCGCTGTTCTAAGCGAACGGCCGTTCTCTTAGCGAGTCTTACTATCCTCCTGACCATAGCTCCGCTCCCGTTCCATAAACCATCGCTGCGCGTTGACCGGATCCCTACCCTCCGGGGCTACCCGAACGTAGGTTCCGTCTCCATTGAGGATTCTCGCGGAGCTCGAATCCTTCAAATAGGCCCCTAGGTATGTATCGATGATCCATCGTTTCAGGTATGGGTCTTCGACCGGGAATAGGGCTTCATACCGGCGATCCAGGTTTCGGGGCATCAAGTCGGCGCTGCCCAGATATACCTCCTCGGCGCCGCCATTCTGAAAGAAGAACACTCGATCATGTTCCAGAAAGCGCCCTACAATGCTGCGCACCCTGATGGTATCGCTCAGCCCAGGTATCCCTGGCGCCAGACAACAGCTGCCTCGTACAATCAGGTCGATGGACACGCCAGCCCTGCTGGCATCGTATAGGCGCTCGGCGAAGTCGAAATCGGTCAGGGCGTTCATCTTGAAGACCAGTCGGCCCGTGCCACCGCTCCGCGCGTGCTCGATCTCCCGTTCGATCCGGTGATAGAGCCCTTTCCGAATCCCACCGGGCGAGACGAGCAGCTTTCGATAGGACTGATCCTCGCTGTATCCTGTGAGGGCGTTGAAGAGAGCGCTCACATCATCTGCGATGATGGGATCAGAGGTCAGGAGACCAAGATCCGTATATTGCGTGGCAGTACGAGCGTTGTAGTTGCCCGTACTGAGGTGTATGTATCGCTGGACCTTGCGTGCCTCCCTGCGTACGATCATCAGCAGTTTGCAGTGGACCTTGAACGCGATGTCGCTGTAGACGACATGGACGCCGGCAGCCTCGAGCGAGCGCGCCCACTCCAGGTTGTTTTCCTCGTCGAAACGCGCCTTGAGTTCGACGATCACGGTCACTTGCTTCCCTTTATCGCTGGCTTGTTGGAGAGCCGCAACAACCGGAGAGTTTGTGCCAACACGGTAGATGGTTTGCTTGATTGCGAGCACGTCAGGATCCGAAGCCGCCGCTGTAATAAGCGTTACCACGGGGGAAAAACTATCGAATGGGTGGTGCAGAAGAACATCCTGCGCCCGTACGGTCTCGAAAATATCAACATCCTCCCGCATCCGCGCAGGGAGCCTGGGTCGATACGGTACGACCTTCAAGTCCGGGCGATCGATATCGGCCAACGCTCCGATCGCACTCATGCCCAGCCGCCCTTCGGTCTCGAAGCAATCCGCAGGATCGGTTTCGAGATGCTTGAGAAGGAGTTCCCGTATGTGTCCTGGCATCGATTCGGTGATATCAAGCCGCGCCACGCTTCCAAACCGTCTGCGCCTCAGGACTCGCTCGATCCCTTGCAGCAGATCACCGGCCTCATCCTCTCTGATCTCGATATCGGTATCCCGGATCACCCGAAAGGGGTAGGCGCTAACGACAGCCATCTTTCGAAACAGCGAGCCCAGGTTGTCCGCGACAATGTCCTCGAGCCATGTATAGTGGACCGGAGCGTCTAGTGTGTCTTTGCCTCGCGGGTTGGGGGTCCGGACAAGCCTTGGCAGTGTCGGCGGTATCTTTACACGGGCGAACTTGACGCTCTTATCCTTGCCGTCGATGACGACTGCGAGGTTCAGGCTGAGGTTTGATATCAGTGGAAACGGATGGCTGGGATCGACAGCCAGAGGAGTCAAGATCGGATAGATATCCTTTTCGTAGTAACGCTTCAGAGAGGTGCGCTCTTTATGCGATAGCGTTGTATAGTCCCGTATTACGATCCCCTCGCGCTCAAGGCAGGGCTGTAACTCGTGATTCCAGAGTTGCCAGGCCCTTCGATTTTGCCCGGCCGCCAGCTCACGAACCGCTACCAACTGATCCGTAGGCGAGAGGCCATCCCGGGACCGTTCGATATAGCCGGCTTCGACCTGTTCCTGCAATCCCGATACCCGGATCATATAGAACTCATCGAGGTTGCTATGAAAGATGCTGAGGAACTTCACCCGTTCCAACAACGGGTTCCGTGAGTCCTCGGCTTCCTCCAGAACCCGCCCGTTGAACTCCAGCCAGCTGATCTCGCGGTTGAAGAACCGGTTCGCGATCACGAACTGGCGCTCGCCGCCCGATAGATCAGATCCAGAGCCTCGACGGCGACGAGCGCATCGCGGCCGGTAACGGCAGGCGGACGGTGGTCGCGAACGGCAGCTGCGAAATCGGATAGGATGGCGCGATGCCCCTCCATACTGATCGCCATCGCCTCAGCGCGACCTCCCAGACGGGCATCCGCCTCGTCCACGGTACGGATCAAGTCTTCACCGCCGTATCCGAACTGCACAACCCGTGCGTCGTCGAACGCAGCCGAGCCGCGAGCGCCGACGACCTCAATGCGCGAACACAAGGGCGGATTACAACAGGTCGTTGCCTCGATCACACCTCTGGCTCCGGATGCGAACCGGACCACGGCGATGAGAAAATCCTCCGCTTCCATCTGATGTCCGACCGTTGCGGCATAGGCGTGGTCCACATGGATCACAGGGCCCGCCAGCCAGCACAGGTGATCCAGGGCGTGAATCCCTTGATTGGCGAGCACACCACCGTCCAGGGTAATGCTTCCGCGCCACCGGCTGCTGTCGTAGTAAGCCTGGTCCCGCCACCATTTGATATAGGCGCAACAGGAGAGCAGTTCGCCGAACTCGCCGCTATGGATCGCGTTCGCTACGGTTCTGGCTCCGGAGTAGGTTCGGCGCTGAAGCACGCAGGACAGGGTCAATCCGCGATCTTCGCACAGGGCAACGAGCGCACGGGCCTTTTCTGCGTTGATGTCGAGTGGCTTTTCCGATAGAACGTGGAGGCCGTGTTCGGCTGCGATCATGCCCTGGTCGGCGTGCACGCCAGACGGCGTGCACAGGTCAACGGCATCGATCAATCCGGATGCCGCCATCGCCTTGAGATCGGTGAACGGGGCGCAGCCCAGAGATCGGGCCATCGCGTTGGCCTGCTCCGGATTCGCGTCACAGACCGCGGCAATCCGGGCGTCGGATATCTCCGACCAGACACCGATATGCGCCTGGCCGATGGCTCCGCATCCGACCACACCAATACGCAGGGGTTCTATCGACATTCGATTATTACTCCTATTAGTACTAGGCCCCAACGGTCCGCATCGATACCGCGGCTCAGAGGGGCGAAGAGGCGGCCAGACGTCTGGGCGATTTTCGCAATGCTACCGTCTCCGGGTCGATCGCCGATGCCTTGAGAGCGTCGTTCCACGTGCCGAAGATCCGGCGTGCCGCAGCGATGAGCGCCGGTTCATCCCGCTCCACCGCCTTCGCGTTGAGCGGCAGCCCTTCTCGCCGTCGCGTCAATACCGCCCGGCTTATGCTTCGCGCATCCCAACGGCGCCTCCTGCGCGTGCGCTCGGTAATCCCCGCAGCGGCGAGAGCCGCTTGCCATGACCCGAAATGACACGATCGGGCTGCGGCATAGGCGACCATCCTATCCGGTCCGTTGATCACAGCCGTCCAGGAAAGATCATGGCCTGCGGCCGCCATGGAGGCGATTCGCTCAATAAGACCCTCATCCGTCCAACGCTGCCGACGGCGCACCCTGGCCGGCGTCACACCCGATTCTCTCAGCGCACTAGACCAATCGCCGAATAGCCGGATTGCCGCTGCATACAGCGCCCCCCGATCCCGATGAACAGCGGAATAGGAGAGATCCGCACCTGCCTCATGCAGTGCGTCGATAGAACGAAGGATCGCTTCGCGCGTCCAGCGTCGCCGAAACCGACTACGGCGACTTGCGCCAGGATCTTGACTCACGAATACCTCTGGGCGTATACTCACTGGCGAATGGACGCCTATCGACGTCCCATTCCCCGTTAGCTCAATGGCAGAGCATTCGGCTGTTAACCGAAGGGTTGGTAGTTCGAGTCTACCACGGGGAGCCCTTATCGAAGAATGCTCATCCCCGGAGGCTTGGCGACGAATCCCAGGCCTCCACTTCCCCTGGTTCCATATAATCCTGCCCACACAACGACGAACCGACTCGAACTCGATCCTTGAGGATAGCGCCTCCGAGCCGATGTCCCTGGTCATTCCCTACCCGCAGCGCTTTCGCTAGACGCCAGGATTATCACAAGTGCATGAGCATCACCTGATATTCAACCTTACGATCGGTCTTACGCTCGGCCTCATCCTCGGCTTTCTCACAAACCGGCTTCGCTTATCACCCATACCCGGCTATCTCATCGCAGGAACCATTGTCGGTCCGCACACGCCAGGGGTTGTCGCAGACACGAGCCTTGCAGCGCAGTTCGCCGAGATCGGCGTCATCCTGCTGATGTTTGGTGTCGGCCTTCATTTCCACCTCCGGGACTTGCTCGCTCACCGACGGATCATCATCGGCACTCTGTCCCAGAGTCTCTGCGCAACCCTACTGGGAGCGTCCCTCGCCGTTGCATTTGGATGGAAGCTGAGCGCGGCTATGGTCCTCGGCGCCGCCATCTCCGTTGCCAGCACTGTAGTGATGGTGCGGAACCTGACCGAACGAGAGCACCTCGCCACACCGGGAGGGAAAGCCGCGGTCGCGTGGGTCATTGTTGAGGATATCCTGGTGGTGGTCCTTCTGGTCCTTCTTCCGGCTCTCGGCGCTTCGGCGTCATCGAATGTTAGCGGGGCCGCCATCCTGAAGTCTCTGGGGATCGCACTGTTGAAGCTGGGAGGACTCGCAGGCATCGTCCTCTTCCTCGGTTCTCGCTTCGTGCCCTGGCTATTGTTCCATGTGGCCCGTTCGAGATCCAAGGAGCTCTTCACGCTGACGGTTCTGGTGCTCGCCCTGGTCACCGCAGCCGGCTCAGCGATCTTCTTCGGAGCATCCATGGCGCTTGGAGCCTTTCTAGCCGGAATCGTGGTTGGGCAGTCGAGCGTTAGCCATCAGGCTGCCGCCGATGCGCTCCCCATGCGCGATGCATTCGCCGTGCTGTTCTTCGTCTCGGTAGGCATGCTGTTTCGACCGGAACTCCTCCTATCAGAGCCGTGGCTCGTCCTCGGGGTCCTCGGTGTGATCCTGATCGCCAAGCCAGTCGCAATGCTTCTCCTCCTTACCGTACTGGGTTACTCCGTCCCGACAGCGATCACGGTCGGCCTGAGCCTTGCGCAGATCGGCGAGTTCTCCTTCATCCTCGGCGATGCCGCGAGAAAGCTCGGCATCCTGCCCAGGGAAGGTCAGAGCCTTCTTGTCACGGGCGCTTTGATCTCCATTACGTTGAATCCCCTTCTCTACCGGATGTCCGGTTGGATTGAACGGCAACTGCGCGCTCGTCCGCGTCTCTGGCGGTGCCTGAACCGCAGAGCCGAAGCCCGCGGGCGCGATGTGAATGCACGACTGATCACACCTCCATCCGAGACCCCTACATTCCTCCGAGTGGTTGTTGTCGGATATGGACCAGCAGGGCAGACACTGGTGCACATCCTAAAGGACTTCGGGGTGATCGCCACGGTGATTGACCTCGATGTGGACGCTGTGAGCGCCCTGGCGGCCGAGAACTCACCGGCTATTTACGGTGATGCTCGTCAGCAGGAAGTCCTCCGCGGCGCTGGTGTAGATAAGGCCGGATACCTCCTTGTAACCCTGCCAGACATGGCACGCAGGACGCCGGTTATCCTCGGCGCCCGCGCGATCAATCCGGACCTCCGGATCTTCGTTCGCGCACGCCACATCTCTGAGAGGGATGAGCTGGAGGCTCTGGGTGTCACCGCTGTGACCTATGAAGAGGCCGAGGTAGCTGTGCATCTGGCTGAGGCGCTCTTATCGGAAATCGGCGCGGAGGGGCGCCTGATTCAGGAAGAGGCCGATAAGATCCGAGCGGCCATCGCCGTCCATGCGCCGGAATCACTGTAAGCGGCGCTGGATCCGGGCACATCCACGGGCATAATATATGAGACGGTTCGCTCAGAGGCGGGCGATCATGGCCCGCGCGAGACGAATATCGTATGCGAGGAGGCGACAGTGCCGAAAATCGACGGTGTGATCCGGGAGCTGTGCGAAAAGGCCGAGTTCATGGCTATCGTGACCAATGGAGACGATGCGCCTCATGTTGTAGCTAACTGGGGAGACTATCTACGGAAGGTGGGCATCGAGCCTGACCGGATCGTTCTCCCAACCGGCGGCTACCGTATAACAGAGGACAACCTCCAGAGGGATAACAGGGTCCAGGTTCTTCTGGCGTCCAAGGCCGTTCACGGAACCCGCACCCCGGGTCAGGGATGCTTGATCACGGGGACCGGCAGGATCATCACGTCCGGCGATGACTACGATCGCGTCAAAGCGCAGTTTCCCTGGGCCAGAGGCGTGCTCATCATCAGTGTCGAGGATGCTGTTACGCAACTCTAGAACGGTACGGTTCCCGCGATGAGTCGGGTATGTTGCCTCGCGAGCGGGTCTGGATCCGTTCGCGATGCAGTCTCAGCCCGATGCATGCAGACGCGAAGGTGAAATCGGTTTGGCACGACGACACGACAGTCTGATCCCATTTTCCAGGGACCATCATCAATCGCTCGTCCGTGCGGTCCGAATGATCAACGCACACAGTGCAGCGGCTGATCGGATTGCCGCGCTGCAAGGGTTCGTGTACGAATGGGACCGCAGGATGAGGCAGCATTTCATCGATGAAGAGAGGCTGCTGATCCCTCTGATGCTTGCCGAGGAGCGCTCCCGACTGGTTGGTGATCATGACGCGCTGCGCTCGATGGTCGAACAGGCGCGAACCATCGTTGAGGCGGGTGCGGAGGATGGGGGTCTTTGCGGCGAAGCCGGAACACGGCTTGAGGCTCACGTTCGCTGGGAAGAGCGTGTGCTGTTCCCGACCATCGAGCAGCGTGCAACGCCGGAGGAACTGGCTTCGCTCGCATACGAGACCGCACGAATCGATGCCGATCCGCCGCGGGCTTAGTATCTGCCAGCACAGCGTTTTCGCCGGATTCAACCGGTGATGGTGGAGATGAAGGAGCCCAATCGGCCGACTGGTGTGTCGGACGGATATCCTGCACCGCAATGGTTCACTGGGTCCATCCCAGTCGACCATTGATCGAGATGCTGTAGGTCGCTTCGCGCGTAATCATCGCGACCGTCCCCCATATCCCTTCTGCGACGAACTCTCCGAGCAAGATGCCCAATGCGACCATCCTGAGCTTGTCGTATCCGGCAAGGCCGTAGTAGCGCTGGACGTAGGTCTTGACCAGAAGCACGATGATCAAGCCGAACCAGTAGTAATCGACGCCGAAGTTCATCGTAAGCGCATAGCCCGCCGGATGAAGCGGAAATCCGGGTATCCGAAAGCGGATCATATCGAGCAGCAGGACGAAGCTGAACGACAGAACGATCGCGGTAATGGCCGCGATATTGTATGGTCGCGGCGAATCGGTCAACTGGGCGATCACACCCGCCGTATCGCCTCCGTAATCGCCCGGGGTCCAGCGGTAGCCAAGATAGATTCGGACTAGATGCCCGAAGATACTGCCTGCCAGCGTCGCGAGCACGATAGCCGTGAAGATCGCCCGCTGGTTCACCCGGGCCATCGCTCCCATCTTGATGCTTTCTAGCTGGTGCGGCATCGGATGGGTTCGGTGAATCCGATTCATGAAGTGAAACGTCGTCACCGTTCGTGCGATGAAACTCTCCCCCAACCCCTGGGAACCGCGGAAATCAACGAGCAGCTGGTTTGGCCCCATGAAGGCCATCTCGTGCGTCGGCGGCCCGAGCTGGGCTCTAAGGCGCGTTATCGCGACGCTGAACGCGAGAAAGACGATGGTGTACCCGATGACGAAATACCACGGAAGCCCAATCGCATAACCGATCCAACCCAGCAGTCCCAGGCTGAGCAGCAGCAGGATAAACGAGATGCGATGGGGTACGCCTCGTGGTTCTCCACCCCCATGGACGATCTCGGCCCATACCTCTCGCAGGTAGCCGCGCGACACCCATATTGCAGTGCAGAAGAGTCCGAAAAACGCACCCCAGGACTGTTCGCTGAAATACGGCGGGCTCGGCACCAACCCACCTCCGCCGAAGACGCCCTGTTCATTGCCCAACGCCGCCGCTACGACCTGCATCCCCTTCCGAACGAAGAAAAAGAAGATACACGAGAACAGCAGGTCCGTCGGCATGAACAGGCCGATCGCCGCCATATAGGGGAAGATACCGATCGGCGTCCAACCGACCTGGTTCCATGGTCGCACGGTGAACCACTGGGACATATCACCCAGGAATCGCACGTTGATTCGAGGCAAGACCGGATAACGAAATGCAAACCCGTTGAGCAGGTCGATGGCGAGCATCACCCCCATGGCGCCAAGCACGTAGCGTCCTCGCAGACCTCCTCCTCCGCTCCCCTCGCTCACGATCGCGACTGGCAGCTGGATGATCGGAAACGCGAGCCTCTCGCGATGCGTCCATTGGTCCCTCATCAGCATGTTGATACAGAGCATCGCAAGACAGACCAGACTGATGATCGCGGTCCAGGCTAAGATCTTCGGCCACCAGAGCGGTAGCTGTGAAACGAAGTACCAGAATGGTTTTCCGCCGGCCGCGAATCCCTCCAGCGCTGAGGCGTCCTTGAAGAACAGAAGGTTACTTACATAGGGAAGCACCTTCGATCGGTACCGTTCATTGCGATCGGCGTACAGGCCGTAGGAATGGATATACGGCGCGATCACATCCATCCACTCCGATGCCATGGCGCATCCGACCGTCAGCATCGCATATACGATGACCAGTTCGCCTTCGCTCATCGCAAGGACAACGCTTCTCATCCTCACGATACGATTGGCGACGGCGACGATCAGGGTCAACACGATCGGAGGGACCATCAGAGAGAAGATGCGATCGACCGTCTGATCCTGTGCCCAGTAACAGCAGACCGGCATCAAGAGCAGGCCTACGATCGTCGCGCGTACGATCCTGAGAAGACCCGTGTCGGGTTGTCCATGAGCCTCGATGGGACGTTCGTCCATAATCCGTAGAGGATACCGCACGAGACGGCCTCAACCCGAACACGGTTTCCATACCGGTTGGGCGCCGCTGGATCGGCCATCGGATGTACGCTGACCATCTGCAAGCGCCGCTGGATCGGCCATAATGGGTATGGGGATCGCAATCCCTCAACGGAGTGGAATCCCATGCCTGTCATTTCTGTACGCATTGCAACCCGATCAGCGTCCCAGGCGAGCCAACCGGTGCTCTATCGTCTGGCGACGGAGTTTCGTGTCGCCCCGAACCTCCGAAGAGCCGCACTGTCGGAAGAGGGCGGTTATGTGGAGATCGATTTGGAGGGTAGCCTGGATGAGGTGCAGCGAGCGATCGCATGGCTTCATACCACCGGCCTAAGCATCGACGCCCAGCAACGCTCCGTAACCGACGGCGGCAACCTCTGATCCTTGCATCTCTCCGCAATCGACGGCGCACTTGGGCGTAATCGCCTGAGAGAAGGCTAAGCCCCGATGTCCGATGTAAAAAGAACCTCCGATACGACCGGGAAACGCCTTGATATCGCGATCGTGAACCGCCGACTCGCCCCGAGCCGCGAACGAGCCCAGATGCTGATCCAGGCCGGGCACGTCACTGTTGACGGAGCCGTTACAAGGAAAGCCAGTGCGATCGTCCTGGACGACGCGATCGTATCGATTACAGGCGATGCGTTACCCTTCGTTGGCCGGGGAGGACTGAAGCTCGACGCCGCCTTACGCCAGTTCCGCATCAATGTCAGCGCATGCCGCTGCCTTGATATCGGCGCTTCCACTGGCGGTTTCACGGACTGTCTGCTGCAACGAGGGGCTCGTGAGGTAATCGCGGTGGATGTCGGCCACGGTCAGCTCCATCCATCCCTCGCCGCCGACCCCAGGGTTCGCAGTTTCGAAGGAGTCAACGCTCGCCATATCGCGCCAGATCAGTTTTGCGGGGTGTTCGACTTCGTGGCAGTCGACGTGTCGTTCATTTCGCTGACTCTGGTCCTGCCTGCGCTCGTCCCGATGATCCGACCGACGGGTCATCTCGTGGCTCTCATCAAACCCGAGTTCGAAGCGGGGCGTGAGGCGGTCGATGAGCGCGGCGTCGTCCGCGACCCGGAAGCCCTGAGGTCAGCCCGGGATCGCGTCACCTGGTGCGCGGTAAGGGAACTCGGCCTGATCAAACGGGCGCTGATTCCGTCTCCCGTCCGAAGCGGCCGCAATCGCGAGTATCTCTCCTGGTTCCAGCGGCCGGCGGAGGTGGCCGTCGTCGATCCGACCTTGAATGAGGAGGTCTGATGAACTCCCTTACCATGGCCTCGCTACTATTCACGCTGGCGTCGACCGCTGTATACGCCGCTCCGCCGAGATTGCCGACGGGTGTATTACCCGATGGCCTGGGCGTCAACATCCACTTTACCGATCCCCGCCCGGGCGAAATGGAGATGCTCCACGACGGAGGCTTTACGTGGGTCCGGATGGACTTCGATTGGAACCAGATCGAATATGAGGCGGGCAAGTACCGGTTTGACGCATACGACCGGCTCATGGCCGCGCTGGAAGCCCAGCATATGCGCCCCATCTTCATCCTGGACTACGTCCACCGATTGTATGATGATGCGCAATCACCCCACTCGGACGCCGCGATCGCCGCATTCGCTCGGTTCGCTGCTGCTGCGGCGCGCCATTATAAGGGCAAGGGCATTCTCTGGGAGATGTACAATGAGCCGAACATCTTCCCGTTCTGGCGCCCGAAGCCGAATGCAGCGGACTATGTTCGGCTGGCGACAGCAGTGGGCAAAGCGATACGCGAAGCGGCGCCGGGCGAAGCGTACATAGGGCCGGCAGTCTCCGGCTTCGATTGGGCCTTCCTGGAAGCCTGCTTCAAAGGCGGATTACTCGAGTACTGGGACGCAGTCTCCGTACATCCGTATCGCCAGAGCGCACCGGAGACCGCGATTCCCGATTACGCCCGGCTCCGGGCCATGATTCGAGCCCATAGCCCCCGCGGCAGGCGGATCCCGATCATCTCGGGCGAGTGGGGGTACTCGTCCGTATGGTCCGGCATGTCCCCTGAGGCTCAGGGCCGGATGCTGGCCCGCCAGTGGCTGACCAACGTTGCCGAAGATGTTGTCCTTAGCATCTGGTACGACTGGCATGATGACGGTCCAGACCCGAAAGAGCCGGAGCACCATTTCGGAACTGTTTTGCACCCGTACCATGAAGCAAAGACACCGGTCTATGATCCCAAACCCGCCTATCTCGCCGCGAGGACGCTGACACGGGAGCTTCGTGGTTACCGGTTCAACAAGCGGTTGATCTGCGGGCCGTCGTCGAACCATGTTCTTCTGTTCATCAAGGGCGCGGACGTCAAGATTGTGGCCTGGACGTCGAGTCCCGCTCCGATCGATTGCGTTATTCCCGCAAGCCCGGGCTCCCTCAACCCCGTCGATCATCTCGGCAACCCGCTCTCTCCCATGAAGGCGGAAGCCGGTTCCGGCCTGCGGATCCGCCTGACCGATGCACCGGTCTACCTGCATCCCGTATCACCCAACGCGATCCTCTCGGTAGCGGCCTCCTGGGAGCGGTTGCCACTGGATCTATGGTTGCCGTTCCGCGCGAAGGCGAGGGTTCAAGCACGCCTCCGGAACAGTTCGGGTAAGGCTGTTTCGGTCCGTTCCCTTAATGGAAGCGAGAACCTCGCTAAGCATGAGCAGACGACGATCGCCGCCGACGTTCCTCTTGAACGATCCGACATCCCGGAGATCGCCCGTCTCGAAGTACGCATTGAAGGCAGTGCTCCACTCGTGCAGGAGACGCGAATATACGTGACCGATCCCATCGGCGCTGAGCTTTCACCTCCATTTGGCGGCCGCATGACGATTCGCCTCTGGACTCCGGCAGAGGGAGCGTTCAGCGGGACTATGGTATTGCGTCTGGGCGATCCCGCGGTGGAACGGAAGATACCGGTACACCTTGGGCGGGGCAAGTCATCGGACACATTCACGGTTCCGATCGAACGCACCGGGCCGGCATTTCCAGTACGAGGGGAACTGCGGGATGATCACGGACGGAAGGTCCGAGATCTGGGGTCGTGGCGGTTCGTTGACGTACTTTCGGCTCTGAGCGCTCCGGTTTCGCGCCTGCCACACGGCATCAGGCTCGTGCCCGATGGCGATCCGAAGGTTGCATCCACCCAGTCGATCGCCTCTGCTGATCCTGCAGACGGTCCGGCGGCTAAGGGCCTCCAGTCCGTCCGCCTTAGGTACAAGTTCGATAGAGGCTGGAAGTTCCTCCGCATCGTTGCGGACGATGATCTGCTGACACCGTTGGCGGGAAAACCCGATAGTCTCGGTATGTGGCTCTACGGTGACGGTTCGGGCAACATCCCTCGTATGCGCTACGCGGACTCATCCGGCCAGGCCTGGCAGCCGGACGGAGATCCGATCACGTGGAATGGATGGAAGTGGATCACCTTTCGCCTGGATGGATCACGCAGCGGACATTGGGGCGGACCAAACGACGGAGCGCTGCGTCCACCGCTGCGCTGGGATACGTTGTTCCTGCTGGATAGCGCCGGCGGCAGCCCTACCTCTGGTGAGGTCTATATCGCAGGTTTCACTCTTATCTACAAACAGGAGGATACGCAACTTGGCTCAAGGTTTTGACGGGCTTGGCCTGGGACTCCACAACATCAGTCGTCTGTCACGAGCGAAGGTCCGATCGATCTGCGCGGAGAACCCCGACGGGTCCAAAGGCCGCGGCGCCATGGCTGTGCCGCTAATGGATGATCAGGGCCGTCCGATCGGCGCGGCTCGCGAGCTGGGACAGGGCTGGAAAGTGCGCCCCTGCATCACGCTCGAGCCCCATACGACGACGGATCTGGCTATAATCGACGGCTCTGGCGCCATCCAGCACATCTGGATCACCGTGGACCCGAACTATTGGCGCCGCCTCGTTCTCCGGATGTACTGGGATGCCGAGGAGACGCCCTCGATCGAAGTGCCGCTGGGCGATTTCTTCTGCATGGGATGGTGTGAACGGGCGAACGTCAACTCTCTTCCCATCGCCGTTAATCCCGCCGGCGGTTTCAACTCCTACTGGGAGATGCCGTTTCGTAAGGGCGCCCGGATTACGGTGGAGAACACCTGGGATGAGCCATGCCGCGGTTTCTTCTATCAGATCACCTATGCGCTGACCGACGTTCCGGAGGACGCCGCCTACCTCCATGCTCAGTGGCGTCGCAGCAACCCCCTTCCCGAGCGCACCGACCATATCCTTGTCGACGGCGTTCGAGGCTGCGGCCATTATGTCGGAACCTACATGGCGTGGCAAACCAATAGCTGTGGCTGGTGGGGCGAAGGCGAGGTGAAGTTCTACCTGGACGGCGACACCGACTTCCCGACCATCTGCGGTACCGGCACCGAGGATTATTTCGGGGGCGCCTGGGACTGGGAACAGCCGGCAGGGCAGTACTGCATCTATTCGACCCCGTTTCTGGGCATGCCCCAGGTCATCACGGCTGGCGCTCAGGGGATGTACCGGAGCCAGCAACGACACGGAATGTACCGGTGGCACATCATGGATCCGATCCGCTTCGAAGAGGATCTCAAAGTCACCGTCCAGGCGCTGGGATGGCGGTCAGGAGGCCGATATCTCCCTCTTCGGGACGACATCGCTTCGGTAGCGCTCTGGTATCAGGCGGAACCGCACGCTCCGTTCCCAGCGCTGCCGGACCGTAACGCGCTGGAAGTCATCTAGCGCCTTCGATGCCCTGCGTCAGGCAACTGCCTTCTGGCGCAGGGCTTCGGCTCGTACCTATCGACCCACGAACGTACGATCAAGCTGCAGCGGCTCGGGGCCAGCCTCGACCGTCAGGTCAGAACGCCGCTCAACTTCAGCAAGGAACGCCTCTGAGACCTGTAAGCGACTGATGTGCTCGGTATTCTGGATGCGCACCAGGCGCACCTGGCTACGGTCGCCTCGCCCGCACATGCCGATCGCCGCTCGGACCGCCGCATCCGGGCTGTGCAGGACGATGGGGATCCCGCCCCGATAGGCGCCCCCCTCCTGACTCGTCCGATGGTTCGTAAACGTCTTCTTGAGATCGATCTGCTCCATCAGATGCTCGGTTACAATGTCCGCGAGACAGAGCCCGGCAGCGTTCCCATGGGTGGCTTCGGTTAGCCCGAGTGTTACTACCATCCGAATATCGGGACCGTCCCAATCGGTCTCCGGCACCGACGGCATTCTGACACGCCCGAGGACGTGCGTATCCATGCCGGTTCCGCTGATGTCCTTCCCCATCTCATCGACGACCAGGACATCCGCTTGATCAAACGCCAAACGCGGCGACATTGATCGGGCACGCTCCAACAGGGCCGTTTCCGCCTCACGCCCGATATCGGCGCCCCGTAGTCCATGGATTTCCGCAGTCTGCCCGTAGGGGTTTTCGATGATGGCGATGCCGCCAATCACGTCACCGACCTGAACCAGCCGCCGGCCGACTTCCGGCATGATCTTAGACAAACCGTCGGCGCCGAAACGGTGGATCGCCTCAGCGCCCTGCCGCTTCCCAAGGCCGATCGCGCACATCTTGCAGAGACCGCTTTCGATGGGCCCCTTGAAGTCGGTATGATGCTTCACCCGATTCAGGACGATGACGCCGTCTGCCTCCAGAGCGTACCGATCGAAATAGATGGGATACCCATCGTCGAGGGATCCGACACGATCGACCTCCATCGTAGCCCGTACCGGAACTCCCATCGCTTCCGCGGTGACACCATAGGAGGCGAGGATCTCCATCTGGCCTTCCGCCGTCGCGCCTCCATGGCTGCCCATCGCAGGCACGATGAAGGGTTGACAGCCGAGTTCGATAAGCGCCTCGACGGCCGCCCTGACCATCACAGACAGGTTGGCGATCCCGCGGCTGCCGACTCCCATCGCGATCGAAGCGCCCGGCTTGAGACGCGGGTCGTCCTGAAACGCCGAGACGGCCTGCCGCACACTTGCGGTTATATCCTCGATCACCGGCGCGTCGACCCGGTGTCGAATGGTCCAGACCTCGGGCAGAGCGATGTCCGCAAAGTCGTAGGCGTGCGTGTCGAAGTCGATGATCAAGGGTCGTACCTCCAGCAGCGAGAGACGATGTTTCTCGTGTTATCTGACAGCCACTCAACCTCGGGCGACATATGGACCTTCCGAAAGCGTGACGACGCTCCGAGCGCCGTAGGCGTGCTGCCATCGCCGCGACATTTCATCGAAGCCTATCTGTGTCGCGGCTGCACCCCATGCCCCGTCTTTTCGCAGGGCAATACATGCGGCTCCCTGGGCTTGATGATCAGGCCTCTTTCGCAGTAGGTAGGCGATCCCGTCACGACACGCCTCTGTCGGCGTCATACCCCGTTCCATCCCCATGACGACCCGATAGGATAGACAAACTTTCATAATCTCATCGCCGTTCCCGGTCGCCGATGCAGCTCCGATCTCGTCATCGACATACAGTCCAGAACCGACGATCGGACTGTCTCCGACCCTGCCGGGCAACTTCCAGGCAAGCCCTGATGTCGTACACGCGGCCGCCAGATGCCCATCCGCATCGAGAGCGCAGATTCCGATCGTGTCGTGGTTCTCGTCGTCGAAGTGAACAACGGCGGGTTGATCGGTACGCTCCCGATACGCGGCATAGGCGGCACGTGTTCGGTCCGTATGAAGATCGGTATCCTCACCGCCCTGGGCAAGCGCAAACCGTCGTGCATTGCCTCCGGCGAGCATGCAATGCCTCGTTCGCTCCATGACAAGCCGGGCGATCGAGATCGGGCGTCGGATGCCAGTGAGCGCGGCTACCGCACCGGCAGTATGCCGTCGACCATCCATAATCGCCGCATCGAGTTCTACGATTCCATCGGCGTTCGGCATCCCGCCATAGCCAACCGATGTAACGTCAGGATCATCCTCCGTAACGTTGGCGGCGCGTTCGACGGCATCGAGCGAGGATCCGCCCTCCTCCAGGATCTCAAGCGCGGCGCGGCATGCTGGCGCACCAAAACTCCAGGTTGCGATTACACAGGGTAGATTCACAGGTCCTCCTAAGCAACTGCCAGGGTACGCTCAGCGGTACGAGCTCAGCGCATTGACACATCGAATACACAGTGTTATACTTGGGAGCAAGCAGTAATATAAGCCGCAACAAGCGGCTAGGAGGCCTAACCGAGCATGCCCACAGGTAGAGTGAAGTGGTTTAATGACGCCAAAGGCTACGGCTTCATAGAGACCACAGATGGCAAGGATATCTTTGTCCACTTCTCCGCAGTTCAGATGGAGGGATTTCGTACTCTTGCCGAAGGTCAGAATGTCGTGTTCGACATCGTCGACGGAGCCAAAGGACCGCAGGCAGCCAACGTCCGCCTTGCCGCCTCTGACGGCTAGGATATCCATCTCGTCCTCGCCGCAAGGGTGGTGCGTTTCACTCGTCCATCGTCATAGGGGGCGCTATCACCGCAGTGGTCCACCGCGTTCGCGTCATCGGTCGCTTCCTGCGTCAACGTAGTGCGTCCCCTAGCGCCCATCCTCCAATGAAGGCCGGAAACACCATGTTTCCGCCGAGTAGGAGCACGCCAAGCGGTGCGGCAGGAACGGCAACCGCGAATAGCAGCACGATGATGGCGCATATTACGAAGGCCGCAACGATGGATCGCGACAGCGCCTCTTGAGTGATGGCCATAACCGTATACAGCAGACCCGCCATCCAGAAGCATGCGAGGGACAGCAACACGAGGATCACTCCCATCGGGACCACGGAGCGGCTCCTGCGACTGGAGGACGTCATCATCAGTTCACTCCGCGCCGGGCGAACCATGGCTGTATAGGAGCACACTACGCCTGCAATCGCTCCGCTCAAAGGCAAGGCGAACAGGAGACCCGCGGACCAGTCCCATAGGGCGGCTCCCTCGATGCCATTCGAGGTGCCGGACGACGCAACGACAGCAACGAGTGCAACGAAGAAACCAAGACACACCATGAACGTTGCCGTCTGACGCAGGGCTAACGATGAAGACGATTCCTTCCGGCTAGCGGAGTACCCCACCTGTCCACGCTCTTCCGATACCAGCCGATCGAACTTCGCGCGCACCCTGATGCTCCGGGGATCAAGCTGTATCGCAAGCGTGTAATGGGAGAGCGCGGCCTCAGCCTGCCCGCGCGCGTTCGCGATATCACCGAGTATCTCATGAGCCTCCGCATTACGCCGGTCGAGCCTGAGCGCTGCGTTACAGCATTCAATGGCTCTGGCGAGATTCATCCGTTGCACGGCGATATGGGCGTCCTGGAGAAGGTGATCGATCATGGCGTCGAGATCCGCCTGGCGCCTTGTTGCGCGATCAGCTCCCCTGGTACTGCTCGATCCAGTCGTCGTGCCCCTTGATCGGTTCGGACATGTCGCGTCGTCGGTCGCGGCGGCGCCAGCGGGTCGACTTCTTGCAGCACGGAAGGTCGCCAGTTTCTGCTCCGCGTCGTACTTGGCGCGGCTCACAGGATCGATCAGAACCTGATACGCCTCGTTGATCGCCAGAAAGCGCTCTGCGGCATCAGCGGTACGCGCGATGTCCGGATGCCATCGACGCGCCAAAGCGCGATACCGCGACTTGAGGTCCGCCTCGGTGACGTCGATCCCGACTCCGAGCGTTTCGTAGTGATTAGGCGCACTCATGGGAATCCATGCAAGGCGTATTGCCCGAGCAGGTGGTTATTTGCCGTAACCGGAAGCATACCCTGCATAGGAGTTGATCACGACCATCCCGACGAGGAGCGCGACGATCAGGTACACACCGGTGCCGAACATGATCGAGTACTGGCTTGCTCGCATCTCGGCCTCCCGTTCCAGATGGTTGGCAGCGTGCTCCATAATGCTGTCGATATTGCCGGTCTGTTCTCCGGTCCGAAGCATGTCAACGATCAACCGAGGAAAGATACCACTCTCCGAGAAAGCGTCCGCTAGGGGCCGTCCTTCGTTAACGAGCGATTGAATACGGGTTGTGCCACGTTCGATACTCGGACTCCCGCTGGCTTCTGCTGAGGCCGATAAGGCGCCGTTCATCGACAAGCCGGCCCCGGATAAGGCGCTGAACGCCCGCGCGAATCGGGAAACGGCAAAGGAGCGTGAGACACTCCCTACACCCGGAATGATCCAGATCACCCGCTCCCGTACAGCCCTCAGGTCAAGCGATCGGCATAGACCGTAGCGTCCGACGGCGCTGACCATCAACGCCCACACTGCCACGATGCCAAGCACGAGAACCGTGTCCGACAGATAGTCGAGGACCGAATAAGACGATCGTCCCATCGATCCGATGATCAGTTTGGCGATCGCCGGTACGCCATCGGTCAGAAACGAGCGCCCTAGAATGAACACAGCGGATAGGAGAACGATCTTGGGATACAGTGTGGCGCGGCTTATCGTCCGTCGCAGGGCGAGTTCGCGATCAAGATACGACGCCAACCGCTCTAGCGCCTCCTCCAGCATGCCGCCTTGCTCCGCGGCACGAAGCATCGATATCTGGAGCCGCGAGAACACGTATGGGTGACGCTCAAGCGAGTCGGAGAGCCTACCTCCGGCCATGATGTGTGACTGACTAGCCGATGTGATCGCCTTCAACGTCGGATTCCTCGTCTGAGAGGTGAGGGCGGTAAGGGCCTCATACAGGGAAAGACCAGCCTTGATCAGCACCGCGAACTGGCGAAAGTACACCGCCTGATCGGCGAGTGGCACACCGGGAGTGATCGGATCGCCCGTCGAGCGGACAACGCCCGGACCGCGGGCCTGCACGGTCATCGTTGGAGGCGCGGCATCCCTCGTATCGGCTACTCGGATTCGGTCAACATCGAGACCCTGGGCTCGGAGACGGGCCACGGCAAAGCCGGAGTTCTCGGCGTTGATACGGCCTTCGAGTTGGACTCCCGATGCGTCGCGTGCGGTATATTCGTACTCTGGCATGGCGAATGGAGATGGAGCTTACTCGTGGCCACCGTGCCGCTTGAGGACATCCTCCATATCGCTGTCGCCCTTTTCTCGCGCCACCGCGACGGCGGTTTTCCCGGATTCCAGCCGAACATTCACCAATCCGGGCTTCGCGGACAGCAAGCGGTCGACGATGGCAGCGTCTCCGTCGTTCACCGCCGAAGTGAACTCCTGAATCTCGTGCGCACTCGGTGTCGATGGCGCCTGCCGCCGCCCGCAACCGACGACCGCTAGAACGAAGATCACAAGAAGAAGCCCGAGTGCATGAATGCTTCGAATCAACCGCCACCCCCTTCGGATCCGTATATGGCTCAATAACCGCACCACCATTGCCTGTCGGCCCTTACGATCCCAAGCACACTAATACCGGGCGTCTATCTTATAAGGTATAGTGTACTGTACTGGATGACCTAGGATTCGCTTGGGAGCATCGAAATGCCCGAATGGGCGGTGTTGATCGCATTTCTGGTTGTTTGGTTCGTACTGCAGCGCTTTATTCTGCCGCGCTTTGGCGTCCCTACCTGAATGGCGCCCGGGAAGTGCTCGGAGGCTCCGAGCAACAAGTCCGAAGATCATCCGAGCGAATAAGGCTCGATCGGCTGCATTACCGGCAACCTAATAGATCAGGCTGGCGTCCCCGGTATCCGGCGCCCAATCAGCAATAAGACCGGTCAGGCCCGCATCCGTGACGACAACTCGAACGGTATCGCCGATCTTCGGCAACTTCGGCCCATGCGATCCTGTTCCTCCTGGCGAGTCGCCTGGTACCGGATCGATGTGCACGGTCTTGAAGGTTCGAGTCAGCCCCACAGCGCGATTGGCATTTCGTTCGCTCGCACCATCAACGAGCACGTCGACCGATGAACCGATCGAGCTCCGGTTGATCTCCGCTGTAATCCCGTTTTGGGTCGCGATGAGCTCATTCAGCCTATCGACCTTCTCTGCTTCGGGCACCTGATCGCCGGATGCTGCGGCACGGGTTCCGGGCCGGGGCGAATAGGCGAACATAAACGCGGAATCGAAGCGGGCCTCGCGCACAAACTCCAGGGTCGCGCGATATTGCTCCCGCGTCTCACCGGGAAACCCGAGCATGATATCCGTCGTCACGGCAATACCCGGGACGTGTTTCCGAAGCTTATCCAGCAAGCGCCTGTAGCGATCGACCGTATAGCCGCGCCGCATCCTGCGCAACAGATGGTCATCCGCGGCCTGCAACGGCAGATGGACATGCTCACACACTCTGTCACAATCGGCGATCACGCGGATTAGCTCATCGGTGAACCCACAGGGATGCGGTGAAGTGAATCGGATCCGCTCGATACCGGGCACCTGAGCGATCTCCCGGATCAACCCGGCAAGGGTTACGGACTCCCCGCTCGTGGATGGGGGCAAATGTCGCCCGTAGTAGTTCACCGTCTGACCGAGGAGCGTTACCTCGCGCGTCCCGGTATAGGCAAGTCTCCGGATTTCATTCAGGATATCGGAGGGAGGACGGCTCCGCTCGCGTCCTCGGGTTGAGGGAACGATGCAGAACGTGCAGAAACGATCGCAACCGTACATGACGGGTACAAACGCGCGAAGTCTGCGCGGGCGCGCGAAGGTCCGCTCCGGAACTTCGACGACGATGTTCCCTTTCCGTTCTGGCAGCGACAGCTCAGTGACGGCTTGATGGCGCGCGGTCCCATTTCTCCGACGCCATGCCTCACGCACAAGCGCGGGAATGTCCGCAATATGTCCGGTGCCTGCGATGATATCAACGTACGGCGCACGGCGTTGGATTTCATCGGCCTGAACCTGTGCCATACAACCGCAGACCCCGATCACCATCGTTGGCCGCTCAACTTTCAGGAGTCGGAGTTCTCCTAGTTTGCTGAAAACCTTCTCCTCCGGCTTCCTACGGACGGAACACGTGTTCAACAATACGACATCCGCGCTTTCAGCGTCGGTCGCCGGTAAGAACCCGTCTTGTTCCAGGAAGAGACCCAGTTGCTCGGAGTCCTCCTCGTTCATCTGACAGCCCCAGGTCAGCACACAATAGGTCGGTGTATACGTACTCATTTCGCGTGATTATACTCACTACGTGTTTCGATACCCTGGAAGGACGAACGGTATACTGGAGTGTATGCATATGATGTTGTGTACCGAAATCGGCCTTGCGCAACTGGAACAGGAGCTGGCGCTGGCCCTGGGCCCCGATGCTGTACTGTCCTCACCGGCTGATGTTCTCGCATATGACGGTGACGCCTACCCTGCGGCAAGGCAGGCGCCGGCGCTCGTGACGCTCCCAACGTGCACCGAACAGGTGTCAACTGTCGTACGCCTATGTAATCGTTATGGAACGCCGTTCGTTCCGCGAGGCGCCGGCACCGGCCTCTCCGGAGGAGCGACCCCCTCGCCTGGCTCCGTTGTGATCTCCCTCGCTCGTATGAACCGCGTACTGGAGGTTGATCCGGAGAACCGTCGTGCGGTCGTTGAAGCGGGATGTCCAAATATCGCGGTCAGCAGGGCCGTAGAGGCTTACGGGCTCCATTACGCTCCGGATCCGTCCAGTCAGACGGTCTGTACGATCGGCGGCAATATCGCCGAGAACGCAGGCGGGCCCCATACGCTCAAGTACGGTGTCACGGTCAATCACGTTCTCGGGGTTACGATGGTTCTGGCCGACGGTTCGATCGTTACGGCTGGGGGCAAGGCGGACGACCCGGGGGCATTCGATCTCGTCGGTGTCATCGTCGGGTCCGAGGGCACCTTCGGCATCGTTACCGAGGCGACCTTACGCCTCACACCTCTGCCCCAAGCGGTTCGCACTCTGCTTGCCATTTACGACCGTGTCGAAAGCTGTACGTCATCGGTTGTCGCCATCGTCGGGGCCGGTGTTCTTCCATGCGCTCTGGAGATGATCGATCAGACCATCCTACTTGCGATCGAAGATGCCTTTCAGATGGGATTTCCCGGCGATGCACGCGCCGTTCTTACCATCGAGTTAGATGGATCGGAAGCCGGTTCGGCCGAGGAAGCCGCGATCGCGCGCGAGGTATGTCTCCAACATGGCGCACGCGAGGTTCGCGAAGCCGCAACACCCGAAGAACGGGCTCGCCTGTGGCTGGCCCGAAAGAAGGGCGTAGGTACGACCGGCCGCCTGGCCTCCACAATCGTCACTCAGGATGGAGCGATACCCCGAAGCCGACTCCCCGATGTCCTCTCTGGTATCGCGGAGTGCGCGGAGCGCCATAGGATCCGTGTATGCAACATCTTTCATGCAGGGGATGGGAATCTCCATCCATGCGTCCTGTACGATCAAGCCGATCCGGACGAATCGGCGCGGGTCCATGCCTTCAATGAGGATGTCCTGAGATTGTGCGTCGAAGCGGGAGGAACGATCACAGGGGAGCATGGCGTCGGCATCGAGAAACGAGAGGCCATGCGCTTGATGTTCTCCGAACCGGATCTTCAGCTCATGCATCGTCTCCGAGAGACGTTCGATCCGGAGGGCCTATGCAATCCCGGCAAGATGCTGCCATGCCCGTGACCTCGTGCAGCACAGCGAAGACCGACATCGAAGTCCGACGGGAGGCATCGATTCACGGTTTGATACCGGAAGCAGTCTTCGAACCGACCACCGTTGACGAACTGCAAGATGCCGTACGGACTGCTATGAACAATCGGATCAACATGGTCCCGATCGGCGGCCGCACCACCGTACACACGGCGCATTTCCTGTCCGATCGGCCGTGGGTCGCGATATCAACCGGCCGGTTCGATGCTCGGATCACGGTACGCCCAGAGGACTCGCTCGTAACGTGCGGAGCCGGAGTGCGCTGGGCTGATCTCTTGCGAGCCATTGATGAGCGGGGCCAGGCGCTCCCGTTTGATCCGCCATTTGCGGAGCTGGCAACGGTGGGAGGAGTCACCGCCCAGAACGCCCATGGGCTGCTTCAATGTGCGGCTGGAACTCCCAGAGACAGCGCCGTCGCCATGACAGCCGTCATTGGCACGGGTGCATGCATTTCAACAGGCGCCCGGGTAGTCAAGAACGCCGCTGGCTATGATATCTGTCGTTTGCTCGCGGGTTCGCGCGGAACCCTAGGGATCATTACCGAAGTCACCTTCCGAACGCGCCCTCGATCACGGGCTGCACGCAATCTCGTCTTCGATATCGCGTCTATCGACCTTGGACTCGAGGCTGCCGCCGCCCTTACGGCCGATGGTGGTGATCGTACGTATCTGGCTCTTGGTGGCGACAAATCCTCGACAAGCATACGCCTGTACACGGGTCTTGCAGGGGCGGCGGGGCACGTCGATGCGGAAGAGGACCGCCTCCGAAGGGTCCTGCGATCACTCGGTATCGAACACGGAGAGCGTATCGATTTCGACGATCCGGGACTCGGAGCGGTGCGGAAGCGACTGTACGGCACTATCTGTACAACCGCAGTGCGCGTCACTCTACCTCCGCGTGACGCTGTCGATTTCGCTCGATCAGCGTCCGTTGCGGACGAGTGGATCTGGCTCATACCCTCTGGTATCATCGCGGCCGGTGTCGTCGATAGCGATCGTGACCGGTTACGGCCGTTGGCTATGGTCCGTTCGGCCGATCACCGAATAACCGTGCTCCGATGCGTGAGGCCGTATCCAGCATGGCTCCCTGAGACCGTCACGACATCGACCAGGTATCAGCTCTACCAGCGCATTCGGCGCGCGTTCGATCCCTGCGGCGTTTTCAGCCTCATTCAGCCCGGAGGATGGCCGTGAGCGACGACCTCCTCTCACTGGCGTCCCGATGTATCCGATGCGGATTCTGCCAGGATGCCTGCCCGACGTACAAGCTGACGGCCTCGGAGACCGCCTCGCCCAGAGGACGGATTCGCTTGATGGTCTCCGTAACCGGGGAGGGGAAATCGCTCACCCCCGACCTGATCCATGCGATGGATCTTTGCCTCGGCTGCCGCGCCTGTGAAACGGCGTGCCCATCAGGCGTCGAGTACGGTCGAATGCTGGAGATATTCCGGCATCGGATCGAAGCCTCCTCTGCGCGTCCCCGTGTCCAGCACGCGTCGAAAGCCGGCCTTATCGCGATGATGGAACGCCCCGCGGCCTTCGCGGCGTCGCTGAAAATCGCAGCGGGGGCACGTCGGGTGTCGGGCAATGATCCGATACCGTCGCCCATCGTGCGGGCCATCACGGGAGGTAAAGCCGATCAGCTGCTCATGCCCACGGCGGACCTGCCGGAATCCACTTCTCCACTTCCCGAGATCTCGCCTGCGAGCGGGAAGCGTCGGCATACCGTAGCGATCCTCCCCGGATGCGTGATGCAGGTTCTGTATGATAGAGTACATCGGGCTACGATCCGAGTCCTCCAGAAGGTCGGCTGCGATGTCCTGGCGCCCAGGGCTCTCGGCTGCTGCGGCGCATTGGACATCCATGCTGGATTTCTTTCCTCCGGCCTTGAACGAGCCCGGGCGTTCCTTCGAACGCTCCAGACGCTCGATTATGATGCTTTTGTCGTCAACTCTGCAGGTTGCGGATCGACGTTGACCGAATACGGCGATCTCCTCGCCGACGATCCCGTTCACTCTTACGAGGCCCGTACGTTCGCTGCGAAGGTTGTTGATATCAGTACCTTCCTAGACGATCATGGTCCCCTCTCTTTCACGGGCCGCTTCGAACGCACAGTCGCCTACCACCACGCCTGCCACCTCGCACACGGACAGCGGGTCGTCGAGCCACCCCGGCGCCTGCTCGAGCAGGTGCCCGGCCTTCGCCTCGTCCCATTGGCAGAATCCGATCTTTGCTGCGGCAGCGCCGGCACCTATAATATCACCCAGCCGGATATGGCAAAGCGGCTTCTCGATCGCAAGGTCGACAACATCCTTAAAACGGGAGCGGAGATCGTCGCGATGGGTAATCCGGGCTGCATGGCCTGGATTCAAACCGGCCTCCAGGAGCGCGGCTCAGCTGTCCGCATCATGCACACCGTGGAGATCGTCGACGCCGCTCTGTGATCGTTCGGTATTCGTATTGACCGAGCCGATCGGCTCATGCTATAAACCCTCGGTCGCCCTGCGGCGCTACTACGATGATCAGGAGAGCCCGGAACCCGTACATCATCCTATCGTTTACGGGCGCACGGCGTAATCGATGCCAGATTCAATACCATCTGTAACGGACTTACTGACGGCCAGCCGAGCGCGCCTTAGCCCTTCGGCCTTCGAGCACCTCACGACATGGCTCACGAATCCCGGTTATGCCGACTTCGTGCCGGAGATTTCGGACCTCATCGCATCCGAGTCCTGGGATGTCCTGGAGGAGAGTTTCTATACCGTGCTGCCGTTCGGCACGGGCGGCCGACGAGGCCCTCGAGGCGTCGGTCCCAACCGTATCAACGCTCGTACGATTGCGGAATCGGCCCGAGGTCTGGTGGACTGGATATGCGCCACGCGCGGATCCGCATCGGGAGCCGTTGTCGTGGCCTGCGACACGCGTATCGCGTCCGATGATCTTTCCCGCATCTGTGCTGAGGTCATCGCGGGCGCCGGACTCAACGCGCTTATTTACGACGGGTTCCGCCCCACGCCCCAGCTCTCGTTCACGGTTCGGCTGCTCCAGGCGGATGCGGGTATCGTGGTATCGGCGTCCCACAATCCACCTACCGATAACGGTTTCAAGGCGTATGGCCCGTCCGGCGGACAGCTGATTCCTCCGTTCGATGTCGAAGTGCTGAATGCGGTCCTCAAGGCTTCTAACGGTGCGATCCCTCGCAAGCCGTTTGATCAGGGGGTTGCGGACGGCTCCATCCGCCTGCTTGGCGAGCACGAAGACGAGGCCTATCAGAGCGCCGTCCTGGCCACATCGAGGTCCGCTCAACGCGCCGTTCGCATCGTCTATACGCCTCTCCATGGGGCAGGGATCCGCTCGGTGCCGCCGGTCCTGAAGCGCGCGGGATTCGACGACATGCACATCGTCGGCGAACAGGCCGATCCGGACGGAGCATTCACGAACGTGACGGGCGGCATACCCAACCCGGAGGAGCCGCTGGCATTGCAGCTCGCCGCTGAACAAGCGAACCGGATCGACGCGGATATTGCGATCGGCACCGATCCAGACGCCGACCGTCTTGGCTGCGTGGCCAGACGACAGAATGCTGTGAAGTCGTATGCGCCTCTCACGGGCAATCAGATAGGGGCCATTCTTTGTTGGCATGTACTGAAGACCCGTCAATCGCAGGGCCTTCTCGAGCCGGACGAGGTCGTTGTTACCACCACCGTGACCTCGCCCATGATCGGCAAGATCGCGGCGCACTTCGGAGTAGCCGTCATTGAGGACCTACTCGTAGGCTTCAAATATATCGCCCGAGTGTTGGATCATTACGACGACCCCGATCAAGTCGTATTCGCTTGCGAAGAGAGCCACGGCTATCTTGGCGGCAGTTATACGCGCGACAAAGACGCAGCGGGCGCCGCACTGCTCCTTGCTGAAGCGGCTGCAGATGCACGGGCCCAAGGACGAACCCTGTGGGATGTCCTTGACGACATCTATGATGCCGTTGGATACCATACCGATTCGCTCACTCCCCATTTGAGCAAGGGACGCGCGGCCATGGATCATGTCGCACGAATGCTCGAAGGCCTGAGGGCATTCCCGCCGAGATCTCTGGCGGGTCTTGAGGTCACCCATATCATCGATCGGCGCGATGGAACCGTCCGAAACAGCGATCGAACCCTGCTACGCGGTTTTCCCGACATCATCGATCCGATCTCAGGCGTACCGATCGACGGTCTTGACGTCGCGTCCGACAACCTGCTGATCTTTGTGCTCCAGGGTAACCATCTCGTTGATGGTGTCCGGGCATCGGTACGCCCTTCGGGTACGGAGCCAAAATGCAAGTTCTATGCATCGGGCTGGTCGGACATTCAGCGGGGGATGGGTCGTACCCGCGAGGCAGTAGACGCTGCTGCACGAAAGGTACGAGAAGACCTGCTCGCCTATGCGCTTGAGATCGCCTCCAGGGCGTGAATACATCCGCGGGTCGGACATCCCCGGTCTAGTGGGACGAAGCGGATAGTTCAGAAAGGTCATCATGGCTGACACACCGCACCGCACCATATTACCGGGCATCGATCCGATCGTCTCAGGCAAAGTACGGGAGATATTCCCGGTGGACGATGCCCTGCTCATCGTCGTCTCCGACCGCATATCCGCCTACGATTCGGTCATGCCAACTCCGATTCCCAACAAGGGTCGGATCTTGACCGAGCTGTCCCGTTACTGGTTCCGAAGACTTCGGCCCATAACACCGACCCACTACATCACCGCTGATATGGACTATATTGCCACGCGTCTCCGCGAAACAGGATACTACTTAACGCCATCTGATCTCAACCATCTTCATGGTCGATCCATGCTAGTCGTACGCGCAGATATGCTGCCTGTGGAATGCGTAGTTCGAGGCTATCTCGCCGGTTCGCTGTATGCGGAGTATCTCGCCGCCGATGGGCCTTCAAAGGGAGCCCGGCTCCACGATATCGACCTACCGCCGGGGCTGCTGGAGTCTGCCAGGCTCACGGAACCCGTGTTCACCCCTGCGACGAAGGCCGAAACGGGTCACGATGTCAATATCAGTTTCTCGCAGATGTCCGAGATCGTCGGCTCTAAGCTCGCCGAGGAACTCCGCCGAACAAGCCTCGATATCTATCGTGCCGCCGCAGACCTTACGTTACAGCGCGGGATCATAATCGCTGATACGAAGTTCGAGTTCGGCTTGCACCGCGGTGTGCTAACACTCGCCGATGAGGTCCTTACGCCCGATTCCTCTCGGTTCTGGAACGCGGATCTGTACCAACCGGGCCATGCGCAGCCGTCCTTCGACAAGCAATATCTCAGAGATTGGTTGATAGGCTCTGGCTGGGATCGGGAACCCCCAGCGCCAGAGCTTCCGGAGGAGGTGGTGCGAGAGACCTCCAGCCGCTACAGGCGAGCCCTCGAAGCGATTACCGGCTCAGCATCTGCCATTACGGCGGATCCTATCTAATCGAACAGGCGGATTGGATTGCAGTGGAACCGATCCGAACGTTCGTAGGGTGGACGCAGCCGCTGTTGGTCGAAGGCTCGAACGCTCTTCTCACGATCCGTCCACCGCAGCCGGCCGCATGGGACCAATCCACGACAGTATGGAACCTTGAAGATCTCCTGATCGTTACTCCATCCGCGCGGGCGGGCCGTCGGCTTCTCGAACTCCTTGCAGACCGAGCGCAGTCGCCCTCGAGTCCATGTGTACTGATCCCGCCGATGATCATCACGATCAGCGGCATCACTTCGGCTTTCTTGCGGAGTTCGTTCCCAATCGCGGATGATATGGCACAGACGTTTGCCTGGTGTCACGCTCTTGGCGAGCTTCGGAGCGAAGAGCGCCTGCGACTGGCTCCACTCGGTTGGTCGGAATCTCCTGTATCCACGCTCGACCTCGCTTCGCGTTTGTCGGGACTGATGGCGGATCTGCGCAATGAAGAGATCGAGCCCGACGAGGTAGCTTCGATTGCGGGAAATCGTCAGAGTATGGAGTCAGCGGCCATATGGCAGACCCTGGCGGCTGCTGACAGGCGTGCCCGCGACTACATGCATGAGGCGGGTCTGGAGGTACCCTCGCTGCTATCTCGGTCGATATCGGCAGGCGCACCCAAGTACCGATCGGTCGTGCTGCTCGGTGTCACGGAACTCCCGAAGAGCATGCGTCGATTACTGCTGCATCCCGATATTTCGGTCCATAGTATCGTACACGCACCGGCCGTCGACGAATCCTATTTCGATTCCTTTGGATGCCCCAGACCCGACCGTTGGGCACACCGGCCTATTGACATAGACGATGAGGTAATCGTCGCTGCCCAAGACCATCGATGTCAGGCCATGGAAACCCTCCGCTTCATTGGCGATCGCGCCGACCTGTTCTCGATTGATGAATATACGGTCGGCCTCGGAGACTTGACAGTACACAGGACCATCCAGCGCTTCCTCGAAGGCGCTGGTGTTCCGACGCACTCCGCATATGGTCGATCGCTGGCAACCGCTCGGCCGCTGTTGCTTCTTAGAGCCCTGGCGGAATACGCATCGTCCGAGGATAGCGATGCCTTAGCAGCCTTGCTCCGGCACCCCGACGCTGAGTACCTTCTTGACCGTCATGCGTCCGGGCCTTCCCTGCTGACACTTCTGGACTTCCATCGTGCAAAGCATCTTCCGAGACGGATCGACGCTGCGATATCGTACGCATGCAAGGAGAAGAAGGAGCTCGAGGCTCTCGTCCGGACAGCGAGGCGTCTTGTCGGGAGCGTCTCACAAAGCGTTACCGATGTCCGTATCGCGGCCGACAACATCGCGCGACTGTTGCTGGCTGCCTACGGCGCTGCAGACCATTCATCGATCGCGAGGGAATACACGGAAGCCCTCCAGACGGAACTCAAGGCATTGGCTTCTGTCCTACAGCGCCTCTCGATGTTACCGGCGGCACTCGCGGAATATGCGCCGATCCGGGGATCGGACATTATCCGATGGCTGACCCGGATGGCCTCGCGAATACCGATCCCCGAAACGTACAAGGGCCCATCGGTTGAGTTAGTAAACTGGTTCGAGCTGAGCTCCGATGATGCACCGGTGAAGATCATCACCGGCATGAACAACGGGTCCGTACCGGAAATGCCAGCGTACGATCCTCTGTTATCCGAGTCGCTACGCTCTGCGCTGGGACTACCCGGCACAGAGGTACGGTACGCCCGTGATGCTCACGCTCTATCGGCAATATGCGCCTCTACGCCGAATCTGCGGATCGTCTGGGGTAAGACGAGTGTGGATGGAAGCGCGTTGGCGCCGAGCCGGCTCCTCTTTGCCGTCGACGATAAGACCCTGGTAACCCGGGCCAATCAAGCATTTACCAGCCATGACTCGATACCCCCATCGATCCCGGTCCTCTTCCCGTCAGCGGCGACCTCCGTTCTCGTGATGCCGCGACCTTCCGTACCCGAACCACCGATAACGCACCTTCGGGTAACAGCATTCAAGGACTATATCGCGTGCAAATACCGCTTCTATCTGCGGCATGTTCTCGGCCTACAAGCGCTCGACGATGAGGCGCGCGAGCTGGACGGCGCCGGATTTGGATCACTTCTTCATACTGTGATTGGGGAGTTCGCCCGGAGCGATCGTCTAACCTCAGTTGAGCCGAATGCGGTGGTCAAGGAGCTATATCAGCGCCTCGATAGCCTGGTGAAGGCCACCTATGGAGCAGAGCGCTCCATATACCTTGAACAGCAACTCCGCCATATCCGCATCCGTCTTATGCGCTACGCGGAGTTCCACTGCAAGCGCAGCCTCGACGGTTGGCGCACCAAAGAGGAGTGGATCGAGGTAGACGCCGAAAAAGATCTCGTGGTGGACGATATCCCGTTTCGCATACAGGGAAGAATCGACCGGATCGAGTACCGGGATGATACGAACGAATACGCGATCCTCGACCTCAAGACATCGGACCGCCGCACGGAACCAGAGGAATCCCATCGCCAGGGTCCCAGAAACGCAAAAGTCTGGACGGACCTGCAGCTTCCCCTGTACCGACAGATCGCTCCAATCCCGTCCGGGTCTTCAATCAAGGTTGGGTACATCCTTCTCGATGGCGCTGAGGATCGTCCGCCACTCGCGATCGCCGACTGGACCGATGCTGACTACGCATCAGCCCTTGATCGCGCCGAGGAGATTATCCGGGGGGTGAGAGCCGGGGTATTCTGGCCGCCCTCTATGGTTGTGCCCACCTGGGACGATGACCTTTCCAGTATCTGTATGGATCGATCTCCGTATAGACAAGCCCTCATCGCGCGGGCGCCGAGCATCTGGAGGTAGCCATGCTCGCTCGCGCCATTCGTGCATCCGCCGGCACCGGTAAGACCTATGCTCTCGCGGTCCACTATCTTGCGCTTCTCGCCGACGGATCACGCCCGTCCCAGATTATCGCCACAACGTTTACCCGTAAAGCCGCTGGTGAGATCCTCACGCGCATTCTGGCACGTCTAGCCGAGGCTGCGGCTTCCGACGGTGCGTTGCAGCGCCTGAATGACGACTGCGCGCCGATACGCACATGGCTCACCGGTGGACGCCCCGTTCATCCTCTTTCCATCGAGGATTGCATCGGGCTTCTCCGGAGTCTGTGCAACGAACTCGACAGGGTCGAGATCTCGACGATCGATGCCCTCTTCATGAAGATGCTGCGGTCCCTGGCAATGGATGCTGGAGCCACGGGCGGTCCTACCCCTATTGATGATGAGTCCAGCGAGGCGCGTCGATATCGCGAATCGGCTGTCTATGATGCGCTTGCAGGACTTCCGACCGGACGATTGGATGACCTTGTTTGGCGACTCAATCGGGGACAGCCGAAGCGTAATATCGCAGACACAATCTACAACAGCATCGAAGCGCTGTACGTCGATGTCCGATCGGCGCCGGATGAGGCGTGGTGCGCTCTATCCATCCCAGAGGCTGAGCCAGTCGATCTATTCACGCTTTCTAAGGAGCTCATCGCTGACGCGCAGGCTTACTCGGATCAGCGTGTACGAGACGCGCTCAAATGCCTTGCTGAGCTGATCACCGCACGGCATTGGACCGACGTCCTTGCAGCCACTATCGTCAGGAATGTTCAGCGTGGTTTGGATTCCTATAGTCGCGTAGCGCTGGAGGAGACAACGGCAACCTTCATCAGGCAGATAATCGGCCTTGCCGCGTCCGAGAGCCTTACGGTGGTCCAGCGCCAAACCGAGGCTCTCAGGGACGTCATCCATGCGTTCGCACCGGCTTATCTGGGCCGGATAGCCGCAGCAGAACAGATACCCTTCTCTGAGGTACCGCTCCGGCTTGCTAATCTCCTCGAGTCGATCCCGCGGTCCAGTCTCGCCTATCACCTCCCGTTCCACCCGCAGCATCTGCTCCTCGATGAGTTTCAAGATACCAACCGGGAACAATGGGAGGCGCTTCGCTCGCTGCTGCCTTCAGATACCCATCCCGAGCGCCAGAGGTCCTCGGCATTCTTCGTCGGCGACACCAAGCAAGCGATCTACGGGTGGCGCGGCGGTTGTGCCGCCATATTCGACTCCCTGAATGAGGATGTCGCGGATATCCATTGGGAGCAGCTCGACCAGAGCTATCGATCGTCTCAGACCATCCTCGATTTCGTTGACAGGGTATTCAGAGGGCTGAAACGTTCTCACACGCTTGCAGCCTATCCAGAGTTGCTCGAGCGATGGCAGAAGGCGTATACCCGCAGCGTCGCGGCAATCCCGCGGTCTGGATTAGCGGAACTCATCATCGCCCCTCGATCCGTACTCCTCCCCTCGACATCCGACGCTGAACCCGGGGAGGACCATGACAGCGCATTCACACCATACGAATCCTGGGGCGTTACGAAGATCCTCGAGATCATCCGCGACCATCCTCGAAGCTCCGTTGGCATCCTGACGAGGACGAATAAGTATGCCAGACGATTGGCGATCCGCCTGATGGTCGAGGGCATCGACGCCAGTCTCGAAGGTCCCGGCACGCTCGTCGATGACCCCGCCGTTGAGCTTGTTCTCTCAGCGATCACCTTCGCAGACCATCCAGGATCGGATGCAGCGGCGTTCCATGTGTTCCATTCACCACTGAGCGCTCAACTAGGCTTTACCGAGTTCACAGACGATCAGCGAAATCGTACCGCCCTGGCTCTTCGTGAATCCGTGATCGCTCGCGGCTGGGGACATACGATTAGCTGGTTATGCCGTCTTCTCGCACCCTGGAGTGACGCTCGAAGTGCGAGACGGTTGTCCTCGCTAGTGGAAGCCGCGGATGAATACGACCGGAGCCCGGGCCGCCGCCCGGTTGAGTTCGTCGATATGATCCGAACCCGTACCCTCCGAGACTCCGTGCCCTCTCCTGTCCGGGTCATGTCGATCCACCAGGCAAAAGGGCTTGAGTTCGATGTCGTGATCTTACCTGAACTCCAGAGGACGATCCCCGCAAAGACCCCACCGGTCATGATCGTAAGGCAGACCGAGACAGGGCCGATCACCGCGATCTACCCGTATGCAGCGGAGAGCATCAGAGCGTGTTCGCCGGAGCTAGTATCCGCGCATCAACGGTACCACCAGCGGATCCTGGGTGATGAGCTCAATCTGCTCTATGTCGCAATGACACGACCACGAAACGCACTCTACATGCTGATACCACCCAAAAAACTGAAACCGGATGGGACCGCCTCAGCGACGGGCAAACCGACACTGGGCGATATCGTTCGCGGTGCTCTCGATATCCCGAATGAGGCGGAGGATTACGATCATCGCGTTGGCGATCTTGATCTCGGCGGCGCTGGGGATTCCGCCATCGACTCTGGGCCGATCATCGAACAGGTTGCTCCCGAGCGGGTCGTTTTTGCATGCCGATCGCCGCGCCGTCGCTGGCCTGATCTATCGCCGTCGAGCGCGGCCAGAGAGCATACAGACGCGATCCGATCACTTTTCGGTATGAACCGAGACGCAAGGGATCGAGGCACGCTCCTCCATGGGTGGCTTCAGCAAATCGAATGGATCGAGGATGGCGTCCCTGGTACAGATCAGCTGCTGGATATCGCCAGAATAACGCTGCCGCATCGTAAGCCTGAGTGGGCCGAAGGGTTCCTCGAAGACTATCATCGCATGCTGCGAAGCCCCGCAGTCACCGCAACACTATCTCGACCCGGGATCGAGGCGGTTCTCTTCAGGGAGCATGCCATCACCGCACGCATTCGAGGCTCACTCGTGCGGGGTCGTGTAGATCGGATGGTTGTGACAAGAGAGCCGACAGGTTCCGTCGCGACGATTACGGACTTCAAGACAGATATGATAGGCGCCGACGCCGTGGCCACGCGCGCCGAGCTTCTTGCACCGCAGATACGCAGCTATGCCGAATGTGTTTCCGAAGTATTCCGGATTCCGATGGAACGTATACGCGCGCAGCTGCTATTCGTTCAGCCAGAGATCGCGGTTACGATCGAGGTTCGCCCATCATCTGCCAGGCCGACGCCGTAATGGCGTAGGAATGGCGAATGTATATAGTCGTACGCGTTCGACGCTGACCTACCGACAACAGGCCTCGGCGACCGGAATCATGCAGAGAAACTGAAGGGGTTCGCTTCCATCGTTAACAAACGAATGTTCCTCACCAGGAGCGACGTAGACGGCATCACCCTGAGTGAACGGTCGGTGCCCATCTACGATTCGCAGGTATCCGGAACCGCTCAGAATATAGACCTCGTGTTCCCATGGATGGCTGTGGTATGGCGTGTGTCCGCCGGTGGCGATCTCGAAGTGTCGCATCGCGAATGTTGGGGCGCCATCCGCCGCCGTGATCAACTCTCGTATCTCGCATCCGCTGGCTCCTTCCATCGTCACCGGTGAGAACGGAACGGCTTCAGGGCTGATCCGAAGCATGGGGCGGTTCCTCCTGAGGGTCGTGGTTCATAGGCGTTGGATCGGTAGAGGGCGGATTATCCGTGTGGTCAGACATCCCGTTCTCTCCTGAGCTGACACCATCGGCGGTGTCTGGGTCACTGAGCCCATCGACGTTCGATGGATCACCTGAAGAATCGGAGGCGCCTGAATCACCGTTCACCCCTGCATTACCAGATGATCGCCTGGTGCGGTGACGTCGGTATTCCCCGTTCAACGCGGCGACGGTACTGGGATCCGGCACATCGAGTCGGACGCCACTCGCGGAGCCCGGGAAGAACAGCCTGTTGATCAGGGCTTCGGCGTCTGTGCGATTGACACTCACATAGCTCCTCCCTTCCTCTGATGGCAGAGTAACGACCTCGATCCTGTCTTTGGGCAGACCTCGTGCGAAGTTCGCCAGCGCGAACATCTGTTCTAGAGTGAGATTCGGCGAGCGTTTGAGGCTGTCTGCCAGACGATCCACGGCGCCGGGAAGTCGGAGAAACGTGGCGGGGCTCTTTAGCTTCGTGCGGACTGCCTCAAGGAACGCATGCTGCCGTTTGGATCGCATCTCATCGCTATCAGAATGCCGCATCCGCACGTAGCCCATCGCCTGGTATCCATTGAGATGCTGATATCCAGGATACAGATTGATGTGCAATCCTCCCCAGTTATCGTCGTACTTGAGACGCTTTTCCACCGTCAAGTCAACACCGCCGATGGCATCCACGACCTTACAGAATCCGTCGAAGTTGATCGTCACATAATGATCGATCGGAATACCGAAGCACTCACGGATGGTATCGATCGTCAGCTCCGGACCACCGAAGCTGTGTGCAGCGTTGATCTTGCTCAGTCCCCGTCTCCCGGGAATATGAACCGCGGTATCCCTGGGTATGGTCAGAGCACGGATCGTCTTACCAGCCAGATCCACGCGGGCGATCAGAATGGAGTCACTCCGACCGTTCGTTTTCATTACTCGACGGCGATTATCAAGGTCGCGATCGACGCCAAGAACCAGAATGTTCATGGACCGAACGCCGGCGAACTGGCGCTCGGGGGTGTAGAGCGCCATCGGGTTTTGGAACGGGTTCTCCCTGATGTGCTTCCACAGGGCGTCACGAATGGTTCGGCTTCCGAAATAGAACGCGCCGAACACACCGCCAGCCACAACGAACAACATCACGAACACGGTAACGGCCAGCGTACGTATTACCCGGCGTACGCCGCGTCGTTGCTGCTCCTCTTGCTGTTCACGCCAACTGCGCGGTGAGCGCAGCCCGCCACCCTCCATCCCATTCCCCCATGGTCCACAACCGTACGAACCGTGCAACGAGCCGCACTAACCGATACCTCGGCAACCCGGCGCGGAGCGTGAATATAGCACTCGGATCAGAGGGAAGTCAACGAGCTTCGATCTTCGATTCCATGGTACGTATCGGATGCGACTCGGGAACTCTGCTGAGGAAATAGACCGCACCAATGGCGCCAATGACCGCCATAACGCCGAACATGGCAACAAGACCGTACGCCTGGGCGATTAATCCGCACAGGAGAGGGCCTGCGGCAGAAGCCAGCCCGCCAGCCGCAGCCAACCGCGCCTGGGCACGCCCACGCTCTGAGTCGGATGCCAGATCATTGATGTATACGACCGCAATGGCTCCCATAATCCCGAAGTTGAGACCATGGAGCAGTTGCACTACCATCACCCAAACGGGACCAGTGGCGGGCATATAACATAGAAGACGGATTGGGAGCGCCACAAACGCTACAGCGAGGACAGGCCGGCGGCCCAGTCGATCGGAGACACCGCCGATACGAGTCATCACCAGTACCTCGCAGACCACGCCGCCCGCGAACATTCCCGTAACCCACAGGGGTCCGGCCCCAAGCTCCTGCATATACAGGCTGAGGTAGGCGGAGGCGCCATATAACGAGAACTGGTATAGGAAGAAGGCAGTAAGAAAGCGGCGCATCGCCCGCTCTCGATCTGGTCGTGTCGGATGACCCCTTTCAGGGCCCAGGACAGGGGTGTCGTCGACCGTAGCGCGTCGATCGGGGGTAAACAAGGCCGACACTGCCACGAGAACGAAGATGATCGGGCCGTACGCGAACACCGGCGCCAACATACTGCGATCCATCGAACGAGATGTATCCGTTCGAAAAAGATGGAGGAGCCATCCAGCGGCGAGGGCGACCACGATATAACCGACCGAACCCCATACCCGGTACGAGGCATAGGTCCGTCCTCCGGCGCCCCGCGGCGAGATGCGGGCGATCATCACTCCCGTGGCCGCGTTCAGATACATCGTTCCATTGATGCCGATCGCGCTCAATGCCACGAAAGCCCATAGACCGTTCGCGAAACGGTAGCACGTGAACGCGAACGACGCCGTCAACGCACACGCCACCATGAGCGATCGACGTGCATCCCGGCGGTCTGATAAACGTCCCAGAACCGGCTGGATCAACAGCGCTGCTCCCGTGCCAAGACCGGAGATCAAGCCGATCTCAGCGCGTGATAGCGCGGCTGCCTGAAGGTAGATCGGCACGAAAGGCTGGAGGAAGCCGAGAGCCGAGGTGATCAGAAACATACACGCGATCAGCGCCCGTCTACGCCAGACGGGCGGATCGCTGGATTCGCCCCTTTGGGATGTCAGAGTCGGTATACGCGCATCGGACACGAACGGCTAACGGACCTTGCCGCTCAGGTACGGGCTCCACGCGCACCCTGGTTTCAGAGGGTACACGCAGACCAATCCGGTATTAGCGCTTCGATGTCCCAGCGCACCGTCGTCACGTTCCTTCCGTCCTCGCCGTATACGATCGAGTTGCCCGCCCCTCGGGTCGAGACCGTTACTAGATCATAGACAGTACCCTACTCAGAGACCATCGCTGATTGGCGGCGGGCTGGCGCCTGTGATCCGATCCGGACACCAGGCGCGAAACGTCGAGGTCATACAGACACCGCCCCGGGTCAGGTATGCTGGATGGACCGAATACAGGACCATTCGTACAGGATAGTCATGCCATCCCTGATCGACGCGGAGATACTCGCCAATGAGATGCTCAG